>JAUCGG010000160.1 GCA_030378015.1 Desulfococcaceae bacterium HSG8
TCCCTGGTCTCCCTCTCACAATTTTGTCAGAAATTTCACAGGAGGCTCTCAGATCGCAGGCTACGAAAATGCCATACAACAGCATGAAAGTCAAGGGAAAAGAGAAATTCAGCAGATACTACTTAATTATCTGATTTTACGTTGACCCAAAAATGAAAAAAGCCAAATTTCCGATACCGATTATCTGCGAATACCCTTGATATGCGGGTACTCACAGGGGTGCGAAACTTGAGTAAATGCAATCTGTGCAACAAAAAATGGTGGGTTCCCTGCAGTGTATGCAGTTTCGTTTCCACCGAGGAGTATCGGACTTACAGCGAAACTGTAAGTTCCGCACTCCTCGCTGTTTTATGTTTTATGCGAAGTTTTGTCGGCTGATACAAATTAAAAACCGTGAATAGCCGGCTTCAGCCCCGGAATTGATTCCGGGGTCTGATCTTATAATTCTCTACATATTCCGCCGATACTGCCCGCCCACATCATACAAGGCCTGGGTGATCTGCCCGAGGGAACACACCCTGACAGTGTTCATCAGTTCCGCGAATATGTTCTCCCCTGACAGAGCCGCCTTCTGGAGACGATCTATCGCTGCAGGGGCTTCTGTTTCATAGCGCTCATGAAAAGCCTGAAGACGTTGCAACTGGGATTCCTTTTCTTCCTCAGTTGCCCTGGCCAGTTCAAGACATGCAACTGTTTCATCCAGATCATCACCGGAGTCAGGATCGCGGAAGGTGTTGACACCGACGACCGGGAATCTTCCATTATGTTTCAATGTCTCATAATAGATGGATTCTTCCTGGATTTTGCTCCGCTGGTACCCGGTTTCCATTGCCCCCAGAACTCCACCGCGTTCGGTAATTTTATCGAACTCGGAAAGTACAGCTTCCTCAACCAGGTCTGTCAGTTCTTCAACTATAAAGCTGCCTTGGAGCGGATTCTCGTTCTTTGCCAGTCCCCACTCCCGGTTGATAATAAGCTGGATAGCGAGCGCTCGGCGGACAGATTCCGTACTCGGGGTGGTAATGGCCTCGTCAAACGCGTTGGTGTGAAGGCTGTTGCAGTTGTCGTAAATCGCGCAAAGAGCCTGGAGTGTGGTACGGATATCGTTGAACTGGATATCCTGGCTGTGCAGGGAGCGTCCCGAGGTCTGGATGTGATATTTCAGCATCTGGGAACGGGGCGACGCATCATATTTTTCTCGCATGGCAATGGCCCATATCCGACGTGCCACCCTGCCGATAACTGTATATTCAGGATCCATGCCGTTGGAAAAGAAGAAGGACAGATTCGGCCCGAAGGTATCAATCGACATTCCTCGGGAAATATAATATTCAGCGTATGTGAATCCGTTGGAGAGCGTGAACGCGAGCTGAGAGATCGGGTTCGCACCGGCCTCTGCAATGTGATATCCTGAAATGGAGACAGAATAGAAATTGCGGACATTGTTCTCCACAAAATATTCCTGGATATCTCCCATCATCTTCAGCGCGAATTCAATGGAAAAAATGCAGGTGTTCTGTCCCTGATCCTCCTTGAGAATGTCTGCCTGAACCGTTCCGCGGACATTACTAAGAACCATGGAGCGAATCTCCTGGTATTCTTTTTCATCAGGTTCTCTCCCCTTTTCCTCCCTGAAGTTATCCACCTGCTGCTCAATGGCAGTATTCAGGAACATGGCAAGCATGAGCGGGGCAGGGCCGTTGACGGTCATGGAAACAGAGGTGTTGGGCGCGCACAGTTCAAAACCGCCGTAAAGCACTTTGACGTCATCCAATGTACAGACACTCACGCCGGAAGTACCCACCTTACCGTAGATATCAGGACGCATTTCAGGGTCATAACCGTACAGGGTGACTGAGTCAAATGCTGTGGAAAGCCGTTTTGCCTCGTAGTTGGCAGACAGCAGTCTGAACCTCCTGTTGGTTCTGTCAGGGTCTCCCTCGCCCGCGAACATCCGTGTGGGATCTTCGCCCACCCGCTTTAACGGGAATACACCTGCTGTGTAGGGAAAATACCCGGGAAGGTTTTCCCGCCGCATCCACCTGTAAATTTCCCCGGGGTCTTTGAACCCGGGAAGGCATATCTTGGGTATTTTCTGGTGAGAAAGGGATTCGGTAAACAGCGGAACCCTGATTTCACGTCCCCTGACCGTATAAACCAGTTCGTCTCCGGAATAGGCATCCTTTATCTTTTTCCACTGCTCCATCATGTCTGTCGTGTCTTTGGCCAGGGCATCTTCTGCTTTTGCGATTTCTTTCTTCAGCCGCGCCAGGAGTTCGGAAGTATCCCCCTCCAGATCGTCCCCGCTTACAGCCTTTGCTGTCTCTTTCAGATGCCAGGCTCTCCGCAGGGCCTCGGCCTGTTCCTCCGTGTACTGATGATAGGTTCTGACTGCATCCGAAATTTCAGCAAGATAACGGGTGCGCTCCGGCGGGACAATTATGGTTTTTGACGTGGATGTCTTTGTCTCGGATTTCGGAATACCGGATTCAAATCTTACGCCTGTCCTTTCCGCAATCGTATCCAGGAGTGTATGATAAAGCCCTGTAACGCCGTCATCATTGAATTTGGAAGCAATGGTTCCGAATACAGGCATGTCTTCGGGAGACTTGTCCCAGGCATTCCGGTTGCGCTGGATCTGCTTTCTGACATCCCGAACCGCGTCTTCGCCGCCCCGTTTTTCAAATTTGTTTACAGCAACGATATCCGCATAGTCGAGCATGTCAATCTTTTCCAATTGGGAAGCAGCACCGAATTCGCTGGTCATCACGTACATCGAAAGATCCGTCAGATCAATAATATGAGAATCCCCCTGACCGATACCTGCTGTCTCCGTAATAACCAGGTCAAACCCTGCGGCTTTTACAACCTCCACGACCTCCGGGAGAGACTCGGGAATTTCAGTATGGGACTGACGGGTGGCAAGGGAGCGCATGTAAACCCTCGGATTGCCGATCGCGTTCATGCGGATTCTGTCTCCCAGGAGCGCACCGCCGGTTTTTCGGCGGGAGGGATCGCAGCTTACAATGGCCACATTCACGTCCTTGATATCATGGAGAAGGCGTAAAATCAGTTCATCTGTCAGGGATGATTTCCCGGCCCCGCCGGTTCCTGTGATGCCGATTACCGGAACTTTCCGATCTCCGATCTTTTTCTGAATCTCTGCCCTGAGCTTGGCAAGATGGCCGTTTTCCTCAGCTTTTGCCTGTTCCACAGCCGTAATGACCCTGGCAACCATAAGTTTGTCATCCGGGGACAGGGTCTCAAAGTCAAATGATTTATCTTTGACAGTGGAGAAATCCATCTCCTGGATCATATGGTTTATAATCCCCTGGAGCCCTCGCTTTGCACCGTCTTCCGGTGAGTATATCTTAGCGACTCCGTAAGCTTCCAGTTCTTTTATCTCTTCAGGAACGATAACGCCGCCGCCGCCGCCGAATACCCTGATATCTGATGCGTTCCTCTCCCTGAGAAGGTCCACCATATACTTGAAAAATTCGACATGACCGCCTTGGTATGATGATACGGCAATGCCCTGTGCATCTTCCTCAACTGCTGCATCCACAATTTCCTGAACCGACCGGTTGTGAGCAAGGTGAATTACTTCTGCACCGGTAGCCTGTAATATTCTTCTGAAAATGTTTATGGATGCATCATGCCCGTCAAAAAGTGAGGTTGCCGTAACCACCCTGACGTGATTTTCGGGTTTGTAAATTTCTACTTCCATGTCCCCTCCTTGGTACTTTAATTCTGAAATTCGTGTTTTGCTGCCTACTTTCCGCCATATAATCCGAATATAAAATCCGTTTGGAGCTTTATATAATCTTCGATGCTGTAATGACGAGCCAGAAACCATCGTCTGAATGCCCACATATGCCCTAATACGGAAATATTGTGAGCCACAAGTTCAACAGAGTTTTCATCCAGGCAGGGCAGGTTTCCGGAGGTTCCCATACTCGCCAGCACTTCCATGAACATACCGGTAATATTTATTTCATTTTCAAGCACCTTTTCCCGCCACTGGGATGGCAGTGCCTGGGTTTCCTGGTAAAGAAGCAGAATATGGTCGCACATCCGATGACAAACCAGGAAGTATTCCCGGATTACTTCAGTCAGTGCATCGTGCCCCTCGACAGATCTCGCAAGTGCGGACTGCACCCCGTTTTCAACCTCGGCATGAATTGCGTCACAGACCATGTACAGAACATCCTCTTTGGATGCTACGTATTCATACAGGGAGCCGATGGAAAAACCCGCAGCAGCAGCGATCTGCCTGGTTGTTGTCTTATGAAATCCCTTTTCAATGAAAAGCTGAACCGCCGCGTCAACAATCTGCCGTCGCCTCCGTTCAACAAGGTCAGGATTTTTTATCTGGGTCGGTATCTCTTTTGTTCTTTGCAGTTGCTGATTCATAACTTTTCAATTCTATTGCTGAAATATTTAAACTTTAAATAAATGACTCCGCTCCTGAACGAGCGCTCAGTCAGATCATAACATATTTTTTTGTTTTGTCAAGCCCTTTTCAATAAATTAATTGAGTGTAATTTTTAAGAAATCAGAGGTGTTAACACGTTTACTGTCTTTATATATAACAGTCTGAAAATTAAATATTAATGATAATTTTCATTTGTCCGGTTTTACAGATTATAATGGATTTGGGGATGCCACTTTTTGTATATTGATAACACCTTAAATCCGCTGTAAAAGCTGAATTAGGCATTGATCTTCGTTTCGGCCAATTGAACAATTTGCTCTTGTTCTTAATCTTGCTCTTAATCTTTAATCTGTTTTTTTGTTGCGATCAGGATCAAGATAAAGATTAAGTAAAATGGCCGAAACGAAGATCATGGCCCTGAATTATAATTCAGCTTTCAGGAGGTGATTCTCATGAATAAAAATAAAAACTCGGCAACCCGGCAGAATCGCGAAAAAACCTCGGAGGTCTTTCGCGGACCCGTTCCCGGAGGAAACCAGACCTCCGAGGTTTACGCAGGTTCATAAATCCTCTCAGAACGATATCCCGAAAAACCTCGGAGGTCTTCCGCTGACCCGTTCCCGGAGGAAACCAGACCTCCGAGGTTTACGCAGGTTCATAAATCCTCTCAGAACGATATCCCGAAAAACCTCGGAGGTCTTCCGCGGACCCGTTTCGGGAGGAAACCAGACCTCCGAGGTTTATGCAGGCTCATGGGCCATCCGGGACAATATCCCGAAAAACCTCGGAGGTCTTCCGCGGACCCGTTCCCGGAGGAAACCAGACCTCCGAGGTTTACGCAGGCTCATAGGCCATCCGGGACGATATCCCGAAAAACCTCGGAGGTCTTCCGCGGGCCCGTTCCCGGAGGCGGAAAGGAAAGGCGCAAAGCTGAGCTTTCAGCATCCTTACGCTCTATCTGCCGGGGATTGATCCCCGGTGCAGGCCTTCCCGGAACCTTACGCGGGAAATTTTGTTGACTTCCATCTGGACGTAGTATAAATTATCCCCCTAAAGATAAGATGATCCTGTGCGGAGGTATGCGAACATGCATAAATAAATACAAAATCCCTAAAAGTCAGCAAGATTTATGATGGTATGTGAAGATAAAACAGACTGACAATATGTCAGACTGATAAGTAAGGCTCGGACCATCCGTATTGCGACATTTTTTTTCTAATCTTAATTAAACAGCAGGAGGTGAAAATGAAAAAAACATTGATTTCTTTTGCATTTCTTATTCTGGGAGGACTGCTCTTTTACTGTTCGCCTTCCTGTTCTGCAGACGGGGAGACGCTTTTCAATACAAAATGCGGCAAATGTCATAACAGCAGGGGACAGGGGCCTGTATTTGCCCCGGTCAGATACGCCTCAAGTCAGTGGGAAAGATTTTTTCAAAGAAACAAACATAAGAGGAAAAAGGACATCAGCAAAGAAGTGACACCCGAGGAAGCGGAGTTGATAAAAAAATATCTGGTTGATCATGCAGCAGATTCGGATCGGCCCATTGCCGCGGGTCTCAGATAAGGGAGGACAATGATGCAAAAAGACATCGCTTTTATCATAATTGTCTGCATGTTCTGGATATCGCCCGGAGGAGACGTGTGCGCTTGCAGAAACCTCGGAGGTCTGATTTCGCCCCGGAGCCGGTCCGCGGAAGACCTCCGAGGTTTTCGGGATATCACCCGGAGGAGACGTGGGCGATTGCAAAAACCTCGGAGGTCTGGCTTCGCCCCGGAGCCGGCCCGCGGAAGACCTCCGAGGTTTTCGGGATATCACCCGGAGAAGGCGCGTGCAGAAACCTCGGAGGTCTGATTTCGCCCCGGAGCCGGCCCGCGGAAGACCTCCGAGGTTTTCGGGATATCACTCGGAGGAGACGCGTGAGCTTGCAGAAACCTCGGAGGTCTGATTTCGCCCCGGAGCCGGCCCGCGGAAGACCTCCGAGGTTTTCGGGATATCACTCGGAGGAGACGTGTGCCCTTGCAGAAACCTCGGAGGTCTGGTTTCGCCCCGGAGCCGGCCCGCGGAAGACCTCCGAGGTTTTCGGGATATCGCCCGGAGGAGACGTGTGCGCTTGCAGAAACCTCGGAGGTCCGGCTTCGCCCCGGAGCCGGCCCGCGGAAGACCTCCGAGGTTTTCGAGATATAAACATCTCGTGAGTCGTAAGTTCTCATAACTATCTGAAATGACTCACCTGGAAACATGAAAGTCGGAGCAGATGGACAAACACTAAACACAAAACACTTTCATTTCTGCTCGTCTGAACGATGATATTTTTCAATGAAATTCTGAAGCTTCTCTGCCATCCGCTGCATATAGTCAATCCATAATCCGAGTACTGCCTCACCATCTCCGGTTAAAGCGTACATGCGTTTTGCGGGACCTGTACCCTCGGTTTTCCATTCAGAGACCACCAGTCCGTCTTCTTCAAGCTGCCTGAGATGACGATATATCATTCCCGGGGGGGCCTGTCCTTCCACAAAACCGAAATCCTGTATATTATGGATAAGTTCATACCCGTAAGATGGGCCGAACCGTAATCCCAGCAATATAGATGGCTGAATATAGCGTTCCTGTTTACCTGATCCCGGCCTCTTTGTCTGTTTATTCATTTTCCTGAGTTTTTGAAAAATAGTTCTTTGAAAAATTGATATTTGGGCATACTTTTTGCTTTAAGCAGCCAAATTCCGTTTTCTGACAAACTCCTCATCATCCTGAACTTTTTCTATGAAAGATTTCGAGTTCTCATACTGGACTATTGATGACTCCTCCGGCAGTGCTTTGCTTACAGTGTTCGAGACGGAGGAGGAGGTCAGTCCGGAACACCGGACATAACGCTGTTGCCACACCCTGCCCGCTTCTGACAGTGGCTCCTTCCATATCACTCAGTTGTTTGGCATTCCTGAAGAATTCCTCAATCACCCATCGGTAACTGTGAACGGAGATAATCCTGCCGGCTTCCCGGGTGAGCTGATCAGTGAGGAAATATCTGACGGTTTTTCTGGCGGGGTGCTTTCAATAATATGGTGTCCGCCCGGAACGGAATTCAGGCGGGCAGTGATGATCTTTACATGATATAAGGTTTTCTCCGGTTTTCCTTTCTCTTTGTCATGAGCGAAACCGTATTTCACAGTAAATGCTGATCGCTCTTGCTCATCAACGGACTCCTTGTTTTTCAGGTTATGCCACACATTCACTCATATCCGGTTTCGTCACACTTGTCAAGGAGCCAGATCTGTAAGCTGTAAACCGGACAAACAAAGCATTTATTTTTATCTGTATTTGTAATAGTTGCTCAATCTGATCCGTTAAAGAGCCCCGGCTGAGAAAACAGGTTGCAGAGAGGACATCTTCAGTGTGATAAAAAAAGAAAAAAATCTTCCCGTGGACGATTTGAAAAACGTATCCGGAACCTTATTTTTCACCAGATGAAAAGTAAGGCAGCAGGATTGGTACGTCCGATTATTGAAAACGGCTGAAACTTCCGACAGAGAGAGTCCGGCTAATTTCCAAATTAAAATTGCTGAACTAATCATCTAATCATTGACATCCGACATATTCTGCTATAATAAATAATAACTTTTGCAAACGGTGGTTTCCGGGTTAAAATCGGAAAACATATGAAAGTGTGTACGGGACAAAAAAGATGAACAGCAAAGAAACCCGGCTTTTTTCAGGCAGAAGGAAAACACCTGTCCGAAAAAGCCGGGTTTCTTAAAAAAATGAGGGCAGAATCATAATGAGCGACGCACTTGATAATTTTGTTCAGCAGTTACAGGAACAGATTTATGAGGAGACAAAAGAGGCTTTCGGAGAAACTGCATACCAACGATGGCGGAATCCGCTTTATATGGGAACTATGGAATCGCCTGACGGGTATGGGAGGGTAAAGGGGGGATGCGGGGACACAATTGATATATTCCTTAAATTTGAAGAAGATCGGGTAAAAGAAGCCTTGTTTCAGACAGATGGCTGCGGATCAAGCATGGTATGCGGATCGTTTGCTGCTGAAATGGCTGTCGGAAAAACCTCCGACGAACTCGTTGAAGTCACAGGAGAGAGCATCCTGGAAAAATTGGGAGGACTTCCCGAAGAAAACAAACATTGCGCTTTCCTTGCCGCTGCATCCCTGCACGAAGCCCTGGATGACTACATGGTAAAGCAGAAATAAGCTCTGCAAAGGAGTACGAAAATCCTTTTCGCAACACCCGAAAAAGATTTTATTCGAATATGAATTATACTGCAAATGAACTTCGTGATCGCCCGGTTACAGGCGCTCTTTTTGTATTGGGGTCATCATTGACGATTGCAATGCTGTGCGCTCTCGTCAAGATGCTTTCCGCTTCGCTTTCAAACGAGATGATCGTCTTCTTCCGCAACCTTTGTGCATTGGTTTTTCTTTTACCCTGGGTATTGCACCGCCCGCCATCCGGGGGTATAAAGACAGAGCATTTCAGGCTTCACCTAGCGCGTTGTGCATCAGGGCTTGGAGCCATGTACTGTTTTTTTTATCTGATCGCTAATATGCAGCTTGCAGAAGCTGTTTTATTTACATTTACGGCACCGCTGTTTATCCCGATTGTCGCATACCTGTGGTTGAAGGAGCCGGTATCTCCCCGGGTACGGAACGCTATTATCATCGGATTTATCGGTGTTTTGCTGATTCTCAAGCCCGACAGGGAAATTTTCCGGCCGCTGGCTTTTGTCGGACTGGGCGCCGGCATCCTGGTTGCTCTTGCAATGGTGAGCATCAGGCGCATGTCCGCATCCGAGCCTCCCGTGCGGATCGTTTTTTATTTTACCCTGCTATCCACACCGATCTCTGCTGTTCCCCTGCTCTGGTCCCGGCAGCTTCCGCAGGGGGATGCATGGTGTCTGCTTGTTCTGATCGGTTTTCTTGCTGTAGTGGGTCAGTTCATGCTGACAAAAGGTTACAGTCTTGCCGCAGCAGCCCGGGTGGGGCCTTTCAGCTACGGAAGCATAATTTTTTCTACTCTCATCGGCTGGCTTTTCTGGGATGAGACCCTTGACCTGCTGACGTGGGTCGGCGCGTTCCTGATTTGTATGGCCGGAATCATCGCCAGTTGGAGTCCATCTGCCAGAGAGAAGCCCCGGGATAATTCCGGGGCTGAAACCTGAAGCAGGCTGAAGCCAGCATCATGACGACCTGAGCTTCCTCCTTTTTATAAGAAGCCAGTGCTTTTCCTGAAATTCTTTTTCGACGGAGTGCCAAACTTATAGTTTGGCATTGCGTAAGCTGGCGAAGCGAAGCTTGCGTATACACACTCCAGACTGTAAGTTTGGCACTCCGGAGACTTTCATGTTTCGTTGTGACCGACAGGTCATGGACGTTCCCCGGAATCCACTGTTTAACGGGGTTTACCTGAAACTTTTCGATCTGCTGATAATCGCTGATGTCAGTATTTTTGTTTCAGTTCTTGGGAATCAAACACAATATGCCCGTCAAAATCCAAGATTACGGCGCGTACCCGGATGTTCCCCTTAATAAAATTTTCTGCAGACCTGATCATTTCCATTCCCACACGGGCAATCACATCCGGGTACTCATCGTTCAACATAAAAAACGACTGCCTGGCTGTATTTGCCCTGAGAATCCTTTGAGCGATTACCGGATTCCCGGTGGTCTGAGCCGCCCACTGGGAAAGCTTTTTCATGCACATATCTGATTTTGCCGCATGGGTATGGGGAATTCCGTAAGCCATTTTCACGGCTTTCCCGAAAAATACGGTCAGGACCACGGTTTCAAACCCCGCTTCCGATGCAAACTCCAGTGACATTTTAAAAAAATCGGCGATCTGGACAAATGCTTCTTCCTGATCATCCGCCCAGATCCGCTGGGCATGTTTTTCACTGCGCCTGCCGGTTGTGAAAAACACCCGCTTTAATCCGCAGGCCCTGGCAACCGAAAGCGCGGATCGAATCGCCATGATATAAGCTTCATGGGACATGGGGCGGACAATCCCGGTGGTTCCCAGGATGGAAATACCTCCGATAATACCCAGCCTTGAGTTCAATGTCCGTTTTGCCAAGTGTTCACCTTCAGGGACAAATACTTCCAGATGAACGGACAAAGCAGCAGGCGATTTTGTTTCAGACAGCACATCATTTACGGCTGTCCTGATCATCTCCCGGGGTCCCGGATTAATTGCGGATTTTCCCGGCGGTATTTCCAGACCCGGCTTTGTTACTTTTCCAACGCCTTTTCCCCCGGTGATTCGGATTTCGGGAACAGGAACATTGGTTACCTCAACACAGGCTCCGATCTCTGCTTTGTGGGTTACATCCGGATCATTACCTGCGTCCTTTATCACTGTACAGATGGCTTTGCTACCATCGCGGTGACAGGTATGGAGATCAATTTCCCTGTGACCGCCTCCGATGAAGTCAATTCTGACGGATTTCGGAGCTGTGCCTTGCAAAAGCAGGTAAAGGGCACCTTTGGCGGCGGCCGCGGCGGCCGCGCCGGTCGTAAATCCGGTTCTCAGTTCAGTTTTTTCAATTGATGACATTTAGGATTCGCCGAAGACTTTCTAAGAGAATATACCACGAAACACACGAAAAAAATCTGATTATAACGGATTTATAAATACAAAACACTAAACACAAAACACTAATGTTTCTTATCATATCTGCCCGGTTCATCAAAAAAAGTAATATCTGCATAACCGGAATAAATTTTACCCGAATGCTTTACACCTGCCGGAATGTAGTATTGATCTCCTTTGGTATAAGACTGTTTCCTGCCGTTTATGATCAGGTCAATTCTCCCTTCTATAACAAAGCCGACCTGCGCGGCATGTGAATGTTCAGGCAAATCAGTATCTTCTTGAAATTCCATGAATATTACCTGATGATTTTCTGACTGGGAAAGATAAGCCCTGATGCCTTTCAGCGGAATATCTGCTTCAGGCAGCTTTCTTATCGGTTCGGGAAAAACATTTTCCATAAATCACTTCCTCGCTTTCAAGCCACTACGGCTCTGAATCACGCCTCACGTTTCACGTTTCACGTTTCAATTAATCGGACAGTCCCCGTAATAAAATCAACCGTTATTTTATACAGCCTCTCCTTTTCATCTGTAATAAAAATCTCCCCCCCGCTGCTGCTGCCACTTGGATAGAATGCGATTTGGAAAGGATCTGTCCTGATATGATCCGCGCCCCTGCCTTCCATCCGGATTTCCCCGGGCAAATCATATATTTTCGCCCTGTCCGCCTCATCTTCGGGTGCTTCCGGGGAAGTGGTGATCGTCAGCCTCTTTTTAACCCCGTCAAACACCGCTATATGTGTGATTCCCTGGGATGCGGCCTGACTTCTGGCATACCGCAGGGACGCGGCGATTTTCCTGGCAGTTGTTTTTGAATTCATGCTGTCCAGGGACCCCGACAGTCTGGGAGCCACAAGCGCTGAAACCAGGCTCATGAGAACTAGGACAACCAGAAGCTCAAGAAGCGAAAATCCTTTATCTCCCGATGTTTTTCCAACTGACAATGTCCGTATTCTCATCCTCTCCCCCGGGTTGTCCGTCCGAACCGTAGGAAATAATCTCGTAATCCCCGTGTTCGCTGGGACATCTGTAAACATAAGGATTTTCCCAGGGGTCAAGGGGTATCTCCTTGGGCAGATACGGCCCCATCCATTTTTTCTCTTCCACGTCGTCAGGTCTGATTCTAAGGGCCTTCAATCCCTGTTCTGTTGTCGGAAATTTACCGACCTCAAGCCTGTAACTGTCAATCGCTGTTTCAAAAAGCGATATCTGGGCTTTGGCAGTTTTCTGTTTGGAAGCCCCGACCTTTCCGAACATGCGGGGACCCACCAGGGCAGCGAGAAGCCCCAGGATAACCATAACAATCAATAGTTCGATCAGGGTGAATCCGTGTTCTTTTCTTGTGTTCTTTTGCATCAGTATGCTCCTTATTTGTCAGTCGTCAGTTGTCAGTCGTCAGTGGTCAGTGGTCAGTCGTCAGTTGTCAGTCATCAGTGGTCAGTCGTCAGTTGTCAGTCATCAGTTGTCAGTCATCAGTTGTCAGTCATCAGTTGTCAGTTATCAGTTATCAGTTGTCAGTTATCAGTTGTCAGTTATCAGTCATCAGTTGTCAGTCATCAGTTGTCAGTCATCAGTTGTCAGTCATCAGTTATCAGTCATCAGTTGTCAGTTGTCAGTTGTCAGTTATCAGTCGTCAGTTGTCAGTGGTCAGTTATCAGTCGTCAGTTGTCAGTTGCAACGGACGACGGACAACTCACATTTAAAATGGCATATCATTCATGCTGAAGATGGCCATCAGCATGGATATGACGATGAACCCCACCACCATTCCCATCACGAGGATCATAAACGGCTCCAAGAGGTTTATCAGTCTTTTTACCAGGTTTCTCACCACCTTCTCATAGTTGTCCGCCACTCTCAGCAGCATCTCATCCAGCTTCCCGGATTCTTCTCCCACTGTTATCATCTGAACAGCAAGGGAGGGAAAAATCCCGGTATCTGTAAGCGGTTTTGAAAGCCTTTCTCCTTCTTTGACCCTTTCATGAATCTGCTGCATTGATCCGGCCACTACTCTGTTGCCTATAATTCCCCTGACCAGGTCAATAGCCTGCAAAATCGGTACCCCGCTCCGAATCAGGGTCCCCAGGGTTCTTGCAAACCGAGCCACTTCTATCTTCCTGATTACTTCTCCCCCAAGGGGAAGATTCAGCTTGAATCTGTCCACCTTTACCTGTCCGCCCGGGGTTTTGGCATACTGCCGAAATAGGAAATAAACAGTGATCATACCGAGGAGAATCACCCACCAGAAGTCTCTCAGCCCGTTGCTGATTCCCAGCAGAATCTGTGTTGACAGAGGAATTGCCTGCCCCATATCGGAAAACATGACGGAGAATTTGGGGATCACAAAGGTCAGGAGGATGATAATCGATATCCCGCCCATGAACAGCAGGAACACAGGATAGACCAGCGCTGATTTCACAAAATCTTTTAGATCCTGGGTATTTTCCAGGAATATGCCCAGCCTCCCCAGCACGGCCTCCAAGACGCCCCCGGCCTCCCCGGCCCTGATCATGTTTACATAAAAGTTTGAAAACGCCTGGGGATATTTTGCCATAGCATCGGACAGATAACTTCCCCCCTGAACCGCCTTCAGCACATCCCTGATAATCTCTCTGAATTTTTCTTTTTCCGTTGTATCTGTCAGTATGGAAAGGGCCCTGTCAACCGGAAGCCCCGCGCCCAGCAGCGCGGAAAGGTCCTGGGTAAAAAGCATCACATCTTTGGTGCTGACCCTTGCAAAAAGTTTAAAGATACTCTTTGACAGGTCAATGTCAAGTTTTCCAGGCTCTTTTGCGGCCTGGCTGATTTTTATGGGTATATATCCCATATCTTGGAGCCTGCCTGCCACCCCTCTTTCATCGGGCCCTTCAAGTGTTCCCCTGACGATTTTGCCGGAAGTGTCGGCTGCTTTATATGAATATACGGACATGATTTTATATGAAATGGTGTTTTGTGTTTTGTGTTTTGTGTGTTTCTGACAATCTGACAAATAATTTTACAGCATCTTACAGGTTTTTGCAAGAAGTTTGAAGTTCCCAAAAAATAACAAAGCCGAGGCTGAAAATTGGGGACAACTGACACAGAAGGAGTGCAAAAACAGAGCGAAGCGGTTTTTTGCTCTTTGCGGTGCAAAAAACCGCTTCGCTCTGTTTTTGCACTCTTTTCAAATCATCGGCGATAGTGCTGTTGCAAAGGATCACGGGACAGCCTCTGCTTCAAAGAATTCAACAGGGCAAAGGTTTCAGAAACATCATTCGTGAGCATTTTCATTACCACTTTTTACAGCATCAATAAAGGATACAATTCATTCTGGAATTATCAGGATATGATATTATCCTTGACATATCACAGTGTACATTATATA
>JAUCGG010000026.1 GCA_030378015.1 Desulfococcaceae bacterium HSG8
GCGTAAACGGATTCGCTTGAGGCAGACAAAAAAATTGCGTATCTGGATGAGTGAATGTGAATTTTTCACAAAATAAACGTGAATACATCACATACAGGGGACTGAGAAAGTAATAAAAATCGAAAAGGGAACTCAGAAGTGAGGTCGGTATTTGTTCGGGCGAAAAAAATCCCCCCTAAATCCCCCCTTTAAAAAAGGGGGGACTTTAAAGCCCTTTTCAAAAAGGGGCCCGGAATTGCGGGAAGTATCTTTCCCCCCCCCTTTAAAAAAGGGGGACTTTAAAGTGTGCCTTTTCAAAAAGGGCTGAGAAGTACGGCGGGTATCTTTTCTCCCCCCTTTTCTAAAGGGGGGCCGGGGGGGATTTTTGTGCGGACGAGAGAAATCCCCCCTAAATCCCCCCTTTAAAAAAGGGGGGACTTTAGACACCGTTTTTAAGGGCCTTTGCAAAAGGAACTCAGAAGTGAGGGTATTTTTTTTCTCTCCCCTTTTCTAAAGGGGGGGGGATTTTTGTGCGGTGAGAGAAATCCCCCCTTTAAAAAAGGGGGGACTTTAGACACTGTTTTTTCCCCCTTTTCTAAAGGGTCGAAATTTAATAACAAGGAGACAAAAATGACTCAGCGTGACGACTACGACAGCCCGTGGAAAGACATCCTGACCGCTTATTTCGAGCAGTTCACTATCTTTTTCTTTCCCGATCTGGCTCTTAAAATTGACTGGAGCAGAGGCTACGACTCGCTGGACAAAGAACTGCGCCAGATCACCCGTGAGGCGGAAACCGGGGGCCGTCTGGCCGACAAGCTGTTCCGGGTGTGGAAAAAAAACGGGGAAGAGGCATGGGTGCTGGCCCATGCGGAAGTGCAGGCTCAGAAGAAGACGGATTTTCCCCGCAGGACTTTTGTTTACAACTACCGGATTTATGACGTTTACGAACGCCCGGTTGTCAGTCTCGCGGTGCTTGCGGATGACAACCCCGGCTGGCGTCCCTGCGTATATTCCCACAAATTATGGGGCTGCAGGATGGCGATCCGTTTCCGTATGGTCAAAATCCTGGATTACGGAAAGAATCTGAAAGAGCTTGAGAAATCAGATAATGTTTTTGCAATAGCCGTGGCAGCCCATCTGCGAACCATGGAAACAAAAAAGGACGCCCGGAAACGCTTTCATTATAAGATCGGACTGACCAGAGAACTTTACAGACGGGGTTTCGGCAAATCCGATATTATCAATCTCTACCGCTTCATTGACTGGATCATGAGGCTGCCGGAGGATCTGGAAAAAATTTATCATCAGGAAATCATTAAGTTTGAGGAGGAAAGAAAAATGCAATATGTGACAACTGCCGAACGTATCGGAGAAGAAAAGGGAATAGAAAAGGGAATAGAAAAAGGGGCATTAATCGCCCAGATACTGATTGCCCAGCGTCTGATCAGACAGACCGGATTTTCCAAGGAAGAACTTAAGGATAAAACTGTTGAGGAATTGAAAAATATGTTTGCGGAACTGGCCAGGATTTCAGGGGAATCAGCCGAACTTATAAATATCTGACACAAAAAATATGTGGCATTCAGACGAAAATCCCGGGGAATTTTTGAGACGGAGAAACACTTTACAAACAGGGCTTCGGCGAGTCCGAGATTATCAATCTCCGTCGCTTTATTGGCTGGATCATGAGGCTGCCCGAGTATCTGGAAAAAGTTTATCATAAGGAAATCATAAAGTTTGAGAACGAAAAATGCAGTATGTGACAACTGCCGAACGTATCGGAATGGAAAAAGGGGAGATTATCGGAATCAAAAAAGGAAAGCTGATCGGTGAGATACTGATGATCCAGCGAATAATCAGGCATGCCGTCTATTCCGAAACAGAACTTGAGCATAAGAACCTTGCCGAGTTGGAAAATATTTTTGCAGAGATGGAGGCGAGAATGACATGATAAGCAGGTTACAAGATTGGCTTGCTTGTAAACCCTGAAAATATCAGTCCGTTACCATTTCAATGAATCGTGAGGCTGCCGGAGGATCTGGAAGGGGCCGGGAGATTTCTGTGCTGCGAGAGAAATCCCCTCTTTAAAAAAGGGGGGACTTTAAAGTGCCCCTTTTCAAAAAGACGCCCGGAATTGCGGCAAGTATCTTTCCTCCCCCCTTTTCTAAAGGGGGGGGATTTCTGTGCGGTGAGAGAAATCCCCCCTAAATCCCCCCTTTAAAAAAGGGGGGACTTTAAAGTGTGCCTTTGCAAAAAGGGCCCGGAATTGCGGGAAGTATCTTTCCTCCCCCTTTTCTAAAGGGGGCCGGGGGGATTTCTCTGCGACAAAAAAATGTTATAATAAGGAACATTTTCATGCTTCCATACAACAAAAACCTGAAACCCGCTGCCAGAAGCCTGCGAAAAAACATGACCGACGTCGAAAGGCGGCTCTGGTCAGAGATCAGGAGAAAGCAACTGAAAGGTTATCAGTTTTACAAGCAGAAAAACATCGGAAATTACATCGTTGATTTCTACTGCCCTGCCGCAAAGCTGATTATCGAAACTGACGGCAGCCAGCATTATTCGGAAAACGGAAGAGAAAAAGACAAAGTCAGAGACCGCTATCTGGGAAAACTCGGTTTCACAGTTTTAAGGTTTTCAAACAAAGATGTTACGGACAACATCGAAGGCGTTCTTCAGAGGATATGGGAACATTTGTGAAGAAACAGAGCCTCCGAAGTGCGGGAAGTACCTTTTTTCTCCCCCCTTTTCTAAAGGGGATTTCTGTGCGGGCTGAGAGAAATCCCCCCTAAATCCTCCTAAATCCCCCCTTTAAAAAAGGGGGGACTTTAAAGTGCCCTTTTCAAAAAGGGGCCCGGAATTGCGGGATATTGTCATGATGCCGGCCGAAGGGAACATCGGGGGAACGCCTTTGGGAGACGCGCTGATGATTCTGAAGCTGCTGACCGGGGAATCAGGGTATCTTCATATCTCCGGACAGGCGGATGTGAACGGGGACGACAGAATCGGACTGGAGGAGGTGATTTATCTTTTGCAAAATGCGGCCGGAGAGTGAGAATCGGAAACATAACTACTTTATCTGAAGAAAGGAGATGAGAAATGACAAAATCTGCTATTATTAACAACCCGGTACTGATTTTCGGAGTGTTGCTTGTTATTTTTTCTTTTCCCGGGACAGACTGTTTTTGCGGAGAAACCGTAACTGCGGATGATACGCTTTCCAGGGATATTGTCATGACGCCCGCCGAAGGGAACATCGGGGGAACACCTCTGGGAGACGCGCTGCTGATTCTGCAACTCCTGACCGGGGAAGCGTCTTATCTCCGAATTTCCGGGCAGCCGGATGCCGACGGAGACGGCAGAATCGGGCTGGAAGAGGCGGTTTGTCTTCTGCAAAATGCAGCGGGAAACGCCAAAGCGGTCATCGTCGCGGGCGGCGGTACCGGGCCCGACAACAATATATGGGAAGAGACAAAGAAGGCGACCGACTACGCATATGACGCCCTTCTGTATCAGGGCTACACAGCCGAGAGCATTTATTATCTCAGTTCGGATCATGAGCCGGGTTCGGGCAGGACTGAGGGACTGTCTTCCGCGGAAAACCTTTCCTACGCGCTGAACACCTGGGCACTTCATGCCACCGAGTTTCTGATATATATGGCGGGGCACGGCAACAAAGAAACATTCAGCATCAGCGGCGACGAAAAAATCCGGGTGCAGGAATTGGACACATGGCTGGATGCATTGCAGACACCGCAGGATGATTCGGAGGAACCGATCCCTGTGATCTTCATCTACGATGCCTGCCAGTCCGGCACATTTCTCCCCGGACTGGAACCGCTCCCGGGCGCAGAGCGTGTCGTCATCACCAGCACATCCGCGGAAAATGCCAGATTTCTGGCGCAGGGAACCCTGTCCTTTTCCTGGCAGTTCTGGGATGCGATTTACAAAGGGGCAACCGTCGGAGAGGCATTCTCTCATGCAAAAGGACAGATGGAAACCTACCAGACCGCGCTGCTGAATGCAAACGGAAACAGCATCGGAAATGAGGAAGAAGACATCGCGCTGGCATCGGATATGGAAATCCGCAGAGGATACCGCCCTCAGACCGATGTGCCGTACATTTATGACATATCCGATGCTCAGATCATTTACGAGCCGGAGACGTCCGTTATACTCCGGGCATCTGTGAGCTATGTGGAATATCTGTCGGAAATCCGCCGGGTGTGGGCAGTCATCACGCCCCCGGATTTCGATCCGGGCGCTCCGGACAGTCCGGTAACCGATCTGCCCGAAGCCGAATTGGAAGACAGTGACGGCGACGGCGTTTACGAAGGAACTTATGACGGCTTTGACAAAAAAGGCAAATACGAGATTAAAATTTGCGCGGTAAGCAAAAAGGGGATATATTCCCTGTTCAGAGACACAGTTGTCACAAAAAGCGCGAAATACATCACAGAAGCCGGATGCAAAGAGACGGTGCTGTTCGGGAGCGGTGCCGCAGCCGTGCTGTATGCCAATGTCAGCATAGGAAAAACGGATATCAGCATCGAACAGGTATGGGCGGAAATCAATCCTCCGGGAGCCTCCCCGGTCACAGCGGAATTTCATGACTCGGATAATGACGGCGTTTATGAAGCAACCTTTACGGATTTTACTGCAGAGGGAACTTATACCGCGAATGTTTACGCAAAGGATACGGAAGGCTTTGTATGCCCGTCCGCCGTGATTTCCTTCACATGGTCCGAGGGAAGCACGGACGCTGACGTGTATGAGACAGATGACACACCGGAAGACGCGGAAACCGTCAGAATCGGCAACGGGATACAGCTCCGGAATTTTCATGACGCGGGGGACACAGACTGGGCAAAATTCCTGGGAGTTCCGGAAATGTTTATAAGATAAAAGCAGGCAGCCGGGAACACTCTGTGACCCTGTCATTGAAATATTCGGGACAGATACGGTACCCCTGACATCTCCGAAGAACGACGCAGGCCCGGGAGAGGAGGAATACCTTGACTGGACATGCCCGGGAAAAGGCATATATTACGTGAAGGTGAGCGGTGCCGATCCGGAAATCTTCGGCAAAGATGTAACATATGAGTTTGAGATTTATCAGCCCGATGCCTGAATCATCCGGGGAACCGTCACCGATCTTTACGGAAATCCGCTTGCCGATGCGGAAATATATACCTCCGGCGGAGGATCAGCTCTGAGCCGGGCTGACGGGAGCTATTTTATCAGCAATCCGGCAGGAACATACACCCTGAGAGCCGACGCGGCAGGATATGAGAGAACTTCTCTTTCCGTGACAGTAACCGCGGATGAGACCCTTTCCCTGGATATTGTCATGATGCCGGCCGAAGGAAACATCGGCGGAACGCCCCTGGGAGACGCGCTGATGATTCTGAAACTGCTGACAGGGGAAGCGTCTTATCTCCGAATCTCCGGGCAGTCTGATGCGAACGGGGACGGCAGAATCGGACTGGAGGAGGTGATTTATCTTCTGCAAAACGCAGCTATGAAATAAAACCTGGCGGATTGAACCGGCCATCAGGCCGGGCGATCAATCGCCCGGCTGAAAGCGGAAGCAGCCTGAAGGCAGCTATATCAGTATATCACACGGTTGTTTTCTGATTAGATATTGTAATCAGGCTGTTATCATATATTTTTCTGTGTTCGGATAATAATTCGGACACAGAGAAAACAAATATTTTATTTTTTAAACCTGACCATCGGATCATAGGAGGTTCGTTATGAAAAAAATTTTGTTTTCCCTAATTGTTGCCGCCTTTCTTTGTAGCGGCTTTGCCGGAGACGGTTCTGCCCAGAATCTTAAAGATGAACTCCTCAAGAATAAGGAAAATTCTTTAAAAAAAAGAATCGAAAAGATTCAGAGAGTTTCGGAAAACAAAAAGAAAAACTCTGAAAAAAAGCATTCTTCCCGTGAGTGGTTTTCATCCGCTCCCGAAGATTTGGAAGTGCTGATGGGTACAATATGGGATTTGGTCTTTACTATCGATGATACAACTTTTACACACACAATTAGTTTCGGATCAGAGGCAAAAAAAGATTCTGACGGTTATGTGTATCTGGAATGTTATGGTGAGCAAAACGACTCTGGAAGAGTTTACTGGACAGATATCACAGAACTTGACGGACTGGCCTTCAGGGCATTTGTATCTCTCGGTTCTCTGACAATGTATTATGAATTCAAAGTAAACGGAGATAGAGCTACGGGGGTTAATTGGGGATACAACGAGGATGAAGAAGCGGTTTCTAATAGCTATCCTTTGAGCGGTATCAGGCAAGAACCTGATATCTCTGTTACGCCCATTTCTTTTGAATATCCGGAAAGTTATGTTGAGGAATCGGGCACCCGAACTTTTACGATCCAAAATTCAGGAACCAAAGACCTTGAAATCGAGACACTCTCAATTTCAGGAACCAATGCTTCCGAGTTCGGACTACAAAATGACAACTGTTCCGGTCAGCTACTTACTGCATCAGGAACCTGCACCTTTGATGTGGTCTTCACTCCTGTGTCTTCAGGCGAAAAGCACGGGAAGATTAATATACCGTCTGACGATCCGAATATCCCCGTAATAAATGCCTCATTAAGCGGGACCGCTGTTGACAAACCAGCATGGTTTTCATCCGATCCCGAAGATTTGGAAGTGCTGATGGGCACAACGTGGGATTTCACCTTTACTATCGGAGATACAATGTTTACAGATACGATTACTTTCGGATCAGGGGCAAAAAAGGATTCCGACGGTGATGTGTATCTGGAATGTTACGATCAGCAAAACAAGCCCGGCTATCTTTACTGGACAGATGGCACAGAGCTTGACGGACTGGCCTTCAGGGCATTTGTCTATGACAGTTCTGTGACAATGTATTATGACTTCAAAATAAACGGGGACACAGCTACAGGAATTTATTGGCATCATAACGCAGACGATGACACATTTTCTGATGCCTGCTCTTTGAGCGGGACCAGAAGAAATGAAATAGCGGTGGATAAACCAAGGTGGAGCAGTTGGATTCTTGGCGATGTCAATAACAGCGGAAAAATTGACTTAGTTGATGCAAGCTTGGCACTTCAGTCAGCCGCAGATACCGTTCTGCTATCTCCTGTTTATACCGAAGCCGATATTAACGAAGACAATGAAATAAACCTGGAAGAAGTCATTTATGTTCTGAAGGTGCTGTGCGGGGAATTTGTGAATAATGATAATGACGGAGACGGATATACACCCGGAGAAGGAGATTGCAATGACAATGATGCCGGTATTCATCCGCAAGCAACTGAAATATGCGATGACGGAATAGATCAGGACTGTAAATTCGGTGACTGTCTTACAATTACCGAGGGTACCTGGTACGGAGACACGGATGATTCGTATGTCACTTTTACTGTCCGTCAACAGGCTATAACTGTTATTAAATGGGCTTTTATTTCCGGGGAATATTGGATTGAGACGCAGATAGATGCGAGAATCCCATATAGTATTGATAATAATGCGTTCTATGTAGAACATTCTGACACCGTAGTGACAGGAACATTTACCGATTCTTTGACATGCGAGGTGACCTATCATGAAAAAACTTTTCCGGTTACATTTTCGGAGTGAAAGATCGCGTTGTTTTGAAAAATCCGATTTTTGTTGAATCGGCGATCCAACTTTTATAAACTAGAAACAAGGAGGTTATCAAAATGCAGGCAAAAGCTTATGAAATCAGCCGTATGATAGCAGCGGTGTTTTGTATTTTCTTTACGTATTCCCTGATTCCCGATGCATCATTCGCGGAAGCTGATACAGGTAAATCACAGGGGCAGCTTATGTTTGAAAAACAGATTATTGTACGTGAGCGGGATGGAAAAGTCGGGGAGAAAGAGGGTTTTCAGAGAATGGTTCGTTCCGTGAGCAATCATGCTTATGCAAAAGTCTCTGAAAGAAGGCACGTCAAGGCAGCAAAGAGATATGATCGCGATAACTCGGAAAGATCGGATAAGCCCAACCTGGCCCCCTTCAGACCGAGTGATTGGGATGGTGAAATCGTTGTTTCCGATAAAGCCGGTACGAACAGTGAAAACACAATATATGCCGGAGAGATGGGCTACATTGATTATGCAGTGACAAATAACGGAACTGCGGATACTGATGAAATATTTTGTTCAAAACTTTATATCAACGGAATTCAGGTAAAGCGAACTTATACAGAGGGATTACAACAGGAATACTATTCGTATTCGGAAGATTTTGAATACACTTTTTCAGAGCCCGGGAGCTATACTTTAAAATTGGTCTGTGATGCAGATAACAATGTTGCGGAATCAGATGAGAATGACAACGAATATGAACGCGATAAAAATGTGCCGGATGTTGCAGGCAAACCTAATCTGCTCCCCCATAATCCGTCAGGCTGGGATGATAAAATTGTAGTGTCTGATAAAATGGGCACAAATACAGAAAATACAATATATCCAGGAAATACGGCGTATATTGATTTTGCGTGTACCAATGACGGAACCGCTGATGTCAGTGAGAGCTTTTCTATAGAGCTTTATGTCAATGATATTCAGGTAACCCGAATTTCTGATCCCGGAGCTCCGGCGGGTTTTTTTGTCTTTTATGAGGATGTGGAATACGCCTTTCCCCAGGCAGAAGTTTATACATTAAGACTGATATGCGATGCGGACAATGATGTTTCAGAATCAGATGAAAATGATAATGAATATAAGCGTGATAAGTATATTCCGGATTTTGACGAAGCATTCGATATAACACCCTTCAGACCACCAGGCTGGAGTGATAAGATTGTGGTGTCTGGTACTTCCGGTACTTATACTGACAGTCCGCTACTGACTGGAAATACGGCATATATCCACTTTTCATGCGGTCCCGATATGAATGATGCATCTTATGATGATAATATTGTTGAGGGGGTTTATATTAATGAGGGGTTTTATACAGAACTTTATATTAACGGGGAGTCAGTAATCTATGGGTCTTTTAGTCGCTTATATCAACGAGGATATTCACCTGTAGAAAATTTTGAATACATATTTCCTCAAGCTGGAACCTATAATTTAAGACTCGTATGCGACGCTCACAACAACATAAACGAATCAGACGAGAGCGATAATGAATATCAGCGGGATGTAACGATCCTGGCACTTCCGTCAAATGATGACTTTGCCAACTCGTCAGTGCTGACGGGAATGTCAGGGCACGCAAATGGGTCAAATGCTTTTGCCACCAAAGAAACGGACGAACCGGATCACGCGGGTAAAAGCGGAGGAAAATCCTTATGGTGGACATGGACAGCTCCCGAAACCGGATATTTTGGTTTTGATACCCATGGCAGTGATTTCAATACGTTGCTTGCAGTTTATACTGGTACAGATATTGCGCATCTGACAAAAATCGCAAGGAATGATAATGACGGGAGTGCAAACAGAAACAGCGGTCTCATTTTCCGGGCTCAGCCAGGCATTCGGTATTACATCGCCGTGGACGGATATACTGAAGCTTCAGGGGACATCATTCTCAACTGGGAGGAAGATATACCTTTAAGATTGGAATCCGCTGAGCCCAACTATAGTTCTTCAGGGCAAAAATTGGAGACAACACTGACAGGCACCGGCTTTGACAAAAATACCAGGGTGATGATGTACTCGGATAATATTGCCTGTTCCGCAGACACACCAGGTTCTGCTGTCGGACTAGCAATATCAGGAACTACGGCTTATGTGGCGGACGGGCCTGGAGGCTTGCAAATTGCAGATGTAAGTGACCTTCAAAATCCTGAACTTATCAGTTCTCTGGAAATAAAAGGTTCTGCCGTTGACGTCATAGTGAAGGGAACAACAGCTTATTTGGCAGGTCAGGATAACGAATTACATATTATAGATGTAAATGAACCTGAGAATCCATATATTATCAGTTCGCTAACTCTTGAGGAGAGCCACGGTTTCCTCAGGGGACTCGCGCTCTCAGATACTGTGGTTTATTTGGCGGATGGCAGTGGTTCCGGATTGCATGTAATAAATGTGGAGGATCCTGATAATCCTTTCATTATCCTTTCCAAAGAACTTCTATGGGTTAGTGCTCCTATAGAAGAGCTTAGAAATATCATGCATAACGAAATTGTAGTGACCAATACGACTGCTTATATCGCGTATGGATACTCATACAAGGAAGGAGATATCATTACTTCTTCTAAAGAAGAAGGAGGTTTGTACTTAATAGATGTAATGAACCCCGCAGACCCCACCCCTATCAGCTATTTGAACATTCCCAATCCGGCTAACGGCGTTACACTTTCCGGAACAACTGCTCTTGTTGCGGCTCAGGATGGCTTACAGATTATAGATGTGAGCCTTCCTTCAAGACCTGCTCTTATCAGCACTGTGGAGACGCCGGATGAAGCATGGAGGGTCGCAGTGTCCGGTACGAACGCTTTTGTAACCTGCGGCGGTTCATCATGGGATGGACTGATGATTGTAGATATAACAGATATCGAAGATCCTCAAATTATTACATCTATAGAGACGCCGAGCGGTACTCCCAAAGAAATAGCGGTTTCTGACACTGCTGTTTTTATGACAGCGGAGGAAGCTGGTCTGATTATTCTGCCCCTGCCGGTTGAAATAAAACCGGTGACTGTAAACAGTGATACAAGTCTTTCTCTGACTCTTCCCGGTACCGAGATACCCGATTCTTATTTTCTATGTGTTTTTAACGGAAGAGAGTACTACAAACTAAGCGACGCTGTCACTTTTGAACCCGATTGGACTCCGAAATCCGGGCAGCTTTCCATGAATGTGCGGGGAGAGGCTTTTATAAATGATAATCGGATAGAAAGTGAAGGCTATGTTATTGCTGCTTTCGGTCCCGCCGGAGTTTCTGACTGCCGGGGAACAGGAGAAATTACCCAATCTGGCAGGAAATGGGAATACGATCTCAGTATTACCTCCGACAGAGACGGAGAAGAAATCTCGTTCAAAATCTGGAACAGTAACAAAAGCCAGATATACAACGCGGAAACGACAATCATTTTTGAGAATGATGCTGCTGTCAGCCAGGATATTGATAAGCCCTTAAAAATTGATTCTGTTTATCCGACACTCGGTGTGGCAGATCAGGAACTGAAAGTAACCCTGAACGGCACCAGGCTTGATGAGTACAGCGGAATTTCATTCCGTCCGGATATTATGAACAAAAGATCGGTTACCGCTTCTGTAGATACACCGGGGCTTGCTAAGGAAGTCGCTGTGTCAGGTTCCACCGCGTTGGTAGCAGACGGATGGAGAGGAGTGCAGGTGATTGACCTGAGCACGCCCCTGGGTCCCTCTGTTGTCGCTTCTGTGGATATGCCGGGAAGTGCCCGCGGAATCGCTGCCTCAGGTAAGACAGCTTACGCTATAGATGAGTTCGGTCTGCAAATCATTGATATAAGCGATCCTGCTGATGCCGCCATTATCAGCTCTTTAGAAACACCGGGCTATGCCAGCGGCATCGCTGTATCAGACACCAGGGTATATGTGGCAGATGATATGGGATTACAGATCATTGACGTGAGCATCCCTTCCAATCCTGCTATCATCGGTTTCGCGGATACCCGCTATGATGCTGACAGTGTTGCTGTCTCTGGTACGATTG
The DNA here is from genome assembly GCA_030378015.1 of Desulfococcaceae bacterium HSG8. Lineage (GTDB taxonomy): Bacteria > Desulfobacterota > Desulfobacteria > Desulfobacterales > 4be13 > JAUCGG01. The sequence goes on from JAUCGG010000026.1 coordinate 11,658, forward strand.
CTTATGTGACAGAAAAACCAGGCATATTGGAGATCATAGACATAAGTGACGCTGAAAATCCTGCCATCATCGGTTCTGTGAATACGGAGACGTATGGCTATGCTTATGACATCGCTGTATCCGGCACCACTGCCTTTGTAGCGGGCAGGGGATTACAAATTATAGACGTGAGTAATCCTCAAAATCCTTATATTATCGGGCCTGTAAACACGGCGGGCGATAGTTACGGCGTCACTGTATCCGGCACCACTGCTTATGTGGCAAGCGGCAACAGAGGATTACATGTGATAAACGTGAGTGACCCTGGAAATGCCTCCATCATAAGTTCTGTAGAACTGTCAGATATGTCCCAGGGGATTACAGTCTCTGGAACGACTGTTTATATAGCAGCAGGAGATAGCGGCTTATACGTTATAGACATGAACGATATCTTCAGTCTTCCTGTAGGTTTTGTGGAGATGTCAAATTCTGTCAAAGAAGTCGGGGTATCAGGTGCGACTGCATGCGTGGCGGATTACAAGGGATTGAAAACGATAGACATGAGCAACCCCGCGAATCCTATCATTACCGGACAGTTGGACATAGCGGGTACTGTTCGCGGAATTGAGATGTCAGGGGCAATTGCGTATATGGCGACATCGGACGGATTGCAAGTGGCAGACGTGAGCAATCCTGGAAATCCCGTTATTATCGGCACTGTTAAGACACCGGACAGTGCTCACGCTGTCAGCATATCAGGAACGACTGCGTATGTGGCAGCCTATGATAGCGGGTTGCAAGTGATAGACGTGAGTGATCCTGGAAATCCCGCTATTATCGGATCTGTGGATACAGCAGGTTCAGCCGTGGAACTCACAGTGATAAATGACATAGTCTATCTGACAACCGGGTATTCTACAAATGAGTCGTTACAGATCATAGACGTAAGTAATCCGGTAAATCCTGCCATTATCGGTTCTCTTGAGATGGTGAATTATGGCAGAGAAATAGCAGTTTCAGACAAAATTGCATATATTGCAGCCGGATACAGCGGATTGCAAGTGATAGACGTAAATGATCCGGAGAACCCGAAAATTATCGGTTCTGTTGACATGCCTGATGATGCAGAAGGAGTCACACTGTCGGGTACCACTGCCTATGTGGTATCCGGTGACAGCGGATTACAAATTATAGATGTGAGCAAGCCTTCAAATCCTGCCATTATCGGCTCCGTTATTACACCGGGAGATGCCAACGGCGTTTTTATAGAAGACACCACAGCTTATATCGCATGTAGTGAGGGTTTGCAAATTCTTGAAGCACTGCCTTCGGAGATGGAAATCGCTCCTGAAAGAATAACAGTAAACAGCGAAACAAATATATCCGTTAATCTTCCTGCTCCCCTGCTGTCCGGTCACTATACGCTGAAGATTTTCAATGAGACCGAAAGCTATGAATCGGAGGATGCAGTTACCTTTGTCACCCCCGAAGAATCCTATCTCCTGGACACCAAAGCCGTCATCGTGGCGGGCGGGAGTACCGGCCCGGAAAACAAAATCTGGGAAGAAACAAAGAAGGCAGCCGACTATGCCTACGACGCCCTGCTGTATCAGGGCTACACAGCCGAGAGCATCTATTACCTCAGCCCGGATCACGAGCTGGGTTCGGACAGGACTGACGGATTATCTTCGGCGGAGAACCTTTCCTATGTGCTGAACACCTGGGCACATGAGGAACCCGAAGCTGCCGAGCTACTGCTGTATATGGTGGATCACGGCAATAAAGAAACATTCAGCATCAGCGCCGACGAAAAAATCCGTGTGCAGGAACTGGACACATGGCTGGATGCATTGCAGACACCGCAGGATGACTCACAGGATCCGATCCCCGTCATCGTCATCTATGACGCCTGCCAGTCGGGAACCTTTCTCCCCGGACTGGAACCGCCGTGGGGAGCGGAACGTGTGGTCATCACGAGCGCATCCGCGGAAAATGCCAATATGCTGGTTTCCGGAACCCTGTCATTCTCCTGGCAGTTCTGGGATGCGATCTACAAAGGGGCAACCGTGGGGGAGGCGTTCTCCCATGCGAAGGGCCAGATGGAAACCTACCAAACCGCGCTGCTGAATGCGAACGGAAACAGCATAGGAAACGAGGATGAGGATACAGCACTGGCCTCGGGCATGAAAATCCGCAGGGGATACCGCCCCCAGGCCGATGTGCCGTATATTTATGATATATCCCGTGCTCAGATCATTTACGATCCGGAAACTTCTGCAACACTCCGGGCATCCGTAAGCTATGTTGAAGATTCATCGGAAATCCGCCGGGTATGGGCAATCATCACGCCCCCGGATTTCGATCCCGGGGCACCGGACAACCCGGTAACCGATCTCCTCGAAGCCGAACTGGCGGATGCCGGCGACGGTATTTACGAGGGGATTTATGACGGCTTTGACAAAAAGGGAAGATATGAGATCAAAATGTGCGCGGTGAGCAGAAAAGGGGTATATGCACTATTCAGAGACACGGTGGTCGTAAAAAGCGCGGAATACATCGCCGAAGTCCGGTGCGATGAGACGGTGCTGTCCGGAACCGATGCAACGGCGCTGCTGTACGCTGTGAGTACGGGAAAAACGGATCCCGGCATCGCACGGGTATGGGCGGAAATCAGTCCGTGGGGACAGGCTGCGGTTACAGCGGAATTCCGTGGTCCGGATAATGACAATGTTTACGAAGGAAGCTTCGGGGATTTTACCACGGAGGGAACATATAACGCGGCTGTTTACGCCGAGGATACGGAAGGGTTTGTCTGCCCGCCTGCTGTGATTTCCTTTATCTGGTCGGAAACCGGGTCGGAGGCAGACAGATATGAGAACGACGACACTTTCGGAGAAGCAGATGTTCTTGAAATCGGAACTTCCGGCGAAATCCGGCATCATACCTTCCACAACGCGGGAGACGAGGACTGGACGGTGTTCTACGGTGTGGGCGGAAAAACTTACACTGTCAGAGCAGGCGCTCAGGGGCCGCTGTGCGACCCCGTTATCGAAATTCTGAGGTTCGGCAACAGCTCGCCGGAACCGGCTGCGGAACTGACAGTAAACGAAGCCGGGCCCGGAAAAGACGAATCCGCGGACTGGACATGCCCGGAGACAAGTTATTACTGGTATGTGAAAGTGAGCAACGCGGATCCGGGAGTTTTCGGAAAAGATGTGAGCTACACTCTTGAAGCTTACCTGCCGATTGCTGCAGATACCGCAACTGTGAGAGGCACAGTCACCGACCTTTTCGGAAATCCTGTTGCCGGAGCGGGGATTCTGATAAGCGGCGGAGGTTCCGCCCTGAGCCGTTACGACGGGAGCTATACTGTCAGTTATCCGCCGGGAACATACACCCTGAGAGCCGATGCGGAGGGATATGGGAGAACCTTATTTCCCGTGACAGTGACGGCGGATGAGACTCTCACCCTGGATATCGTTATGATGCCTGTCGAAAAGAATATAGCGGGAACTCCTCTGGGAGACGCGCTTCTTATTCTGCAGCTGCTGACCGGAGAAACATCTTATCTTCACATATCCGGTCAGCCGGATGTGAACGGGGACGACAAAATCGGGCTGGAGGAGGTGATTTATCTTCTGCAAAACGTAGCTGGGAAATAAAATTGGGCGGATCAGTCCGGGCGATCAAAGCCGAGCGATCAATCGCCCGGCTGAAAGCGTAAGCGTTCGACTGATCTCACGCCGAAGTCATCCTAAAGGCAGCTATGCCTCGCCCGGATTTTAACGCCGCTTACCCGATCCACAACGTAATAGCTGCCTTCAGGCTGCTTCAGCTTTCAGCCCCGACATTGATGTCGGGGAAATAATCAAAAACGCAAAAGAAGGAGGACATTATGAAACTAAACAAACTCATTTACCTTGCAATGCTGACAGTATTAGGAACACTTTTCATTCCCCGGACAGGTGCTGAAGCCTCGCCGGTTATCAGCAGCGTATCAGAAACTCAGACTTTGTACGGGAAATATACCGCTGCAGAACTGTGGGCAGAAGTAATTCCTGAAAACGAGGATAAAGAGATCAGCCGGGTATGGGCGGAGATTATTCCTCCTCTTCCGGTTTCCGAACCCCCTGTAGCAGAACTTCAAGACTCTGACAATGACAATATTTACACCGGAATTTACGAGGGGTTTACAGAAGAGGGAAAATATCGGATTTTCATTAAGGCTGAGGATACAGAGGGAGATATCTCTTCCAGCCAGACTATGGTCATCCGTGAACCGGATGCTGATGATTATGAAGAAGATGATATCCCTGAGCAGGCAAATATTATCGTTCTCAATAAAAAGACCCCTCAGGAGCATAATTTCCATAAACAGGGGGATGAGGACTGGTTGAAATTCTACGGGCTGAAGGGGGAGAGTTATGTGGTGAAAGTTATTGATCCGGAGCCGGACTGCGATATCGTTATCGAACTTTATGAAGCGAACAGTGCGGCGGCTTTGGAAAATTCAGCCGACGACGATGAATATTTATTGCTGAAAGACGGAATTCATTATGTAAAGCTTTCCAACGATAATCCGGATAAATACGGTGAGTTTACGGGATATAAGGTTGAAGTGATCCTGAAGAAGATGCCTGAAGCAGTTCTCTTTACAGGCACTGTAACAAATGCCTTTTCCCGGATCCCCCTCGGAGATGTGATGCTTAAAACATCCCAAAATTATTCCGCACTGAGCGAAGGGGATGACGGAAGCTACACCATGTATCACAGCGCGCTGGGCGAGGCTGATTCCTATCCTGACAATGCCCCGGTTACGATGACAGCAATGTTCCCAGGATATGAGATGTTTCAGAGACTGGTGTTTATGACCACAGAGGGATTCAAAGTCCTGCCCGAATCCGAAGATACCGGCAGCGGAACCCCCGAAAGAACGCCGTCCAAGAGCAAAAAAGATACGGATGTGAATGCTGCGGATCTTGTTAGGTGGGACGGGATAATCGAAATGGTTCCTCTCCTCGGTCTCGGAGATATTAACGGAGATGATAATGTTGATCTGAAGGATGCTGTTATTGCCTTGCAGGTTCTGGTAAGCGCAGATACGAAAGAACCTGTCCGGTCAGACTATGGTGAATCAGGTGCCGATGTGAACGGAGATGCCAGAGTGGGAACAGAAGAAGTCATTCATATATTGCAGTATTCAGCAATATTGAGGTAAACAGAGGATGGCATCCTTCATTTGTCACTTTACAGTTTAATGTATAACGATTTTTCCTGATTATAACGGATTTTGGGGAGGCACTTTCCTGTCCCGGGGGGACATCCGGGAATAGCCCGGCAATTCATTGCCGGGCTGCACAGCCTGCCGGAGAGTCCCGCAGGGACGACTGATTCAGTCGTCCCTGCGGGACTCCGGAGATGTTCATGTCCTTACCCGGCAATGAATTGCCGGGCTGTTCTCAGATGTCCCTCCGGGACAAAAAATACCATCCCCAAAATCCGTTATAATCAGGATTTTTCAAATCGTTTTAAACAATTTGAAAAATTGTTCTACAGCCGGAAAAAGGGGTGTGTCCCACCTTTTGCACAGAGCCGGTTATCCGCCGGGTGTACGGATTCAGCCGCTTTCGGATATAAAGAAATTTTATCAGTATTTTCAGGGTAATGATCCGAAATTCCGCCCTGAGTGTTCGTTCTGATCAACCATTTTGTGCAAAAGGTGGGACACACCCGGGAAAAGTGTAAAATGCCCAGAAGAGGAACAAAACATGAAATCATCCCCGCGTATCGAATCTCTCCGTGTCCGCAATCGCAGTTACCGGGTTTTAAGGAAGGCTCATGGCTTATAACTGCCGGATAAGTCTATAAGTATTGACTTTTTACTTAACCCTTTTAAATAAATATGTTATTATCTCCTGAATAATGAAATTATGCAAGGAGATAATATAATGACAGAAAATAAAATTCAGAATGCAGAGCAAAACATTTATAATGAAAACGAAAAACTGCTGAACAATTTTCTTTGCTGCCTGACCATGTTGGAAAAAACATCGGAACGTCTGGCAAGGCAGAATTACTACAGACCAGGTCAGTATCCTGAAATATTTATTGAAATTGAACAGGCTGTCCGTACCGTCCGGGCATGGATTGAGGATCACAGAATATTTTCCGGTTTTCCGATCTTCCGGAACCTGCTGTCCGTGTTCGTGGAAAGCATCACTGATCAGATAGCCATTCTTATCGAAACAACTCATCCTGCCAAAGGGAAAAAAGCAGCCGGGAAGAGCCTGCGGGCCCGGCAGCAGGAAAAGCTTTATAATTCTGCTGATTCAATGATCGGTCATTTAAAGCGGCTCCCGGACAAAATGAAAATTTTTGAAGAGCCGGTGAGTCATAAGATTGAAGAAGCTCTGCTCGGATCATTTAAAAAGGATTGTCTCAGAAAATATGAGAAGCACCGGAGAGACTCCGTTTCCCAAAGAGGAGAAAAGACCTGTATTTTTCCATGGAGCAACCCTGATGAATATGATAATCCTGTCGCCGATAAGAAACGGTTCAGGCTCGGAGTGGTCAGCAAGTCGGGAGACTATGTTCATGCGACAGGCCACAAACCCGGGTGCGAAAACCATAAAAAATATAAAATGCGCGGATTTCGGGCATTGCCTCGTAAAACCGTGATGCCCGGAGGCAAAAAAAAGGAATCCCGTATCAGAATGGCCGAATGCGCAGACTGCGGACAGAGATTTTCCCTTCTTCCGAGCTTTCTTCCGAGGGAAAAGCATTTTTCCATTGATATTATCGGCCAGGTTCTCAGAGATATTGTCCTTTTTGCAGAAAGTGTCAGCGGTGTTCTTGAAAATATGAAATATCTGTGCGGCAGAGAAATAAAAAGCAGGCAGACTGTGTTCAACCGGCTGCGACGGATGGGCACACACCACCCGGCCACGCTTCTGACACGGGCAGGAGTGACAGGTTCCGGATATTTTCAGGAAGACGGGGGTTTTGAAAAAGAGCCCGGCCTCAGAACCTGTACAGTTGTCATGGTTGAACCTCAGACTATGACAGTGTGGCATACTGACTGCACAGATCATGCTGATGAGGAAACACTTACCTCCTCATCTGAGGAGTTTGTCAGAAAAACTGATTTTAAGATTCCGGGGATTGCCAAAGATCGGTGGGAGCCTGCCACCGATGCCCTGAAAAATGTCTTCCACGGAGTTCGGACAGGCTTTTGCCACCTCCGTTGCCTGAAAAAAATGTCGAAAGCCCTGTCCGCATATCAGAAAGAGACCCGGTGCAGTGACAAAGAGGCGGGCAGACTTTATAAAAAATTTCGGAAAGTCCTGAAAACTGCCACTTCAGGGGGTTCAATGAGAGCAAAACTTAAATCGCTGAATGACGAAGCTTTGAACATCCTCTGCTTAAGAAGCGGGTGGATGAACTGAGAGACAACGCCGTTCGCTATACTTCTCATAAAAACAGAAACGGCATTACCACAACAACTTCAATGGCCGACAGTTTTTTAAAGATTATCAAGCGTAAACTGAGGCAGGTCGGAAGTTTCAGAGATAAAAATTGCGCAAAATTATTTTTTAAGGCAACTGCCAATATCAGAAATTTCGTACCATTTTTATCCGGCGCAAAATATCAATATGAAAGTCCTTTCATGATGGCCGGAGGCGAAACATATGACCTGCCACGGATGCAGGTCATGAATATGCATAACGCTTTTTTATTTACATCCAACATATTTTAATTATTCAAAATTTGAGAAGTCAACACTTGTAGACTTATCCGTAAAATAAGGGTTGCAAGCTCTGAAATGAAGAGAGGTAAAAGAAGTGCTTTTCGTATGATTTACTTTTGGAAAGAAGATGAACATGCCGTTTATCTCATGGCAATATATTTCAAGGGAACAAAGGAGACGATGACCGTAAAAGAAGTTGAAAAATTACTGAGAGATATCAGTCAGGATCGGGAATAACATAAGAGGTCGGATTCGTTCCGCTGCCTCTTATGTTCCGTTTATGCCCTGAAAGGGCTGCATAATCTATCTCGGGGTCAGCGAAGCGCCACCCTGGGGACAGGATAAAAAAGAAATCATTCCTTGAAAGGGATACAGCTTCCCGTAATCCTTGCTTATACATAATCCGTGTAGATAGACGGATTGTGTCATCTGCACGGATTATGGTTAAGCAAGGATTTCCCGGACAGCTTCCCGTAATCCTTGCTTATACATAATCCGTGTAGATAATCCGTGCAGATAGACGGACGGACATTAGACATTAGTCGGAAATTTGTCGGAAAAAATTGCCCCGACATCAATGTCGGGGATTGATCCCTCGGTCTTTCTTCCCTTTCTTATACTTTTTCCTTGTCAGTAGATCGAAAAGTTTCCGGTAAATCCTGTTAAACAGTGGATTCCGGGTTAAAATTAAAAAACATCCGTTTTTTAATTTTCCCCGGAATGACAATTTAACGTGCTGTCATTCCGGGGAAAATCGGAAAACGGATGTTTTCCGATTTTAACCCGGAATCCACTATTTGCAGAAGTTTTCGACATTAAATTATAAAGCAGCCTGAAGGTAGCTTTCACCTCGGGCAATGTGGCTGCCTTCAGGCTGCTTCAGCTTTCAGCCCCGGCTTTTCTTAGGCGATTTCCAAAATTACCCCATTTTCTCCACCATAGCACAGTTTATATCAGAAACAGGAAAATAGCACAGTATTTTCCTGACTATGGTAAAGTTCTATAAGTCTGATTCTGCATCCAACTGATTTTTAAGATAAAAATTTTTTGGCACGGTTTATGCTACAGAGAACACAAAACACCAAACAGGGAGCAACGTATTATGGAATGGATGGAAATCATTAAGGTGCGGACAGCCGGAAACGGGCAGGGAATCGACAACGAATTTCTGGAACATGCGGAAGGGATGATGAAGTCGCCCGGTCTGTCGGGAGTAAGGGTGTATGCACATGCTTCTGTATCAAGCGACCTGATGATTCTCCTGACATGGGGCACTGCTCCCCAACCCTGGGGAAGTGATCTGGCTCACAGTCTGTCCCAGGAACTTAAACGATACGGGCTGGTGGATCACTCTGTGTGGATTGAGAAGAAAAACAAATAAGAAGCAGGAATCTTCATTCTCCATTTCAAAGGAAACCGGATAATGCTAAAGACAGAATGGATTGACAAAGCAAAAGCAGAAGGCAGGAATACGCTGACAGAAGCGGAATCAAAATCGCTGATCAGTGCATACGGAGTACCGGTTGTCTCTGAAACGGTCGCTCATGATGAGAACCAGGCTGTGACTGCGGCTGAAACTATCGGATTCCCGGTGGTACTCAAAGGGCTGGGCGCAAATCTTACCCATAAAACCGAGAGAGGTTTGGTTCGCCTGGGTCTCACACGCCCTGCTGATGTAAGCCGGGCCGCAGGAGAAATGATAAAAACGGCCGGGGATGAGCTTGAAGGATTCCTGGTACAGCCTCAACTGACAGGTAAAAGAGAGCTTGTGGCCGGCCTTTTCCATGATGAACAATTCGGGCCAGTGGTCATGTTCGGCGTGGGCGGCGTGTTTACCGAAGCCCTCAGGGATGTCACCTTCCGCCTTGCTCCCCTGTCTGAATCGGACGCGTCTGAAATGCTGGATGATATCCGGGCACAGGAACTTCTGAAAGCCTGCCGCGGGGAAAAACCTGCAAACAGGGAGCAACTGCTACGAACCCTTATGGGTCTCTCGAATCTGGCAGCAGACAGACCGGATATCTCTGAAATTGATATTAATCCCCTGATCGTGGGCCCGGACGGAGAAATAACTGCTGCGGACGCGCTGGTTGTCATAGGAAACGGGGATCGGAGAACAGGGGAATCTTACACGCCTGTTGATCCTTATGAATTGGGAGCTTTATTTTATCCCAAGTCGGTCGCGTTTGTCGGCGCGTCAGCCACCTTAGGCAAGTGGGGGCATCTCCTGCTCACCAACACGGTAAGCGGCGGTTTTGAAGGAAAGATTTATCTTGTCAATCCCAAAGGCGGAACCATTGCGGGCCGGCCCGTATATCCCTCGGTGAATGACATCCCGGATGAAGTTGATCTGGCAGTCGTGACCGTACCAGCGGCTCATGTATCTGACCTGATCCCTCAGTTCAAAGAAAAGGGCATAAAAGGAATGCTCCTGATCACTTCGGGATTCAGAGAAGCGGGGCCGGAGGGAGAACAATCGGAGAAAGATATTGTCCGAATCGCCAGGGATGCGGGGATAATCATACTCGGCCCTAATACAATGGGCATATGCAACCCCCATGTCAGGCTTTTCTGCAATGCTGCGCATGTACACCCGCTCCCAGGCTCAACAACACTGGTGGCGCAGTCCGGCAACCTGGGAACCCAGTTGCTTGCATTTGCAGAGCGACAGGGGCTGGGCATCCGGGCCTTCAGCGGTTCCGGCAATGAGGCTATGGTCACCATTGAGGACTACATGGAGGCTTTTGAGGCGGACAAACGCACCCGCACAGTGGTATTGTATATCGAAAGCGTGAAAAACGGGAGGCGTTTTTTTGAGAGCGCCCGCAGGGTATCACGCAAAAAACCCGTGATCATCCTCAAAGGCGGCTGCACAGATGCAGGGAGCCGCGCCGCAGCTAGCCATACCGGTGCGATGGCATCTGACTCAAGGATATTTGATGCAGCCTGTCGTCAGGCAGGAATTATCCAGGTGGAACAGCCTATGGAGCTTCTGGATCTTTCCGCGGTACTCTCCTCACTCCCGCTGCCAAAAGGAAATCGTGTGGGGATTATGACCCTCGGAGGCGGATGGGGTGTGGTGACATCTGACCTGTGCGCGAGATACGGTCTTGAAGTACCGCCCCTTTCTGCTGAAATCATCAGGCATTTTGACGAAATGCTTCCCCCGTACTGGAGCCGATCCAATCCGGTTGACCTGGTGGGAGAAAACGATCCCCGTCTTCCCATGATCGGGCTGGAGGAACTTCTGAAATGGGAGGGATGTGACGCAGTGATCAACCTCGGCATTCACGGCAGGAAAATCTTTACAGAACTTATGATCCGGTCAGCATCGGCTGCAGATCCGGATTATTCAGAGGAATTCCTGGAATCCTTAAGAGAAAAAAGCATCGGATTTGAAGAAGAATACATCGCCCATGTGGTCAGACTGATGGAGACTTATGATAAGCCTATACTGGGCGTAAGCCTGGTCACCGAAGATGACCGCACATTATATAATATTGAGAACAGCGCGTACAAAGGCGTGTTTTTCCCATCACCCGAACGGGCAGTGAAAGCACTGGCAAAGATGTGTGAGTATGTGAAACGTGATGCGTGAAACGTGATGCGTGAATGCTTCAGAGGCAAAACGCACAAAGCAAAATCTTCACGTTTCACGTTTCACGCTTCAGAAAAGGAGATAAAAAATAATGAAAGAAGTCGTAATTGCTTCGGCCTGTCGGACCGCTATCGGTGCATTCGGCGGGAGTCTGCGGGATATGAACGGCGCGGCTATCGGCAGTGTCACTATGAAGGCGGCTATTGAGAGGGCGGGTATCGAACCGGGGCTGATTGATGACATCCGCTACGGGTGCTGCCTTGAACATCATGATACCCTGAATGTCGCCCGTGTGGCCGCGCTGCTGGCGGGAATACCGGATACTGTGACCGCGGCTACCATTAATCGGGTGTGCATCTCAGGAATGGAAGCTGTTATTTCCGGCATGGCAATGATACAGGCAAATATGGCTGATATCATTCTCGCTGGCGGGGTTGAACATATGTCAGGCGCGCCTTACACTGTTCCTAATGCCCGGTGGGGCTGCCGTTTGCAGGATCAGACTTTTACGGATTCCATGATCCACGCGCTTCACTGCGGTTCTCATATCATTCCGCTTTCCGATGACGGCCCTCTTAATACCGAGGAAGCCCCGGCAAGTCTTTTTGTCGGAAAGCCTTACATCATGGGATTTACCGCGGAATTTGTGGCGCAGCTTCTGGATATCAGCAGGGAAGAGATGGACGAGGTCGCACTGAGGAGCCATAACAACGCTGAAAGGGCAACAAACGACGGTTCCTTTGCAGAAGAAATTGTGCCGATCCAAGTCCCCCGGAGGAAGAAAGACCCCCTTATATTTGATAAAGACGAACATTTCCGCCCGGGGATTACCTTGGAGCAATTGCAGAAACTTCCCCCGGGATTTATACCCAAAACCGGTAAAGTGACCGCGGGAAATTCAAGCGGTATCAATGACGGTTCAGCCGGGATGGTCATCATGTCCGCGGACAAAGCAAAAGAACTCGGAATCACCCCGATTGCACGAATAAAAGCTGTGGGCAGGGGAGGATGTCACCCGTCCGTAATGGGCCTTTCACCCTTGCCTGCTGTAAAAAATCTCATGGAGAGCAGCGGCCTGAAACTGGAGGATTTTGAACTGATCGAACTCAATGAAGCCTTTGCCGCGCAGTATCTCGGATGCGAAAAAGAACTTGGCCTGAACCGTGAAATCACCAATATAAACGGATCGGGCATCGGCCTGGGGCACCCCGTAGGTGCAACCGGATGCAGAATCATGGTAACGCTGCTTCACGCCATGAAAAACAAAGGAAAAAACCTGGGACTTGCCACACTTTGCGGCGGCGGCGGAGTCTCAATGGCGTGTGCATTAGAAATGGTATAAATGTCAGTTGTCCGTTGCCCGTTGCAAAAAAACAACTGAAGACCAAAGACTGACAACTGAAGACCGAAAACTGAAGACTGACAACTGAAGACTGACAACTGAAGACTGAAAACCAAAGACTGAAGACTGACAACTGAAGACTGAAGACCAAAGACTGACAAAAAACAGGAGGAATAACATGGAGATTTTGGTGTGTGTCAAAAGAGTTCCCGATACCTCTGAAAACGAGATCGAAGTCAACAAGGGCGGGAGCGATATCGAACGGGAAGACCTGGTTTATTCGGTCAATGAGTGGGATAATTATGCAGTGGAAGAAGCCATTCAGATTCGCGATAATGTGGGCGGCTCGGTCACGGTGGTTTCCGTGGGCGATGAGGAGTCAGAGGAAATCGTGAGAAGAGAGATGGCTATGGGCGCGAATAACGGGATCATGCTCAAAGACGATGCTTTTGAAGGCTCTGACGGAAGAGGCATTGCAAATATTCTGAAAGCTGAAATCGAAAAAGGAAAATATGACCTTATCCTTACCGGCGCGCAGGCAGATGACGGCGCTGGCCAGGTGGGCGGTATGCTGGCTGCACTGCTGGATTATCCTTACGCATCCCTGGTAAATAAGATAGAAATTATTGACGACAAAAAAATAAAAGCCGGCCGCGAAATCGAAGGCGGAAACCAGGAGATGAGCGAAGTTGATCTTCCCTGCGTGTTGTCAATTCAGACAGGTATCAATGAACCGCGTTATGTGGGAATCCGTGGAATCCGGAAGGTGGCTTCTGTGGAAATCCCGGTTCACGGTGCCGGAGATCTGGGCATAGATGCCGGAACAGTGGGCGAAGCCGGCGCAAAGGCAAATCGCGTTGATTACTTTGTGCCTGAAATGGGCGAGGGTGCCGAGATCCTGGAAGGAAGCACCGACGAGATCATCGAGGAACTCATCAAGAGACTGAAAGAAAAGGGAGGGATAAAATAATGGCACAGATTTTCGCATATATCGTTCATAAAGAGGGAAAGGCGGATGATACGGCCCTCGAACTGGTTGCTGCTGCAAAGAAGATTGATGCATCAGCGACGGTTACTGCCGTTGTTTTCGGCCCTGATGCAGTATGTGACGAAGCGGCTGCTTCTTATAATGAGGTCTGGAAGGTCAGCACGGACGCTTACCCGAATGCCGAAGTCATCCGAAGGGCATTGGTCAGCCTTTTACCGGCTGATGCCATTGCTCTCATTCCCCATAGTACTTTCGGAATGGATCTGGGCCCCGGACTTTCCGTAAAGCTTGATTCAGCATTTGTCGCTGACGTGGTTGATTTTGAAGGGGTTGAAGACGGAAAACTGAAAGCGATTCGCCAGGAATACGGCGGAATGGTAAGCACCCATGTGTCCTGCGATATTTCAAACGGTGCGGTAATCAACGTCCGTCCCGGGGCCTTCCAGCCTGATGAGAGCAAGAGCGCGGGCGGACAGGTTGCTGACAAGACCGGTGACGCGGGGGATATGGCAGAAACAACCCGCCGCTTCATAGAGATTGTCGAAGCCGAAGCCGGTGATGTGGATATCACAAAATCGGAAGTTCTTATTTCCGTGGGACGGGGTATCGAGGATCAGGATAACCTGGAAATTATTGACGAACTGGCAGGAGCTATGGGCGGCGATGTGTCCTGCTCACGGCCCATCGTGGATGCGAAATGGCTGGAGAAACCCCGTCAGGTGGGAACTTCGGGGCAGACTGTGAAGCCCAAAGTTTATATGGCACTGGGCATCAGCGGTTCGTTCCAGCATATGGGCGGTATCAAGGGAAATCCGTATATTGTCGCGGTGAACAAGAATGCAAAGGCTCCCATCTTCCAGTTGGCTGATGTGGGCGTTGTCGCGGATATCCTGGAGTTTGTGCCTGGGCTTACGGATAAGGTTAACGAACTGAAGTAGAAAAAGTTGTCCGTTGTCAGGAATCAGATTGCATGAGGTGTAATTAAAAGTGTTAGGTACGGGCGTATTTATAAGTTGGGGGAGTCCCGCAGGGACTGCTGAAAATAGCCCGGCAATTTATTGTCCTTCAGCCTTGTTCCCAAACTCCGTTTGGGAACACACCTGCATGCAAACTCTGTTTGCAGCTACCTTACATTGCACGCAAAACCGGAGTTTTGCAGGCAATCGCGTTCCCAAACGGAGTTTGGGAACGAGGACTGGCGGCGGCTTCACCTGACACTTTTAATTGCACCCTTCAGCCCTGTTCCCAAACTCCGTTTTGGGAACACACTTGCAGGCAAACTCTGTTTGCAGCTACCTTACATTTCACGCAAAACCGGAGTTTTGCAGGCAATCGCGTTCCCAAACGGAGTTTGGGAACGAGGACTGGCGGCGGCTTCATCTGACACTTTTAATTGCACCCTTCAGCCTTGTTCCCAAACTCCGTTTGGGAACATACTTGCATGCAAACTCTGTTTGCAGCTACCTTACATTGCACGCAAAATCGAAGTTTTGCAGGCAATCGCGTTCCCAAACGGAGTTTGGGAACGAGGACTGGCGGCGGCTTGACCTGACACTTTTAATTGCACCCTTCAGCCTTGTTCCCAAACTCCGTTTGGGAACACACTTGCAGGCAAACTCTGTTTGCAGCTACCTTACATTTCACGCAAAACCGGAGTTTTGCCGGCAATCGCGTTCCCAAACGGAGTTTGGGAACGAGGACTGGCGGCGGCTTCACCTGATACTTTTAATTGCACCCGATTAAGCCTGCAACCAGTGGATTCCGGGCTAAAATTAAATTTTTATGAAAGTTCGTGGACAACGGAGTGCCAAACTTGCAGTTTGGCATTGCGCAAGCGAGCGAAGCGAAGCTTGCGCATACAATACTTCTGTCAAACTGCACTCCCCAGACTTTCATGTCTCGTTGTGGCCCGCAGTTCATGGCCGTTTATATGAAAGTCTCCGGGTGAAAAATCCCCCCGGCCCCTTTTATAAAGGGGGAGTCGCGGCGGACTTATATCGTAAATCTATTTCCGGTGCAGCCGATGGGCAAAACGGCTCACCTTGCGCTCATCCAAAGGCATTCCGTCATCATAAAAGAAGTAAAAGGGAATATCCTTATGATGGCGCAGCAGGCTTTCCTCGATCAGGCCGTTGTCGCATCCCCAGCAGGAGGTCATCAGCACACCGTCATAACGGCCCTGTTCCCAATGATGGAGAACACTGCCCACTGTGTAGCCGGAACCGCCCAGGGTTTCGGGGTCAATGATTTCCGAGGATTTTTTCAGCACTGCGGGCATATCGGGAACCGGCAGCCACGGGTGGCGTTTTTTAGCGGTTTTGTACAGGGTTTCCCGGATCAGTGTCATGACACGGGTATATATCACCTGCTGACGACGGGTGTAGTTCCTGCCGAACATCAGTGCGGGGTGAATTCGTGACAGATATTCAAAGTAATCAAGCAGTGGTTCAGCCACGATTTTTACACGGTGATTGTTCAGCCGCTGGAAAATCCCGCCATTGGCCACGTCATTGCCTTTGGTCATGATGTCGCCGGCCACAAAGATGGTGCGGGCCGGATGCCTGTTTCGCGATGTTTTCATCAAAGTTTCAAAAGCTTCGGAAGCCTGCTCCACAACAGACCGCAAACGCCTCCAATGGATGCTTTTCTGCAAGGTCCCGGCGGCCCATCCTTTCTTTGTGGGACGGGCGATCAGGTCAATGATTTCCTCGCTGTATTTATGGTAAAGCTTCCTGGCAGTTCCCGGGGCAGATTCCAGGGCCGAGTAGTAGAGATAGAACTGCCGGACGATATCTATGCCTGCAATGCCGGACACCAGACGTGCAGTCATGCCGGGGCCCCCCGCCACTTTTAAAGCTGCCACGCTCACCCGTTCATCCAGCCCCATCTTTTCGAGGGTGATGCGGTCTTTTATGCCGAACATACCGGCCCGGCACATCCTTCCGCTGATCTGCACCAGCCGGGTTTCCTTTTCCGGCGGATTCTCCATGAGAAACTGTTTGAACGCGCCCCATACAATCTGATATGACAGGCATTCCTTGCCGGTGCAGTCGCTTTTCCCCAGTGCGGAATTACTTTCGGAAATTGGCGGTGCAGCCACCGCATCATATCCGTAAGACCGATACACGGCCGCGAACATCTCACCGAGATATTCAATGCTGCTCAAAAAGACATAACGGATATTTTTATCCAGATATTTTTTTCGTTCGGTGCTGAAGTTGATATAATCACCGATCCGGTTCTCCGGGCGGACTGCCTGATTTTCCACATCCGCTTTTTCCGCCTGATACTGCCTCACGGATTGCAGAAATGACTGGATGCGGGTCACAAATCCGGCCGCGCCGCCGTGTCCGTCGCTTTCCAGGACAGTATGCGGATAGCCGGCAAGCATTTCCTGGAAAACCTGTTCCGTAAAAGAGGCGGGCCCGCAGCCGAAAGAAGAAAGCATCAGGGGAAAAATCTTTCCCGTGTCCCGGGCAGCCGCGGCCGCTCGCAAATACCGGTTGGCATCTCCCCAGTAAATTCTTCCCATTATCGGCGCATCTTCCGGAATCGGGAAGCAGTCAGCGGGGACAGCCATCGCACCGTTTTCCCGCAGCATAAGCGGAATACCGGAATTCGCGGCCCGGTCATGGATGACATGCTGGGAACCGCATACCACGACGGTCGGCGCATTAAGTTCTTGCGCGGCCATAATCGCCTGCTCCCCGATGTCATGCAGGGATTTCTCATACCCAGCCTGTGCGTCGGCCGCGGCCATGACAGCTTCGGGGAGATCAGAGGGAGAAATTCCCAAGGCATCTGCCCACGGTTCCAGGGATCGGATAACCTGTTCTCCGGAAAGGTCGCCCGTCAGATATATCGCGGGATGGAGGACTCGCACATCCGGGCGCCTCGATTTCAGGGATTCTTTGATGATCTCCGGCAGGGCCTGTTCGGTCACGCAGGCCACCCCGCCCGGTCCCTGCGGATCTTTGAATTCCATGACCTTGGGATAAAAAAGGATGTTCACATCTGTATCGCAAAGGGCATGGGCGATTTTGACGGGCCCGCATGAATCAAAGCTGTTGCAAAGATGTTCTCCATCGGCCAATGATTTGGTATCTGAAATGAGAAAGCGGACGGAGAATCCCAGGTGATGAACAAGGGTGGCGAAATACGGGGCAAATGCCTGAACCGGCCCGGTCAGGGGAATGGCGATTGTCTCCTTTCCAGGGATCTCCTTTTCATAAGACCTGACCAGTTCCATGCGTGCTTTAAACGGGTCAATGGTTTCTTTGGGCAGCTTCAGCCATCCGGATTTTGCGACTTCGTATTTGGGACACGCGCCTCCGAACAGCGCGGTTTTCCGGGTTCCGTTAAATGATATTTTTGTGCGCTCAATGGGGCATAAGGTGTTGCATTCTTTGTCACGGCAGGTAAACACCGAGCGTTCGATGATTTCTGCCTGCAAGAGTAATCCGGGATCAAGCGGGGAGGCATTCAGAAGCTCTTCCTTACCGATCTCCCTGACAGCAAGCTGTCCGATGCCCCAGGCTCCCATTGCCCCGGGGTTGGGAGGCACGACAATGTTTCGGCCAGTTATTGCGGCCAGTGTCCACGCGAGTGAGGGATTGGACGCTGGTTTTCCCTGGAAAAAGACGGTGTCCGCCAGTGTGCGCTGTCCCATGACGCGGTTTAAATAATTATGGATCACCGAATATTGAAAACCCGCGAACACATCGCCCAGGGTGAAGCCGTCTTTGATGGCTTCTGCCCCCGCGTCTGCAATGTAAACCGTACACATCTGACCCAGATCCGGCGGATGATCCGCATCCTTTGCCAATGCGATGAATTCATCAATATCATGCACATCATAAAAAATGGCCTGCTCTTCCAGGAATGACCCGGTTCCCGCGCTGCATGCCTTATTCATATCGCTTTCAATGATCCGCCCACCGGACAGGCGGATATATTTGGCATCCTGCCCCCCGATTTCAATGACGGACAGATCCCTGCCGCCATCCGGATCGCAAAAGGCCGCGGCCTCGGCATGGGCGATGATTTCATTCAACACCACCACCTGGTCTGAATTGTCAAAAACCGTCTTGGCCAGGGTCGCGACTGCTTCCCGGCCCGAACCGGTCAGACCAACAGCCCGGATATCCGGCTGCCCCTGTTCCAGGATGGCCCGGATCAGCCGCCGGGAGGCATCCACCGGATTGCCCCTGGTGCGGTCGTAAACATCCATAAGCGGCTTCCCGGTTTCAACGGATGTGAGTACTGCTTTCGCGCCCGTGGAACCGAGATCCAGCCCCAGTACGCAGGGATGCTCCTTCCAGTCATCAGACTCGGACTCCCCCGTGATAATCGTGACCTGATCTTTAAAATGATGAGCGGGCTTTTGCACCACAAACCGGTTCTTTTTCACGCGTATCAGGTCATCGGGATTCTCCGGCAGCGGCTTTAAGTTTTCTGCCTCTGTCATGGCCAGGCTGGCCGCGCCCCATGCCTCGAAAATCTCCGGGTTCTCCGGAATCCGGACATTTTCCCCCAGTTCTGTTTCAAAAGCCTGCACAAAGGATTGAATCCGCAGGCAGCCTCCGATAAGATAGATCGGACCTTTCACTCGGTTGCGGGACAGAAGCCCGCACGCGTTACGCGCCACAGATGTGAAAAATCCCCGGAAAAGATCGGGCGTGGGATGGCCCTGGTTGGCGTAATGGGTCATTTCACTTTTGGCGAACACACTGCACCGGGCCGTGATGGGGATGCCTTTTTCGGCTTTCAAGGCCAGCGCATCTGCCTCTTCAATGCTCAGGCCGAAGCGATCCGTAATCTTTCGGATATTCTCCCCCGCGCCTGAAGAGCATTTTTCATTTTCCATATACTGGTATTGCCAGGCTGCCTGCCCGTTCCCGTTTTTAGCCGCCCGCGTCAGAACGCCGTAGCCGCCCGCGCCGATGCTGACCAGATTCAGACCATCGGGAAAATCTCCTGCTTCAAGCGTGATTTCCTGGCAGATATCTTCCGGATATACCCGCACCGGCTGCCTCAGTTGCGGGGCATAAAGTCCTGTGGCCGCCAGGGCCTGGCATTGAGCAACATTGTTGTCTTCATACCATTTTTTAAAAATTTCAAACACATTCCCGTCATGGATCACTGTGTGACTGTTTTCCGTCACAAACCGGCCATCTTCTGTTTTGCTGCCGATCACAAACCGGGCCGTTGCCTTTCCCAAATCACATCCTGCAAAGCGTTCTGCCATATTTCCTCCCATTGAAGACTGTAGTACACGTAGTACACCGATTCGTAAATTCCTCCCCCCTTTTTTAAAGGGGGACGAACTTAAAAAGTGGTGCAGGGTGGGTGGAGCGAAGCGTAACCCACCGTTTTTTGAGGATGGTGGGTTACGCTTCGCTCCACCCACCCTACAGTTTACATTTTTGCAACCGCAATTTCTGAACCGAATCTTATCTCTTGACAGAAGAAAAGAAAAGAGGCATATATGACATTTACAATGTCAAAAAGGACAAAATTCGGAAAGGAGGCTCTGAACATAATGATCAGGATCACGTTTTTAGTCGAAGAAAACTGCATGTCATCCACCATCGCAGGTTCCATTGACGCGTTTTCAGTTGCCAATTTATGGCGCCGGATGCTGGATAGCAAGGTGACGGAAGATCTGTTCGCGTTCCGGATCGTAACAGCGGACGGCCTGCCGGTGACCGCCAACGGCGGGCTGCTCCTACAACCTCACAGCAGTGGTGTAGGGTGGGTGGAGCGAAGCGTAACCCACCGTTTTTTGAGGATGGTGGGTTACGCTTCGCTCCACCCACCCTACAGTTTACATTTTTGCAACCGCAATTTCTGAACCGATCTTATCTCTTGACAGAAGAAAAGAAAAGAGGCATATATGACATTTACAATGTCAAAAAGGACAAAATTCGGAAAGGAGGCTCTGAACATAATGATCAGGATCACGTTTTTAGTCGAAGAAAACTGCATGTCATCCACCATCGCAGGTTCCATTGACGCGTTTTCAGTTGCCAATTTATGGCGCCGGATGCTGGATAGCAAGGTGACGGAAGATCTGTTCGCGTTCCGGATCGTAACAGCGGACGGCCTGCCGGTGACCGCCAACGGCGGGCTGCTCCTACAACCTCACAGCAGCATCTCAGAGGTAGCGGATACGGACATTATTGTAATTCCGGCCATGTTTTTTCCGTATCAGATTCTTCCGGAACGTATGGAGAAAATCGGTCAATGGGTAAAATCAAGGCATAAAAATGGCTCCCTGATCGCATCCTCCTGCACCGGTACGTTTCTTCTTGCTGATATGGGGCTGCTTGATGGTAAAATCGCCACCACCAACTGGCAACTGGCCGGATGGTTCAGGGATATGTACCCGTCCGTGAACCTGAAAATCGAGAGAATTTTCACGGAGGACAGCGGCATCTATTGCGCGGGTGCTGCCACGGCTTTTTTCGATTTATGCCTGCATTTCATCAGTAAATTCGGTTCGCGGGAATTATATGCCCGCTGTTCCAGGGCACTGCTTGTTGATCCGGACAGAAAGAGCCAGGCCCCTTACATTCTCTATGATTTCTGGAAAAAACACGCGGATGAACCGATTTTAAACATTCAGAAATGGATGGAGGATCATTTTGCGGAAAATATCAGCATAGACAATCTTGCAGGCAAGGCCGGTATAAGTCCCCGACATTTCAACCGCCGTTTTAAAAAAGCAACCGGTGAAACCCCGCTGGCCTACTTGCAGCTTCTGCGTATTGAAAACGCCAAACGAAAACTTGAAACCACCCGCGACAACATCAGCGACATCACTTGGAATGTGGGATATGAAGACATCCATTCGTTTCGCAGGCTGTTTAAAAAATATACGGGATTATCCCCGAGAGAATACCGGAACAAGTTTGCCATTATGCCTTAATGCCTAAGTTTACCGGAAACTTTTCGATCTACTGACAGTGTTTGGTGTTTTCATGTTTCATTGTGATTGTCAGGTCATGCAGCTTTCATGAGGCATCCCAAAAAGTAGGAAATTCTCGTTCCCAGGCTCTGCCCTTCGGCCCTTCGGCCCTTCGGCAGGCTCAGGGACAGGGCAGGCTCAGGGACAGGGGCAGGCTCAGGGGCAGGGACAGGGACAGTGAGCCTGTCGAACTGCCCGGAATGACAGTACGTTAAATTGTCATTCCGGGGAAAATTAAAAAACGGATGTTTTTTAATTTTAACCCGGAATCCACTGTTACCAAGATTTACCGGAAACTTTTCGATCTACTGACAGTGTTTGGTGTTTTCATATTTCATTGTGACTGTCAGGTCATGCAGCTTTCATGGAAATTCTCGTTCCCAGGCTCCGCCTCACTGCCATTAAGTTAAGAGAAACTCCCCCTTTGAAGGGGGATTCAGGGGGATGTTTTTTCAACACGTTACACCCCCCTGACCCCCCTCAAGGGGGGAATTGATTCCTTAACTTAATGGCAGTGAGGCTCCGCCTGGGAATGCATCCTGAGAGGCTCTGCCTCGTGTTTTGTTTTAAGATCAATAAATTAAGCGAAATGCCTTGCAAGGCAGAGCCTTGCGGAATGCATTCCCAGGCGGAGCCTGGGAACGAGTAAAATTCCCGGCCATTTACGAAAGAGGGAGGTCGTGCCGGGTTTCATCATTCGTTATGACTGTCACGTCATGGAATTTCCTGGAATGGACAGTATGTTGTCTGGAGATAACAGGCTGGAAATACATCATTCTGCGGGAAAACTGAGATGAATATCTTTCGATTTGAGGGAAGGAGTGCGGAAATGGAGCCGCCAGGCGGATTTTTCGCGATTCGCGGCGAACAGCGAAAATTCCGCCTGGCGGCTCCATTTCCGCACTCCCTTCGGATTGTTGACTATTTGTTATTTCCCCCCGCGGTTTCAATAAAACACCCGCCCGAACCTTCTCCGCTACTCACGCTGAAACCGGGGATCGGCGCGGGCGGTTTGTTGTATGTTGTTCGTTGCGTGCTGCGTACTGCCCGCGGTGTTCCTGAATGGAATCGTCCTGCCTGGGCTTTTACGGGGAACCTCAGGAAGATATTCTCCTTTTTTGCGTTCACCCAGTATCCCTTATGTCTCTCCATCCGGTTCGTATTCGGGACGTAATCACCGCTTTCCCACCGCCATAATTTGCTGTCAACAGGTTCATTATCATCATCCGGATCACCTAACTTGGAAAGCGGTACGGGGCCGTATGTAATATTTCCCCGGGCATCATATTCCAGCACCTGCACATCGGACCAGTCATAGTCAGCATTGTTGGGACACGCGATCATGTTCCAGCCATTTCCGTTTTCGGGATTGTAAAGAAGTCTCACTTCAATATCATGCTCCAGGCTCACCGGAACGCCCTTCACAGTAAGTTCAATATCTTTTTTCGAACCGAACCAGTAGGCTCTTCCCGGTTCGATTTCCAGTTCCTCGTCGTATTCCACATATGCCCCCTTTCCCTGTGTAGGATCATATGTGCCTATCCTGAAAAGCTTTGTATCGTAACCGGTTCCGACTTTGTCTCCGAATACGCTTACCGCGTCGGGGTCATCAGGCCATTGAACAAACGACACCATCGGAAAATCAGACGCACTGATTCCGGCTCTGATTTTCACCCCTTTTTCTTCGGATATCCCGATTTTAAAATCAGTTTCTTCAGACCATTCGGAAAAGGTTTCGCTTCCCGCGTCTTTATATCTCGCCTTCCATGTGTATTTCAATCCCGTAAAAAGTTCTGAAAGCCTGTATTCATTGAGGTCATTCCCCGCGGATATAAAATCAAATTCAAGTGCGCCCTCACAATTATAGACCCTGTCTGCCCGCCTTATCAGCCAGTGGGTTCCGAGATGAGGATCATTCTCGATATCTGAAAATCCATCTGCACTGAGAGACACAGGACCTTCGAGAAATATTGCTTCATCATCCGGAAGCACGGGATATGGGACACCCGGGGGGCTATTAAATTTGCAGTCTGTGATCCCGTCCTCATTGGTGTCTGTGTCAGGCGTTCCGCATCCGCAGATCCCGGGGTCGGTTTTTTCCGGATCATCCGGGCACTCATCAAGACAATCGGGGACCCCGTCCCCGTCCCTGTCCGTATCCGAAACCCCGCACCCGCACGGGCCGGGGCTGGCGATCTTCCCAGGGTCATCCGGGCAGATATCTCTGCAATCCGGGACTCCGTCCCCGTCGCTGTCTGTATCCGGGATTCCGCATCCGCATTTGCCCGGTTTTGTCTTTTCGGGATCATCGGGACAGTCATCGCTGCAATCCGGGATTCCATCCCCGTCGCTGTCCGTATCCGGGATTCCGCATCCGCATTTGCCCGGTTTCATCTTATCCGGATCATCGGGACAATTGTCGTTACAATCGGGGGTTCCGTCTTCGTCATTGTCAGAATCCGAGGCCCCGCACCCGCATTCGCCCGGCCTGGTCTTATCCGGATCATCCGGGCAATTGTCAATACAATCAGGCGTTCCGTCCTGGTCCCGGTCTGTCTCCGGCACTCCGCAGCCGCATATGTCAGGGCTGATCTTCCCGGGGTCATTGGGGCAACTGTCACTGCAATTCGGTGTTCCGTCCTGGTCATTGTCAATATCAGATAATGCACAGCCGCATAGCCCGGCTTCTGTTTTGTCAGGATTACCCGGGCAGTTGTCATTACAGTCCGGTGTTTCATCTTCGTCGCTGTCGATATCGGATACGCCGCATCCGCAGATTCCCGGCTCTGTCTTCCCGGGATCATCGGGGCAGTTATCATTGCAGTCCGGTGTTCCGTCTTCGTCGCTGTCGATATCGGATACGCCGCATCCGCAGATTCCCGGGTCTGTCTTCCCGGGATCATCGGGGCAGTTGTCATTGCAGTCCGATGTTCCGTCTTCGTCGCTGTCAATATCAGGAATCCCGCATCCGCAAATCCCGGGATTTGTCTTACCGGGATCACCGGGACATCTATCGTTGCAATCCGGTGTTCCGTCATAGTCTTCGTCAGCATCAGAAATCCCGCATCCGCAGATTCCCGGGGCTGTTTTTTCCGGATCATCAGGGCAGTTGTCATTGCAGTCCGGGGTATCGTCTTTATCGCTGTCCATGTCTGATACGCCGCATCCGCATATTCCGGGGTCGGTTTTTTCCGGATCATCAGGGCACTTGTCGTTGCAATCCGGTGTTCCGTCTCCGTCACTGTCAACATCAGACAGGGCGCAACCGCATACGCCGGCTTCTGTTTTATCGGGATTACCCGGGCAGTTATCATTGCAGTCCGGGGTCTCGTCTCCGTCGTTGTCCGTATCCGGAATTCCGCATCCGCAGATTCCAGGTTCTATCTTATCCGAATCATAAGGACAGTTGTCATTGCAGTCCGGTGTTCCGTCTTTATCACTGTCAGCGTCCGATACGCCGCATCCGCATATCCCGGGTTCGGTTTTCTCCAGATCATCAGGGCAGTTATCATTACAATCCGGTGTATCATCTTTATCGCTGTCTGTATCGGATACGCCGCATCCGCAGATTCCGGGTTCTGTCTTGCCCGGATCATCTGGGCAATTGTCATCGCAGTCCGGGGTATCGTCTCCGTCACGGTCTGTATCCGGTGCATCACACCCGCACAGGCCGGGTTTTACCTTGTCCGGATTTTCAGGGCATTCGTCTTTACAGTCCGGCTTCCTGTCTCCGTCACTGTCCGTATCCGGTGTTCCGCATCCGCAGATTCCGGGTTCGGTTTTCTCCGGATCATCAGGGCAGTCATCATTGCAGTCCGGGATTTCATCCTCGTCCCTGTCAGCATCCGATATCTCACAACCGCAGATCCCGGGTTCGGTTTTCTCCGGATTATCCGGGCAGTCATCATTGCAGTCCGGGACATCATCCCCGTCGCTGTCTGTATCGGATACGCCGCATCCGCAGATTCCGGGTTCGGTTTTCTCCGGATCATCAGGGCAGTTATCAGGCTGATTATACACGGCAACCGGTTTCAGCAATGAAGCCATACAGTTCTCTCCGCTAGCTGTCAGTGTGGCCAAATAGCTGTCACTTGCTGCATAGGTGTGAGAATTACCGGTTCCTGTGCTGTTGTCGCCGTAATCGAACAAAAGCGATCCCTCTGAGCCTGTGGTATCAAAATATGCTGTCAATCCCTGTGTGCGAACTGTGAATACTGCCATGCATATTTCTGTATCTGCCGGTGCAAAGGTGACTCGGATGGTATGATTGTCACCGATATCCTCGTAAGTATAGCTCGTCACTGTTCCCAGGGACACATCATCCGACCGCACGTTTTCCACTACATACCCGTCATCAGGATGCATTGTAAAAGTCTGGCTTTCATCCGCATTCACTGATATGGAACCCGACGGGCTGATGCTTCCGTTTTCCCCGGATACCGCTGTGATGGTATAGAATTCCGAGGAAAAGGTATTACGGAAAATCGTACTGTTTTCTCCTACCGCGAATAAATTATTATCAGAACTTCCCCATATCCCGTAAAGGGTCTCGGAAATTTCTTCGGTCATCTTTGTCCAAGCGGCGTCGTCATAGCGGAGTATGATTCCGTCTTCACCGACGGCAAATACATCATCCTCGGAACTTCCCCATAACCTGTAAATTGCCTTGAGGGTTCCTGCCGGCATCTTATTCCAGTTCGTGCCGTCATAACGGAGAATCGTACCGTTTTCCCCGACAGCAAACACATTATCGTCAGAGCTGCCCCATATCCCGTAAAGGTCTTCAGTGACTCCGCTGACCATTTCCTGGCATTTGTTCTCTTTGCTGCTGTCATCATCATCCCTGTAATCATTGCAACGGAGAATGATTCCGTTTTCACCCACCGCGAACAAATTACCATCGGAGCTTCCCCATATTCCGTAAAGGGTCTCGGAAACCCCGCTTTTAAACGTGTTCCAACGCTTTCCGTCATAGCGGCGAATCCTGCCTCTCTCGCCTGCTGCAAATATATCGTCGTCGGAACTTCCCCATATTGCATAGAGGGTTCCGGAGGTGCCGCCCGGCATCTTCACCCATTTCTCACCATCATAGCGGAGAATCGTCCCCTTTTTCCCCACGGCAAAAACATTTTTATCGGAAGTCCCCCATACACTTCGGAGTTCAGCAGAGGTTTTGCCTGACAAGACCTGCCAGTCGTCGCCGTCATAGCGGAGAATTTTACCTTTTTCTCCCACTGCAAACATACCAGTTCCGTCTCCCCATATTCCGTATAAGGTTCCGGAAGCCTCGTTTGTCATTTCTGTCCATTCCGCGGCACATACTCCGGAAGACAGAAAAAAATTAATAAGAAATACAATGTTTTCATA
>JAUCGG010000161.1 GCA_030378015.1 Desulfococcaceae bacterium HSG8
AAGGAGCAAAAGATATCAAATGCGTCAAAAATAGGTATTATATATGTTTTAATCGGATTTATGGACTACCTCGTGGATGAAGAACTTATACTGGATAATATAGCGTCAACAATCAGTAAGCCGAAAATTTACCCTCCGAAAACAGATTATCTGACTTTTGATGAACTTGAAAGGATATATCAGGCAGAGGCACAATCTGCCCCCCGTAAGGTCGTAGATCGGAATCTTCTGCTGTTCAGCCTTTTTACAGATATCTGCCTCCGGGTATCGGAAGTTGTCAACTTAACCATCGAGGATGTGCGATTGGATGCACAGGAGGTATGGGTGACACGAAAAAGGAATAAAACAGATAAAATTCCCCTGAATGATGATATTGTGAACAAATTCCTCAACTGGTACAGTATCAGACCTGAATACAAAGGAAATGACTTACCGTGGATATTTCTATCAAGCCACGGTAAACAACTGAAGCGGCGGCAGGTTCATTATATCGTCAGTCAGGCCCTCCGAAGAGCCAACATTATCAAACGGAAGCAGGGGCCGCATCTTCTTCGGCATTCGGGGGCCAGCCTGAAAGCCAGGGCTGGAGAAAATCTCATTATGATCCAGTATCTCCTGGGCCATGAAAATCTGAATACTACCCGGCGATATTTGCATTTTGAATGGGAAGAACTCAGGCAAATGGTGGGGAGAAGCCCCTCACCGGGAGGGGCAGATCCGGGAAAGGAAAAAGATCAGTCCGAGGCGGGTTCTTGATATCCACTTAAATGGGACACGGATAAACACGGATGCATACGGATCATCCGTGTCCTGAAAAATAATAATAAAGGCATCCTTCATTTGCCACTTTACATTTACTGTAAAACAATTTTTCAAATTGTTTAAACAATTTGAAAAATTGTTCTACAGCCGAAAAAAGTGCAACTACTTTTCAGCTTTTATGAAAGATGCCGCTATTTTTTGGGAATTTCCTTACCCTCGGCTTTTACCTTCTCAGGGGGTACATCACTTTTCTTTTCGGTCGTATCTGATGCCGGGGTATCCTGTCCGGCTTTTTTTTCGCACTTTTCCCCGGATTTCACCTCCTTCCCAGGGGCGTCACTTTTCTGTTTTTCCTTTTCAACCTTATCAGATGCCGGGGTTTTCAGGTTATCTTTTTTTTCATCGTTTCCCTTTGCTTTCTTAGCCTCTGTGCCTCCTGCAATGGTAATCGGATTTGACTTGATACTGCATTTGACATCTTTCAACTGGTCGCTCATCATTTCAACTTTGGTAATCTCTATCTTAGTGGTATGATTGCCTGTCAGACCCTTTTTCACCTCAAAATTAAGTGAGAGGAGCGAAAAATCCTTTCCCTTAATTCCCCTGGCACCTGCCATAACTGCAATCAGAGTCCCGGGTTTTTTATCATTGACGATGTGCATCAGGGATGATGTCTGTTTTGTTTTAGCAGCTTTTTTAAAGGTAAGTATGTTGATGTCATATTTCATAACTACCTTAAAACCGGCCAGGTTATCCACAGTATCAACCTTCAGCGGTACTTCGATGGTTTGGCCAGGCTTTGCTTTAAGCGGAGGAATAAAGAGTTCCGTTCCCCAGACCGCTGAAGTCAGCAGCAGTGAAGCAACTATCCAGACAATGACATGCGTCAGTTTTAACGAAATACGATTCATGCTATTCACCTCATCATTAAAAAGTTATCATTTTATCTTCGAAAGCCATGAGCCTACCCTGATTACATGACATATTATTTTTTTGCAATCTTTTTTATTTTCGTGTTTACGGTCATATGTTAGGACTCTGCAGAGCCTTGACATGCTTTATTCGACGATTAACCCGCTGTTTTCAGGACACGGATCTACACGGATTCGCACGGATCATTTTCAGTAACGGAATCACAGCAGGCTGACCGAATCATTTCTGTAATAAAATCCGTTTTTATCCGTGTTCCAATCAGAGCCTGAATTCAACCAGTTAAGGGTTTTTCCCAAAAAATAACTTACCAGCGGTTTTAAGGACACGGATAAACACGGATTCGCACGGATCATTTTCAGCAAAGACACAGGGATCATCCGATTTGATCCGTGTCCCCTGAAAACATTTATGAATTTTTTTGATCTGTAATAATACAGGTTACATGTTGACATGGATAAAAAGTTTTGTTAAAAATATAATTTTAGTATATGGGTGTTCTTCCGCTAATACTTCATAATCAGCCTGAAAGATAATCAAAGCATTAGCGGAAGAGCACTCCTTTCCGAATATCAGAAAGAGACAGGATGCACTTCAAAGGAGGTCGGAGAGCTTTACAAAAAGTTCGGAGAGGCTTTGGAAACTGCAACGCCCGAGGTAAACCTGAAAATTAAAATCAGGAATGCACCGGGTCATTATATTGATAATGGCCGCAACAGGATCCTCGCCATGAACAGGAGGAGATATGATTTATTCCTCCGTCTGGCAGCAATGGGGCAGAAGTTTATCCCTGAAAAAGAAAGGATGATCTTCCGGCTGTCTCCGCAGGTTCGGGCACTGAAGCAGAATATCCGGCCCATTGCCAAAGACAGCTTTATCCGCCGATGGAAGCGGATGGAAGAGGGATGAAAGTGTTCTCGGTGTTTGGTTCGGAAGAAAATGGCATTTATTATATATACAGTAAGTTCAGTTAAACTACTCGCCACTGGCCACTGACTTCAGAAACAATTCAGGACTCACATGAATACCCGTCCACAGGGCAAAGGTGCGTCTGGCCTGATTAGCAAGTGAGGAAAGTCCGTCCATGAACCTAATCCCCTTGGTTCGGGCCATATCCTCCCAGAAATTCTCACTACGGCCATAATTCAGATCAACAACCATTTCGCATTCCGGCAGTTCGATCTGCTTCACCAGTGCGGCCATTTCCGAGGATTCATCAGGCGATGATACCGATGTCGCGTTGATGACGATATTTGCAGGAACAGGATTATTCGGCAAAGCATCCAAAGGCATTTCTTCTCCCCCGACGCGGTTCACAACATGCCTGATGTTTTTCTCATTCCGTCCGGTCACAAGAATGGATGACGCATGGAGCCACTTCAGCATGAAGATTACGGCTCTGGCCGCGCCGCCTGTCCCGAAAACAATCGCGGATTTCCCCCCGGCTTCGAATCCTGCATCTTCCAGCGCATCCATGAAGCCGATAGCATTGGTATTATAGCCTTTGAGCTTCTCGCCATCCCGAACGATTGTATTGACCGAACCGATAATCGTCGCGCCCTCGGAAAGCTCATCCATATAAGGTATGACTGCTTCTTTATAAGGCACTGTGACATTTGCCCCGGCAATGTTCAGTACACACAAACTTCTCATAGCCTCGCCGATCCTCTCAGGCTTTACCATAAAGGGAACGTATGTGCCTTTTACACCGACCTCTTTCATCACCGTTGAAAAGATATCCGGCGATTTTGAAGAAAAGATCCGCTCATCTCCCAGGATGCAAAAAACTTTTGTTGTCCGTTGTCCGTTGTCCGTTGTCCGTTGCATTTTTTTATCCGTTTCTCAGTTTGAAGTGTGAAGCGTGAAAACGTGAAACGTGAAGCGCATAACAATCCCGAATTTTACTTTCGGCCAGTTACCTGCTCTCTATGGATTGGCAAATCCGGCGGTGACATGGCTCGGATTTGTCAATCCGAGCCGAGCCACTTGGCCAGACGAAAATCAGGGCCCGCATAACACGTATCGGCCGGCTGCCAGCCTGCTCCCGGCGGATTGGCAAATCCGGCGGTGACGTGGCTCGGATTTGTCAATCCGAGCCGAGCCACTTGGCCAGACGAAAATCAGGGCCCGCATAACACGTATCGGCCGGCTGCCAGCCTGCTCCCGGCGGATTGGCAAATCCGGCGGTGACATGGCTCGGATTTGTCAATCCGAGCCGAGCCACTTGGCTAGTGCGAAAATCAGGGCCCGCATAACACATATCGGCCGGCTGCCAGCCTGCTCCCGGCGGATTGGCAAATCCGGCGGTGACATGGCTCGGATTTGTCAATCCGACCCGAGCCACTTGGCCAGTGCGAAAATCAGGGCCCGCATAACACGTATCGGCCGGCTGCCAGCCTGCTCCCGGCGGATTGGCAAATCCGGCGGTGACATGGCTCGGATTTGTCAATCCGAGCCGAGCCACTTGGCCCGTACGAAAATCAGGCCCGCATATCACGCATTACGCATTACGCATCAAAGCCCCAGTTCCGCCAGGTCCGGCCCCAGGTATTCCCGTTCATTTTCCCCGAGAATCCCCATAGAAAGACAGATCAATGTCCACAAATGAACCGAATGATAACCGGCTTCATAATGTTCGCTGAGGTCGTGTATCTGGGAATGACAATTATGGCATGGCGTGATGCAGTAAGGTGCGCCTGTTTCCAGTATCTGGTCCAGCTTTCTCCTGCCATAATACCGGCGGGCTTCAGGAAAGCCTGACTGTAAGAACCCGCCGCCGCCGCCGCAACAATAATTATTTGACCGGTTGGGCTGCATGTCAATAAGATTTTCCTCGCCGACCACAGATTTCACCACGAATCGGAGATCTTCGGCAATAGGATCACCTAGGGATTTTCTCACAAGCTGACACGGATCCTGTACTGTGAACTTCACTTTCAGATCCTTGTTCCAGTCAGAATTTACCTTGAGTTTGCCTTCCCTGATCCATTTGGCATAATACTCGATAATGCTTTTTGTTTCAAAATTATGTTCAATGTTGAATTTAGTCAGTCCGACCCGGACCGCAAAAAATTCGTGCCCTCATTCGGTGTTCAGCCAGACCTTGCAGCCAAGGTCATCCACGGCTTTGGCCTTTATCCTTACAATCTTTTCCCATTTCTCGAAATCCTGACAGAACAGGCAGTAATTTTCTGCTGCCCAGCCTTTTGTGCCATAAGTCCAGTCCGCTCCTACCAGGTGAAGGATCTTCCAGAGAGGAACCATCTCGTCAGGCTCCGTCACGGGTTCCCTGGAGTTCTGATTCAGGAAGAAACGGGCCCCTTCTTTATCCATAGGTGCCTGGAGATCTTCAAATCCTTCCTGGGTTTCCCGAACCTCCTCAGCCACATCCTCCACCACGAACTGCCAGTCTTCCTCGGTCGCGCCCATAGCGCTGCATGTATCGTTCTTCAATGCCAGTTCACATGAGCTTCGGATACCTTTGGGCTGGTTCTCGACGGGCCAGTTTTTTCGCACATTGGCAATCAGCCCGGGGATGTCTATTTTCATAGGACATGCATGAATGCAGCGCTGGCACATGGTACACATCCACGCCCAGGGGCTGTTCAATATTTCATCATCCAGCCCGAGCGCAGCCATCCGCAGGAACTTCCGAGGGTCCATATCCTCCAGGCCTGTTGCGGGACATCCTGAGGAACAAAGCCCGCACGTCAGACAGAGGTTCAGGTTTCCCCCGTCAGGTAAAAGGGCCATTACCTTGTCTTTGAAACTACTTGTTTTTCCCGGTTCCACATCAATGACATGGGATGACATTCTATAATCCTCCTTAATTGTCCGTGGTCAGTTGTCCGTTGCCCGCTGCAACTGACCACGGACAACGGACAACGGACAACTTTTTTAAATTCCCAGCAGGCTCTTGATGCTTTCGGTGATCTGCTCGGCAGATGCCGGTTTGGGGAGATAATCGTCTGCTTCGGTATTCATTCCGTCATAATGAGAATAACGGGTAGAAGATACACGATCTGCCACGGCAGTCAGCAGAAGGACAGGAATGCCGGAGTATTTATCGTCACCTTTAAGATCTTTGCACATTTCATATCCGTCCTTCTCAGGCATCATGACATCCAGCACAATTGCGTCCGGCGGGTTGGCCTTTACCTTTTCAAGCCCTTCGACTCCGTCATACGCGACCTCAACTTCAAAACCCTCTTTTTCCAAATTTTTCTGGACAATGGAAGCGAAATCAGGCTCATCGTCCACTACAAGTATTCTTTTTTTATCCGTCATGATAAATCTCCTTATTTTGTCAGTGATCAGTGGTCAGTTGCTAGTACTGCAACTTACAAGTTCGCCCCCCCTTTCGTAAAGGGGGCCGGGGGGATTTTTCTTGCGAAAAAAGGCTGTTGCGATAAAAATCCCCTGCCCCCCTTTACGAAAGGGGGGAGGAATTTACAAGTTGCTGTACTGACAACTGACCACGGACATCTTTTAAATTTTCGGTCTGGGATAAAGCCCTGTTCTTTCAACTATTTCCGGAACCTTTTCCTCCCATTCGATGGCCATGATGTGAAACCCTTTTACGCCCTCCATCTCTTTGAGACGCTGAATCGCTTCCACGCAGATATCAATCCCCTCCTGTGCCTGTTTTTCCTTGGGAACACCGGCCAGGCGTTTTACCAACTCATCCGGCACATCCATTCCCGGCACGCGGTTCTTCATATATTTCGCCATTCCGGCCGATTTCATCGGCGTCATGCCGGCTAGGATGAAAACTTTTTCGGTTAATCCCCGCTCCCGGGCCAGCCGCATCCACTCCTCGAATTTATCAAGATTGTAGATACACTGGGTCTGGATGAACTCCACACCGGCAGCGATCTTTTTTGCCAGACGCGGAACCCTTATTTCAAAGGGATCAGCAAACGGGTTGGCTGCGGCCCCGACGAA
This sequence comes from Desulfococcaceae bacterium HSG8, assembly GCA_030378015.1. GTDB lineage: Bacteria > Desulfobacterota > Desulfobacteria > Desulfobacterales > 4be13 > JAUCGG01. The sequence continues at coordinate 6,637 of JAUCGG010000161.1, forward strand.
CATGTTCGGGGGACGCTTGATATCATCTCCGCCCAGGAATTTTCCTTCATCCCGCATATACCTGACGGTCTGGATCAGCTGCATGGAATCTATATCGTGGACGTTTTGTCCCTGCTTACAGTCTCCGAAACTCTGATGATCACCGGAAAGACACAGCATATTGTGTATATCAAATGAAGCTGCTCCGAGGATATCGCTTTGCAGCGCGATCCGGTTCCGGTCACGGGTCACCATCTGGAGAATCGGCTCCAGTCCCATGAGTCTGAGGTGAATACATGAGGCCAGGCTGCACATACGGGTGACAGATGTCTGGTTATCGGTTATGTTGATGCCGTCAACATGATCCTTGATCAGTTCGGCCTTCTTTTTGATTGCCTCCGGGTCGCTGCCGCGGGGAGGGCCGCATTCGGATGTGACAGCAAGATGGCCGGCTTTGAGAATTTTTTCCAGTTTGCTCGGTGTTTTTACATTCATATCTGCACGTCCTCCCTGACAACTTTTCGGGGCCCGCCGGCTCTGTCGGTGGACCAGTCCTTTATCGGAAAAATCTTTTCGTAATCATCCATCTTATCCAGGGCTTCCAGGCGGTTAACGATTAACTGCCATCCGCAGGCCAGTTCTTTGCTGATCTCGCACATTCCGTTTGAAGATCCGCCGCACGGACCGTTGAGAAGCCGTTTCGCACACCTGGAGACCGGGCAGATTCCGCCGGTTCGGGCCAGGACACACTGCCCGCAGGCCTGGCATCGCTCTGTCCAGAGTCCCCGTTCTTCCGTGGCTCCCAGGAAACAGGTATTGACCCCCGGATAGATCGGTATTGAATGGTATTGTTCAGCCGTAAACTGAACGCCGACCCCGCAGGCCAGGGAGACAATAGCGTCATACTGATCTGCAATATCACGGATCTCATCCAGGTACTCCTGATCGCACTGCCGTTCCAGGGTTCTCTCGTCAATCTTCATGTCTTTCCCCTGGTTAAGAAAATACATCCGCAGCGCCGAAGCCAGTATGCCCACCTCTTTTTTTCCGCCTGCCTCGCATACGGTAACGCATTCGTTACATCCCAGTATAAGGATATTATCGCAGTCCTTAACTTCCTCGACAATTTCCTCAATGGGTTTTTTATCGGCAACAATCATCGTTGCAAACCTCCTATATAAGTAGTCCGTTGTCCGTCGTCAGTCGCAAAGGGCAACTGACCACGGACAACTGACCACTTTAAGCGGCCTTTTTCATGGCCTGTTTAATCGGATTCGGACCCAGTTTACGGATCCTCTCGGTCATCTCCTGGGCAATCTCAGCAAAAAGCGGGCCCTCGCTTGAAGAAAGATTGTACATCTGTACTCTTTCGCCTGAGACACCGATAGTGTTCAGTATCTTCTGGGCCTGTTCCACACGTTTTCTTGCTCTGAAATTTCCGCTGTTATAGTGGCAGTCTCCTTCCATACATCCCACCGCGTACACCCCGTCCGCGCCTTTTTCAAAGGCCCTGAGGATATGAAGGATATCAATCTTACCGGTGCATGGTACGCGTATGATCTTAACGCTGGACGGATACTGCAATCTCATCGAACCTGCCAGGTCCGCGGCACTATAGCCTCACGCATTACAACAGAATGCGATAATGATCGGATCAAAATCTTCCATTTGTTCTCCTTATGCGTGGTGCGCGAAATTTGAAACGTGATTCATATTTTACGTTTCAGTCATTCACCCGCTATGCTCCCGCCGGATTGACAAATCCGGCGCTGACATGGCTCGGATTTGTCAATCCGAGCCGAGCCTTGGCCCGAGCGAAGATCATGCTTCACATTTCACGTTTCACGCCTCACGTTTCACGCTACAATTTCTTCCAGCAAAGCCTCCACCTTACTCAGTATCTGTTCATCCTCGTACCAGTTCAGATTGATGGTTTTTGCGGGGCACTCGGACGCGCATACGCCGCAGCCCTGGCACAGGGCATCGTCAATTTCACTGACACCGTCCTCATTGATCCTGGGTACTCCGTAAGGACAGGAGCGGACGCAGATGAGACAGGATGCACAGTTGTCGGGGTTGACCACGGCCGTAACTGCCGACAGGGTCAGGTGCGGCTGGGACAGCAGGGTTGTGGCCCTGGAGGCTGCTGCAAGGGACTGTGCAATGGTTTCGGAGATCAGCTTGGGCGCGTGGGCCGTTCCGCAGACATATATTCCCTCCGTGGCCATATCCACGGGCCTCAGTTTGACATGGGCTTCCATGAAAAAACCTTCGGAATTCCGGCCCAGCTTGATGATGGACGCGAGTTCCTCGGTTTCTTCTGCCTTTATTCCCGCGCTCAGTGCCAGGATATCTGTGCGAACCCTGAGAGGACGGCCCAGGACGTGATCCTTGAAAGTTACCATCAGGAAACCGTCTTCGGACACTTCTGTTTTGGGCGGGTTTTCCGGTGTATAGCGGAAGAACATGATCCCCTGGCGTCTGGCCTCTGTATAATATTCCTCCAGCAGGCCGTACATCCTCATATCCCGGTAAAGGATGAAGACATTGGTTTCAGGCCGCATTTTTTTGATGTGGAGCGCGTTCTTGACCGCATTCTGGCAGCATATCCTGGAGCAGTTCGGGTTTTCCTCATTCCTGGACCCGACACACTGGATCATCACAACCTGTTCCAGGTCATCCGCACCCTTTTCCTCCAAGCGATCCGCCAGTTCAAGCTGGGTCATCACCCTTTCATCCCGGCCGTAAAGGAATTCCTTGGGACCGTATTCATTCGCGCCTGTTGATACGATCAGCGCGCCGTGATCAATCTTTCTTTCATACATCCCGGGTCCCACAAGCACCTCTGTGGTGAAATTTCCCTTGAAGCCGGAAAATCCAACGATAAGGGACTGGGTAAGCACCTGGACCTTGGGATGGGATGTCACCTTCTTGATAAGATCGTTCACGTAGGTTCTCACGGATGCCCCTTCGATGGTCTTATGAAGGCGGTTTGCCACGCCTCCGAGCTGGACTTCCTTCTCCACCAGGACAACCTCAAATCCCTGTTTCGCGACGCCCAGGGCTGCATTCATTCCTGATACGCCGCCGCCGATGACCAAAGCCCTCGGGGTGATGGGAATCTGCTTCTCATGAAGCGGGTTCAGGGTGACTGATCGGGCAACAGCCATCCGTACCAGATCCTTCGCCTTTTCCGTAGCCTTATCGGGCGTGTCGGAATGTGTCCAGGAGTTCTGGTTCCGGATATTCGCCATCTCAAAGAGGTATTTGTTCAGGCCGCAGGCTTCCAAAGTATCCATGAATATTCCTTCATGGGTCTTGGGACTGCATGAGGCAACCACAATACGGTTCAGGCCTTCCTCTTTGATCAGTTCCTTCATCCGATCCTGGGCATCCTGGGAACAGGTAAAAAGATCCTGCCCGGACCACACCACATTGGGAAGGGTTTTGGCGTATTCCTCAACAAGTGCCACGTCAACCGTACCCGCGATGTTGATGCCGCAGTTGCAGACAAATACCCCCACCCGGGGTTCCTGATCTGTCACATCCGTTTCTTCGGGGGTTTCCACTGATCTGGTGCAGGTACCGCGTACCGGGGACAGATGTGCCCCTGCAGCCCCCGCAGCCGCGCTTCCGTCTGTGACAGAGCTCGGGATATCCTTGGGTCCCTGGAACACTCCGCATGCATAAACCCCCGCTCGGGATGTCTCCACGGGCGAGAAAGGATGTGTGACTGCAAAATTGTATTTATCCAGATCAATACTGAGCCGCTTTGCCAGTTCTGCTGTGGATTCCGCTACCTGGAGTCCCACGGAAAGGACAACCATGTCAAAGATTTCTTCACATATCTCGCCGGACTCGTTCGCGTATTTTATCCGCAGATCCCCGGTATTTCTCACATCATCAATAGTATGGACACGGGCTTTGGTAAAGCGGATATCCGCGTTCTTTGCCCGGTCATAGTATTTCTCGTAATCCTTTCCGAATGATCGGATATCCATATAAAACACAGTGCAGTCCAGATCGCCGTGCGCGTGTTCTTTGGCAACCATCGCATCTTTAAGCGCGTACATGCAACAGACAGAGGAACAGTAGCCGTTACCGCACTGGTTGGTATCCCTGGAACCTATACACTGGAGCCATGCGACTTTCTTGGGTTCCTTTTCGTCCGACGGCCGGACAAGATGCCCCATCGTGGGCCCCGAAGCACTGAGAACCCGCTCAAACTCAAGGCTCGTCATCACATTGGGATTGGACTTGTAATGATAGAACTGCTCAAGACGTGAGGGATCAAAGGGCTGGCTGCCCGGGCACAACACCAGGGAACCCACGGATATCTCCCGTTCAATCACGGTCTGGCAATGATCCACTGCATTGGCAAGACAAGCTTCCACGCACTGATAGCACTCGCAGCAGTAACCGCAGTTCAGACACCGCCCTGCTTCTGCCTGCCCGTCTTCCTCATTATACCCGAGTTCCACTTCATTAAAATTACCTGCACGGGCTTCCGCAGGCAGTTCCGGCATTTTTGCCCTGGGCATCACGGGTTCCTCTTCGGGAACTGGCCGATATTTCGGGTTCTCATTTTTTATCGGCTCACGGCCCTCGGCCATGTCCGCACCGTCCAGGTAGCGGGAGACAGATTCAGCAGCTTCCCGTCCCGCAGCAATCGCGCTGATGGCAATCCAGGGACCCGTCTGCAGATCACCGCCTGCAAAAACCCCTTCCCGATCTGTTGCGAAGGTAATCGGATCAACCTCCGTGGTTCCCCATCGGCTGAATTTCAAGCCGCTCACATTTTCGATTGAGGAAAGATCAGGTCGTTGGCCGATAGCGGGAATCAGTTGGTCAATCTCGATATCGTATTCGCTCCCGGTGACCGGAACGGGCCGCCTTCTCCCGGACGAATCCGGTTCTCCCAGTTCCATCCGGATGCACCGCAGTCCCACAACTTTATTGTTCTGCATCAGCACCTCCTGGGGTGCTGCCAGATACGTCAGCTTTGTGCCTTCTGTTTCCGCGGCCTGGATTTCCTCTTCCCACGCGGGCATTTCTGCACGGGTACGGCGATAGATAATATTAACCTCTTCGGCTCCGAGTCTGACCGCGGATCTGGCTACGTCAATCGCCACATTTCCGCCGCCGATGATCCCCACCTTTTTCCCGACTTCCGCCTTTCCCGTGAGATTTGCTTCTCTGAGGAAATCAACACCCTGCCGCACACCTTCGGCATTCTCACCGGGGATTCCCAGTTCCATGCCTTTGTGGGCTCCCAGGGCCAGATACACAGCTTTGTAACCGTCGTTCAGGAGGCTGTCAACTGTCATATCCGGGCCAAGGGGAGTATTGGTCTTAATCTCCACCCCCATGTTGGTAATCAGTTCGATCTCATTATCCAGGATTTCGCGGGGCAGCCGGTGCGCTGGAATTCCCACTCTCAGCATTCCTCCTGGTTCCGGAAGAGCCTCGAAAATGGTGGATAATATGCCCTTTCTCGCGAGATGATATGCTGCGGAAAGTCCTGCGGGGCCCGATCCGATGATTGCCACCTTTTCCTGCCTCCGAGGCGCGCATTCGATCTCAATCTCCCTGGGATCGAACTGATCCGCGGCCAAGCGTTTGAGATCACGGATGGCAACCGGTTCATCCACCTCGCATCTGCGGCAGGCATCCTCGCATCCGTGGGGACAGATTCTTCCGAGTACCCCGGGCAGGGGCAGGTCTTCCATAATGATCTTCAGGGCTTCTTTGTATTTGCCTGCTTTTACCATCTGGACGTATCCCTGGACATTCAGACCCGCGGGACACTCAAGACGGCAGGGGGCCTTATCTGCTTTATGGATGGCAAACGCGCCGGGAATAGCCTGCGCGTATTGTTTGTAGGCAGCCTTTTTGACGGAAAGCCCCTCATCATATTCGTTGGGAAGATCCACGGGGCAGACATTGGTGCATTCTCCGCAGCTTGTACACTTGGAAAGGTCTATATAGCGGGGAGTTTCAATGACTTTTGCTGTAAACTGTCCGGGTTCGCCGTCCAGTGATAAAAGTTCGGTATTTGTCAGAAGTTCAATGTTTAAGTGCCGGCCGACCTCGACCAGTTTGGGCGAGATAATTCACATGGCACAGTCATTGGTGGGAAACGTCTTGTCAAGCTGGGACATAAGCCCGCCGATAGCTGAAGACTGCTCAACCAGATAGACGTAGTATCCTGAGTTGGCAAGGTCCAGCGCGGACTGCATCCCGGTAATTCCGCCGCCGACCACCATCACAGCGCCGACCAGGTCTTTCCCCTTCTGTGTTCCACTGACATTGTTTTCCATTATCTGTGACTCCTTAAATCTTCTCAAGTATCTCCGGGAGCTTGTTTTCCCACCCGATGGTGGAGATAAGCACCCCGCCGAATTTTTCCTGTTTTAATGCGGATATGGTTTCTGATGCGATTCGGACACATTCGCGAACCTTATCGCCGGCCTTCTGGATCCGCCGGATCAGCGTATCAGGGATATGCACATTATCCACGTTCCGAGCCATATAGCGGGCCATGCCCACGGATTTGAGCAGCAGCACCGTGGGAATGATTTTTGCTTTCTGATTATCTGTCCGCTTGAGAAACGGCTCAATGGAGGAAAGATCGAACAGGTGCGGCGTAATGAAAAATTCCGTGCCTGCCTCGGTCTTCTTCTTCATTTCCTCTGCCTCCAGTTCGGGGGAACTGCTCCCTGCATTCACCGTCGAACCCACCAGGAAGTCAGGAGAACCGTTCAGTTCGATTCCTGCCATGTCCTTTCCCTTGCAAAGCCCGGTGATGACCCGCAACAGTCCGATCAGATCAATGTCATACACCGACCTTGCCTGATGATGGTCACCGAAGCTCGGGTCTTCTCCGGTCACAGCCATGACATTGGTAATCCCGCAGGCATACCCTGCCAGCAGATCTGCCTGGAGCGCGAGCCGGTTCCGATCCCGGCAACTGACCTGCATCACGGCTTCAATTCCCTTTTCCTGGAGAATCATGGCAGCCCCCAGAACTCATCCGCATGACAGCGTTGTTCATTTCCGGTACAATAAAGGCGTCAATTTTACCTCTGACTCTCTGGGCATTTTTTACCATTTCCGAAACATCAGCGCCCTTGGGCGGGTCCAGTTCCGCGAGAACGGCAAATGTCCCTTGTGTAAATTTCTGTCTCAAACCCATAAAATATCCTCCGGGTTTATCCGAATTTCGGGTTTTTCATAGGGGTAACTTTCTTTACTCCCTGATGAAATCCCTGCAAGAAGTACGGATTCTGTGATAATAAAATAATGTGTTCTGCCTGTCTTTGTAGCAACTATCGTGCCAGCCGGGATTATTTTGTGGTATTTTTATTAATAATGTATTAAATTCAGCATATTGATGCTATATTGAATTGGGTGCAATTGGTGTTATTCC
>JAUCGG010000027.1:0-37105 GCA_030378015.1 Desulfococcaceae bacterium HSG8
TGAGCTTGGTCGCTTGGCAAATCCGAACCCCCGCGTATGCGGGGGATTTGTCAATCCCCCGCTAGCAGCAGAGGCACTTTCTGTTGCGGGCGGCCCTTTTCTGCCACGGTGGGTCATTTCTGCTACGGCAGCCCTTTTCTGCTCGGTTCGGATTGGCAAATCCGAACCCCCGCGTATGCGGGGATTTGTCAATCCCCCGCGAGCAGGGACCTTTCTGTTGCGGGCGGCCCTTTTCTGCTACGGTGGGTCCTTTCTGCTACGGCAGGCCCTTTCTGCTCGGTTCGGATTGGCAAATCCGAACCCCGCGTATGCGGGGGATTTGTCAATCCCCCGCGAGCAGCAGGGACCTTTCTGTTGCGGGCGGCCCTTTTCTGCTACGGTGGGTCATTTCTGCTACGGCAGCCCTTTTCTGCTCGGTTCGGATTGGCAAATCCGAACCCCCGCGTATGCGGGGGATTTGTCAATCCCCCGCGAGCAGGGCAACTGCCGACTGCCAACTGCCGACTGCCGACTGGCAACTGCCGACTGCCGACTGGCAACTGCCGACTGACTGCTGCCGACTGACAACTGCCGACTGACAACTGCCGACTGACAACTGCCGACTGCCGACTGGCAACTGCCGACTGACTGCTGGCAACTGCCGACTGACAACTGACAACAACCAACAACCAACAACGGACAAACAGGAAATGGCAACAAAACATGCTTATATTCGATCTTCCGGTATGTATGTACCAGATAAAATAATAAAAAACGATGATTTCCCCCAACAGATGGATACAAGCGACGAGTGGATACAGCAACGGTCAGGGATCAGCGAAAGACGCTATGCTGCTCCGGGCCAGAGATGCTCGGATCTGGCTGTAAAAGCAGTGAAAAATCTCCTGGAAAAAAAGGAAGTCCTGCCGGATGAGATTGATTGTATTATTTTTGCAACATTAAGCCCTGACTTTTTTTTCCCCGGGGCTGGCGTATTTTTGCAGGAAAAGCTCGGATGGGCTGACCGCTGCATTCCATGCTACGATATCCGGCAGCAATGTACCGGTTTTGTTTACGGACTCCAGATGGCCCAGGCATTCACAGAGGCAGGCATGTACAAGAATATCCTGCTGGTCGGCTCGGAAGTCCATTCCAACGCGCTGGACTACAGCATGCGGGGGCGTGCGGTCACAGTGCTTTTCGGCGACGGAGCGGCTGCGGTGGTGGTATCCCCGTCACCGAGCGAAGACTCCCGGATTCTGCTTACCGAAACCCATGCTGACGGACGCGGCGCGCTCAGGGGGATTCATATGAAAATCTTTGATATTGGCCAGAAGCCGATTATCAGTTATGATCTCTCTGATTCCGAAGCCAATGCAGATTTATACCCGGACATGCCTTCATCCAAGAATCTGTTCACCAATGCCGTGCGCCGGATGGCAGAAGTCAGCCAGTCGGCCCTGAACCGGGTCGGGTACTCGGTGAATGATGTGGACTGGGTATTGCCGCATCAGGCCAACATTCGCATTAACAGACTCGTGGCCGAGCATTTGCAGATTCCTGATGATAAAGTGCTTTACAACATTCACAAATACGGGAACACCACAGCAGCAACCATTCCGCTTTTGCTGGCAGAGTTCAGTGACAGCGGCAAAATCCGGCGGGGAGACCTTTTGCTGATGGTGGCATTCGGTTCCGGATTTACCTGGGGTGCGGGGGTAGTACGGTATTAGTATGGTCAGTTGCCCGTTGTTGTCAGTCTTCAGTGGTCAGTCCCTCAGTCTTCAGTCCTCAGTCCTCAGTTGCAACTGACAACTGACCACCGAAGACTGAAGACTGAAGACTGAAGACTGAAGACTGAAGACTGAAGACTGAAGACTGAAGACTGAAGACTGACCACTGAAGACTGAAGGCTGACCACTGAAGACTGACCACTGAAGACCGAAGACTGAAGACTGAAGACTGAAGACTGACAATGAAATTATATCTGCCGACTTTATTCATTTTCCTGTTTCTTATCTCAGGCTGCGGATCATCGCCATACACGCGGCAGTCAGCAGATGATATTGAAGCAAGGCTTCGTTCTGAAATACGGCACTGGAAGGAAACACCGCACAGGCTGGGAGGGACGGATCGGGACGGAATTGACTGTTCCGGTCTTGTCATGGTAATCTATGAAAATCTTTTCAGTATCCGGCTTCCCCGCAGTACAAAAGGGCAGATAGTAATCGGCAAGGCAGTACGGCAAAACCGGCTCATGGCAGGAGATCTTGTTTTCTTTATTCCGGGAGAAAATAAACGCCATGTCGGAATATATTTAAGTAACGGGGAGTTTGCCCATACGTCTTCCACCAGGAATGTGATGATCTCCTGCATGGATGATACCTATTGGAGCAAAATTTATAAAACCTCGCGCCGGGTCCTTCCGGAGAACATACAAAATAATTAAAATATTGACAGTCATCCGTATCATTGGATAAAAATGGTCAGTGGTCAGAAATTTACGATTTACGATTTACGATTTACGATTTTGGCAATCGTAAATCGTAAATCGTAAATCGTAAATTTAAGGAATCCTGTATGCCCGATAAATACAAAGATAATTTTACCGATCAGGATCAGGCATCTCTTGATGATGCGGCAACACTCCTGATTCAGATCGAACCGAATGACGTTTCCGAGCTTACCCGTTTACATAACTTATTAAATACCATCGCCAATAATTTCTCATATTCCAGGGATTCCCGGGAAAAAGTTGCCCAGGCAGCGGATAAAATCAGGACTGATATTTCTGATCCGGATGAAGTAAGGGATATGCTTACAAAAATTGGCCGTCTGATAGAGGAGGCGATGAACGTGGCGGAGGAAAATGAAAAAACAGAAAATTCCGAACCGGAACCCAGTTTCATTCCCACAGATGCGGACCCTGATCTCTTAGGCGCGTTTATCACTGAAAGCAGTGAACTGATTACAAACGCAGAAGAAGCACTGTTATCACTTGAGGAAAATCCGGAAGACATGGAAGCCGTGGGCGTTGTTTTCCGGGCTTTTCATACAGTCAAAGGAACTTCCGCATTTCTTGAACTCTCTCTCATATCGGAACTCGCTCATCATTCGGAATCGTTTTTAAGCCGTATCCGTGACCGGGAAATCCGTTATACCGGCGGATATACAGATCTGGCACTACGGGCAGTTGACATGCTGAAAGAAATTATCAGTTCCGTCCGTGATGCCCTGGATGGTATGCCTTTCTATAAACCACAGGATTACAATGAGTTAATTCGCTTTTTAGCAGAGCCTGAGAAATTCGGGATATCTGATGCATCAGTTGTCGGGCAGCAGACAGCAGACAACGGGCAACTGACAACGGATAACGGCCAGCAGACAACTGACAACGGCCAGCAGACAACTGACAACGGCCAGCAGACAGCGGACAACGGCCAGCAGACAGCGGATAACGACCAGCAGACAACTGACAACGGCCAGCAGACAACTGACAACGGCCAGCAGACAGCAGACAACGGCCAGCAGACAACTGACAGCGGACAACTGACAGCGGATAACGGACAACTGACAACGGACAACAGAAAACCGACAAAGCAGAAAACCGTCCCCATGACGGATATTGCACAGGGGATCCGAACGCCCAAGTCCGGAGAAAAGAGAAAAAATATAGCAGAATCATCTGTGCGCGTACCTGTGGAACGGCTGGATCGTTTTATTGATACCGTGGGGGAACTGGTGGTTGCCCATTCAATGGTTACCCAGGATGAGGTGGTCTCGGGCGGCAGATTTCATGAGCTTTCCAAAAAGGTCAGTCAGACAAACAAAATTGTTCGCGAACTGCAGAATATGAGCATGTCCATGAGGATGATTCCCCTGAAGGCAACTTTTCAGAAAATGGCTCGTCTGGTCAGGGATGTGAGCCGTAAGGCAGGAAAAAATGTGGCATTTTCCACCGAGGGGGAGGAGACGGAAATTGACCGGAATATGGTGGATATGATTAACGATCCCCTGGTGCATATGGTTCGGAATGCTGTGGATCACGGTCTTGAGCCTTCCGATGTCAGGATACAGAACGGCAAACCCCCCCAGGGCACGGTGAAGCTGTCCGCCCATCATTCGGGCGGCAATGTCATATTGGAAATCGCAGACGACGGCAAGGGGCTGGATCGGGACGCTATTCTCGAAAATGCCCTGGAAAGAAAACTCATAAGCGAGGCTGACAAATCCCTGGGTGACAGGGAGGTATTCGGGCTGATTTTTGAACCGGGGTTCTCCACGGCCAAGGTGGTTTCCGAGATATCCGGGCGCGGGGTGGGAATGAATGTGGTAAAAACAAACATCGAAGAGCTTCGCGGGCAGATTGACATTCAATCCGTTCCCGGGGAAGGGAGCGTGTTCAGGATAAGCCTCCCCCTGACCCTGGCGATTATTGACGGAATGGTGGTGCGGGTGGGTTCTGAGAGATATGTTATGCCCACGGTTTCCATTGTCAGGTCTGTAAGGCCCGATAAAAAGGATCTTTCAACCGTTCTCAGGAGAGGAGAAACCCTGACCCTGCAGGGGAAGCTTGTCCCTTTGTTCCGACTGAACACTCTTTTCCGGGTGGAGGGTGCTGAACAGGACCCGACACAGGCGATTATCATGGTGGTGGAACATAATGGGAAACAGGCCGGGCTGCTTGTTGATGAACTGATCGGGAGTCAGCAGATCGTAATCAAAACACTGGGAGAAACATTGAGGAATATTTCGGGTATTTCCGGGAGCGCGATCATGCCTGATGGGAGAGTGGGGCTTATCTTGGATGTCGGAGGGCTGGTAGTGCTCGCAAATGAAGCGTGAAACGTGAAACGTGATATCATGTACCACGCTTCACGCATCACGCATCACGTTTCACCAAAGGAGAGGGATGAATCTGATTTCGGCAGAGCTGACCGAAAAGCAGTTCAGAACAATCAGCCGGCTTGTCTATAAGTTATGCGGGATCAATCTCAAGGACGGCAAACAGGCTCTGGTCAGGGCGCGGCTTATGAAGCGGTTGCGTGCTCTGAAGCTGCCGAGTTTCGAGTCCTATCTGGAATATATTGAAAGCGACAGGGGCCCTCATGAAATGAGTTTCCTGATTGATGTGATCACTACGAATAAGACCAGTTTTTTTCGGGAGCCGGAACATTTCAGTTATTTGCGGGACTCTGTACTGCCGAACCTGAAGGGCCGGAGACTCAGGTTCTGGACAGCAGCCTGCTCTTCAGGGGAAGAGTCTTTTTCCTTGGGGATTCTGCTGAGGGAAAATCTGCCGGATATCAGTTCCATGGATGTAAAGATTCTGGCTACGGATATCTCCTTAAGAATGCTGAAAAAAGCGCGCATGTCTGTTTACAGCGCGGAAGAGCTTCGGGATATCCCGCCCCTGTTTCTGCAAAAATATTTTGTCAGGGTGCGGAACAGGTCTGATGAGACTTACCAGGTCAGCGACAGCGTCCGGGCAATGGTCAGGGTCGCGCGGCTGAACCTGATGGATTCATGGCCCATGAAAGGGTCCTTTGATGTAATTTTTTGCCGCAATGTAATGATTTACTTTGACAAGCCTACCCAACAGAAGTTAATAAATCGTTTCTGGGATTTTTTGGAACCCGGGGGGCATCTTTTTGTGGGGCATTCGGAAGGGCTGTCGGCGATTTCACACAAATTCCGTTATGTACGGCCGGCGGTTTACAGGAAGTGAAGGCGCAGTTGTCAGTAGTTTCCCGTTACCACTGGCCACTGACTGAGGAAACAGATGAAATACGTTGCTGTTGTGGGAGATATGAAGGTCGGAAGAAAAGAAGACACCCTTGTTACCCATGCCTTGGGCAGTTGCCTAGGGCTGATGATTTATGATCCCGTGGGACAGGTGGGAGGGCTGCTCCATGCCATGCTTCCGCTGTCCAGAATCAATCCCCAGAAGGCTGAAGCAAATCCCTTCATGTTTGTTGATACAGGGGTCCCGAAATTATTCAAAACTGTATATGACATGGGAGGACAGAAATCAAGGCTTGTGGTCAAAGCTGCCGGGTGCGGGCGTCCCCTGGGTAATAATGAAATGTTTAAGATTGGGGAAAGAAATTATACAGTATTGAGAAAGCTTCTCTGGAAAAACAATATTCTTCTTGAAGCTGAAGATATAGGCGGTACAGCCAGTCGGACTGTCCATTTCGATATTTCGACCGGTGAGGTGATTATCAGCAGTGGTGGTGTGAAGAAAACATTATGAAGTTTGAAGTTTGAAGTTTGAACCAGATTTCACACTTCACACTTCACGCTTCACACTTCATAAGGAGATATGATGAAGCAGGTGTCTGCCAGACGAAAAATGAGTACAATTTCACTAATCATGGTTGTTGCCTCTGCAGCTATTGCAACCGTATTCAGCATATATGATTATTTTGAAGAAAGCCGACGGCTGGAAAAATATTTCAATGAACTCATCGGGCCGATTCCAGGACGCTTGGCAGACAACCTTCAGAAGCCCTTATGGTTCCTGGATGAAGACTTTGCACGGAAACATATCGAATCGGAAATGGCAGATGAAAGAGTGCATGGAGTGGTTGTCAAAGAAGCGGATGGTAAAAAGGTTTTTATTGCCATTCAGCGGGATGAAAACCGCGGGATTGTCAGTGTCAAAGGAGATATTACCGGTGATTTTATCGTTGAGGAGAAAAAAATTTTTTATGAAGATAAACCCATCGGGAAAATTGATGTCTATTTCACAAATCAGTCAATAAAAAAAGAACTCAGGGGACTGATTTATGTCATGGTCATCAAGGTGCTGACTATGAGCTGCCTCCTTGTATCTGTCTTGCTGCTAATCGTGAATCGATTTTTTGTAACGCCGATATCCGAAGTTATTATGGGACTGGACGCGGTAAGGGGCCAAGTGGATGATGCTTCTGAAAGAGTGGCATCCGTGGGAAAAAGTCTGACGTCGGAAGCATCAAAGCAGGCATCAGCAGTTGAAGAAACATCTGCTTCCCTGGAGGAAATCACCTCAATGACCCGCCAGAATACGCAGAATGTCAGTCATGCTAATAACCTGATGATCGAAACATCCAAAGCAATAAGCCAAGCTGCCTCTTCTATGAAAAAACTGACATCTTCGATTGATACAATTTCGAAAACCAGTGAAGAAACACGGAAAGTTATAAAGACAATAGAGGAAATTGCTTTCCAGACCAACCTGCTTGCTCTGAACGCGGCTGTTGAAGCTGCCCGCGCAGGTGAAGCCGGCTCCGGTTTCGCGGTGGTTGCCGATGAAGTGAGAAGTCTCGCGATGCGCTCAAGTCAGGCAGCCAGGAACACAGCAGCACTGATAGAAGCTTCGGTTGCAGAGACCCGGAACGGTATTGATCTGATATACCAGGTAAACGAAACATTTACAAATGTGGCCGGAGGCTCGCAGAAGATCGGGGAATTACTCGGAGAGGTGGCAGTCTCTTCCCAGGAACAGGCCCAGGGAATCGAACAGGTGGGAAACGCTGTGGGAGAGATCGACAGGGCCACCCAGGAAAATGTCGGCAGCAGCGAAGAAGCAGCATCAGCTATCTATCAGATAAGGAAGCAGATAGCGGATATGAAGCTGTTTGTTATGAAACTGGTTGCTCTGATAGGGAAGAAAGAGGAAGTTTGAAGTGTGAAGTGTGAAGCAAACTGACAGGCTGACAGGCTGACGGGAGATGACCATTCACAAACTTTTTGGTTGGAGCGAATGAGATAAATGAAACACATTGTTTTAGTCGGGAATATGAAGGTTGGGAGAGAAGGAGACACCATCGTGACCTATGCTCTGGGCACCAGTCTGGGTCTGATGGCCTACGATCCGGTAGTAAAGATCGGCGGAATGTTGCATGCCATGTTACCATTATCCAGATCCGACCCGAAAAAGGCCGAGGCGAATCCGTGCATATTTGTCGATACAGGGGTTCCGAAACTGTTTAAAGAAATATGTGATATGGGCGGACAAAAATCAAGACTGATCGTCAGAGCCGCAGGCTGCTCCCGACCCCTGGGCGAAAATGAGATGTTCAAAATCGGGGAAAGGAACTATTCTGTATTGAAAAAGATCCTTTGGAAGAACAGCATCCTCCTGGAGTCCGAGGATATCGGAGGCACAGCGAACCGGACGGTCAGTTTCGATCTTACGGCAGGCGAGGTCGTTATCACCAGTTAGGTCGTATCAATCTTACGACAGGCGAGGCTTTAATTCTATTTGGCCGGAACCCAAAATCGAAGAGGTTATGAATATGGCAATTAATGTTCTTATTGTAGATGATAGCGGGGTTATGCGGGCGATGATTTTGAAATCCCTGCATATGAGCGGTCTTCCGCTCGGAGATGTCCACCAGGCTGCCAATGGTCAGGAGGGACTTGATGCGCTCAATCAGCACTGGACAGATCTTGTGATTGTTGACATTAACATGCCGGTTATGAACGGCGAAGAGATGATTGATCGTATGAGGCAGAGCAATGAGACCAAAGACATCCCGATAGTCGTCATATCTACCGAAGGAAGCAAAACACGATTGGAAAAGCTGAAGCAGAAAGGCGCGGCATTTATCCATAAACCCTTTTCCCCGGAAACCATCCGGGATACGATCAGAAACGTAATGAAACTCGGAGGCGATGATGAAGGAACAAATTAAAGATACACTCTACAGTGTGGCAGAAGAAGTTTTGGAAAAACTGGCATTTATTTTTTCTTTTCCCGAAGATGAAAGAGATCAGATTGATTTCGATTCTGCTGTGGCTGCAAGAGTCTCATTTATCGGCCCTTTCAAGGGAACCCTGGTGATGATCGTCTCGACACAGGCCCTTCCCGAACTGACCGGGAATATGCTCGGGCTGGAAAATAATGAAGAAACCACGACAGAACAGCAATATGACGCGGTCAAAGAACTGATAAATGTCATCTGTGGTAATCTTTTGCCTTCCATAGCCGGAAAAGAGACCGTTTTTAATGTTGATCCTCCTGAAATTGTGAAATATACGGATGATGTGCTGAAACCGTTCTCTGCAGAAAACGGCAAACCTGCCGAGCCTGCATCTGTAGCGAGACTGGATCTTGACGAAGGAGAGTGTGACCTTTTCCTGTTTGTTGACGGACAGCTTCCTGAAAGCGCCGACTGATTCCCCCATGATAATCGCCTGAACCCGATATGAAAAGCGAGAAGAATAATGATTAAAGTGCTTGTCGTCGATGACTCGGCGATTGTCCGCAAAATTCTGACCGAAGAGTTATCCAGGTACAAGGATATTGAAATCGTGGGAACTGCTGTTGATCCTTATGTGGCCCGGGATAAAATCGTAAGGCTCAGGCCCGATGTGATCACCCTGGATCTGGAAATGCCGAGAATGGACGGATTGTCATTCCTGGTAAAACTGATGAAATACTATCCGATGCCTGTGGTTGTATTAAGCTCGCTTACACCGAAAAACAGCGAAACAGCCCTGAGAGCACTGGAGCTGGGGGCAACGGATGTACTCTGCAAGCCGGGTTCCGCTTATTCCACCCTGGATATTTCCCGAAAGCTGGCAAACGCGATCCGAGCGGCTGCATCTGCCCGTATCAATATTCCCCAGACAACGCCGCGCTCTCCCGGGGTCATAACAGATTTCCGTCTTCAGACAACACACAAAGTGATTGCCATAGGTGCCTCAACAGGCGGAACCAAAGCAATTGAAACAGTGCTCACGGGGATGCCCCGTACTTCTCCCGGCATTGTTATTGTTCAGCATATGCCTGAAAATTTTACCAAAGCCTTTGCAAAGCGTCTGAATGAAACCTGTCAGATGGAAGTTCGCGAGGCAAAGGATAATGAGCATGTCATCCCGGGGCTTGCCCTGATCGCGCCGGGAAACCGTCATATGGTGCTGAACCGAAGCGGCGGAACTTACCTGGTAAAAATCAGAACCGGCCCTCCTGTCCATTACCAGCGGCCAAGTGCGGATGTCCTGTTTCAGTCCGTTGCAAAACACGCAGGAGATAACGCGGTCGGAGTCCTGCTCACCGGTATGGGGGCGGACGGTGCAAAAGGGTTGCTGGCAATGCGTGAAAGCGGAGCATATACCCTGGCCCAGGATGAAAAAACCTGTGTTGTTTTCGGTATGCCCAAAGAAGCAATAAAGATGAAAGCTGTTGATGAGGTGGTTCCGTTACCAGATGTGTCCCGGAAAATCATCAGTATTCTCCGGGATCGTAAAGGTTCGGAGAAATCTTTGAAAAGGGGGGGGAAATAATTCTGGGTGGTGGTGGTCAGTCAGCAGTCGGCAGTCAGCGGTCAGCGGTCAGTCAGCAGTCAGCAGTCAGCAGCCAGTCGGCAGTCAGTCAGCAGTCAGCGGTCAGTTGCAAATGACCATTGACATAATTGACAATTGGCAACTGACGAAAATGAATATCCGTTCAGTTTGTACTCTTCATAAAAATCGCTAAAACCTCAGATATTTCTAAAATTTTCTATTCTTTTCTGAAAAAAACTATCTGAATTAAAAGATTATTTCCTAAAAAATAATACGATAGGTGTTTTTTTCTTGACACTCAATCGGCGCATCTGCTAAATGAATGAGCATTCATTCATAAATCAAAAAATGTCTGTTATCCGCGGTCAGTAGTACACCGATTCGTAAATTCCTCCCCCCTTTTTTAAAGGGGGGCCGGGGGGATTTTTGGCATAACACGCTTTTCTTACAACTGAAAATCCCCGGCCCCCTATAAAAAAGGGGGGGACGAACTTAAAAAGTGGTGTAGTAGTCAGTTGCAACTGACAACTGACCACGGACAACGTACAATGTTACAACGGAGGAATATTATGGTAAGAAAGATCAAGAACGCGGCAGTGATAGGTTCCGGCGTCATGGGCGGCGGTATAGCGGCGCTCCTTGCCAGTGCCGGTATAAAAACCCTGCTCCTGGATATAGTCCCGTTCGATTTAAAAGACGAAGAAAAAGATAACCCCCTGGCCAGGAACAAAATCGTCAAAGCAGGCCTGAAGGCAGTGATGAAGTCAAAGCCGTCCCTGATCATGGATAAAAAGGACGCGGACCTGATCACCATCGGAAACCTGGAAGATGATTTCGACAAGCTCGGGGAATGCGACTGGATAGTGGAAGTGGTTGTGGAAAACCTGAAAATAAAGCAGGAACTCCTGCAAAAACTTGAGAAAATCAGGAAAGAAACAGCCATAGTCTCCACAAACACATCGGGCATACCCCTGGAAAAAATGTCCGAAGGGCTGGGCACGGAATTCAGACAGCATTTCCTGGGAACCCATTTCTTCAACCCCGTACGATACATGAAGCTCTTTGAAATCATCCCGGGCCGGGAAACCAAACCTGAAATCCTTGAGTTCATGGCTGACTTTGCTGGAAAAAGGCTCGGGAAAGGGATCGTATGGGCAAAAGACACCCCCAATTTCGTGGGGAACCGCATCGGCGTCCAGGGAATTGTAAAAGCAATGCAGGTCATGGTGGAAGACGGGCTGACCATACCCGAAACAGATGCCCTCTTCGGACGGGCAATGGGCAGACCAAAGACAGCCATGTTCAAAACCTGTGACCTCGTAGGGCTGGATATCATGGCCCATGTGTCTCAGAACACTTATGAACTGGTTCCCGAAGATGAGCAGAGAGACAGCTTCGTGATCCCGGAATTCGTGAACAACATGATCGGAAAGGGGCTGCTGGGCAAGAAAGCAAAAAGCGGTTTCTATAAAACAGAAAAGCCCGGGAAGAAACTCATCCGCAAGGTCATTGACACGGAAACCCTTGAATACTCCGAATTCCCCAAGCCTGATTTCCCCTGCCTTGCCGCAGCCAAAAAAGCCAAAGGACTGCCCAATAAAATAAAAGCTGTTGTATATGGCGATGACAAAGGCGCTCAGTTTGCATGGAAGGTGCTTGCCAACGGGCTGATCTACGCAGCCAACCGGATACCTGAAATCTCCGACACCATCATTGAAATTGATAATGCAATGAAATGGGGATATAATTTTGAAACAGGGCCCTTTGAAACCTGGGACGCCATCGGGGTAAAGGAATCCGTGGAGAAGATGGAAAAGGACGGGCTGGAGGTTCCTGGAAACATTAAGAAAATGCTGTCAGCCGGTAACACATCCTTTTATAAAACCGAAAACGGGAGCATCCTGTTTTACGACTTCGCGTCCGAATCCTACAAACCTCTTCCTGTAAGCGAAAACCTCATCTCCCTTAATATCCTCAGAAGCACGGGTAAAGTTGCAAAATCATGCGGCTCCGCATCCCTGCTTGACTTGGGAGACGGCGTATTCTGCTGTGAATTCCATACCAAGATGAACGCCATCAATAAGGAAATCGTGGAGTTCATGGAAGAAGCTGTGGAATATGCAGAGGATAACGGCGCGGGTGTTGTAATCGGCAATCAGGCAGGAGGAATGCCCGGGGCATTTTCTGCCGGGGGCGATCTTTTTTACATGGGAACCCTTGCCCAGACAGGTAAATTCAAGGAAATCAATGAGTTTCTGAAAATGGCCCAGGATGGTATCCAGAAAGCACGGTATTCATCCGTTCCCATAGTTGCCGCGCCTTACGGAATGACCCTCGGGGGCGGCTGCGAGGTCTGTCTCGGGGCTGCTGACAGGATAGTAGCACATGCCGAACTGTACATGGGGCTTGTGGAAGTGGGTGTTGGTCTGCTGCCCGCCGGCGGTGGATGCCTGAACCTCTGGAAAAAATTTATCAGTTCCGTACCAGGGCCCGTTACCGATTATGACCTCTCGAAATTCTTTATCCCCGTGTTCATGAACATTGCCATGGCCAAAGTTTCCACATCCGCGGCAGAAGCCCGGAGCATGGGATTCCTGGGACCCCGGGACAGGATCGTCTTTAACCGGGATCACCTGATCGGCGAGGCAAAGAAGGAAGTCCTGAGAATGGCAGACGAAGGCTACGCGCCGCCTGTGAAACGAAAGATAAAAGTCCTGGGCCAGGCCGCACAGGGGATGATCAACGGGGAAATCTTCAACATGATGAGCGGGAAATACATCAGCGAATACGATGCATTCCTGGCAAAACGCATCGCCCACGTAATCAGCGGGGGAGATGTCCGGGAGAACAGCGAAGTGGATGAGGAAGTTATCCTGAATCTCGAAAGACAGGCATTTACCGACTTCTGGAAACAGGAAAAAACCCACGCCAGAGTGGAACATCTGTTGAAGACAGGGAAACCGTTGAGAAATTAAGTCCTCAGTCCTCAGTCCTCAGTCTTCAGTTGTCAGTCTTCAGTCTTCAGTCCTCAGTCCTCAGTTCTGACTACTGAGGACTGACCACTGACCACTGAAGACTGAAGACTGACCACTGAGGACTGAAGACTGACCACTGAAGACTGAAGACTGAAGACTGACTACTGACTACTGAGGGCTGACCACTGAAGACTGAAGACTGACTACTGACTACTGACTACTGAGGGCTGACCACTGAAGACTGAAGACTGAAGACTGAAGACTGAGAAGACCACCCGAGGAGATAAAAATGAGAGACGCATATATAGTAACATCCGTAAGAACACCGGGCTGCCGGAGGGCTAAAGGGGCCTTCAGCGCTACAAGACCGGAGGATTTGTTAAGCTTTATCCTGAATGCTGCTGTGGAAAAAACAGCGGACCTTGATAAAAAAGCGATTGATGATGTGATGATCGGCTGTTCCTTTCCCGAGGCCGAACAGGGACTGAATGTGGGCAGGCTTGCGAGCCAGATCGCAGGGTTTCCCGCGGAGGTTTCCGGGGCCACGGTAAACCGGTTCTGTTCATCAGGACTGGAGGCCATTGCCCTTGCTTCCCTGCGGGTGATGGCGGGATGGTCGGATATCACCATCGGGGGCGGGCTGGAATCCATGTCATATGTGCCCATCGGCGGCAATATGCCCAGACCCCATCCGGAGCATACAAAGAAGCACCCTGATCTTTATACGTCAATGGGGATCACGGCAGAGAATGTTGCCAAACGGTACAATATAGCGCGTGAGACCCAGGACGAATTCGCGTACCAGTCCCATAAAAAGGCTGCCGAGGCAACGGAGAAAAAACTGTTCACCGAGATCATACCCACGCCCGCGGCAAAATTCGTGCAGCAGAAAAACGGGACATATAAAAAAGAAACCTTCATGATTGATTATGATGACGGGATCCGTTCTGACACGACAATCGAAGGGCTGGCAAAGCTGAGGCCCGTTTTTGCCGCAGGCGGGAGCGTTACCGCGGGGAATTCCTCCCAGATGACGGACGGGGCCGCGGCCTCCGTGATTATGAGTGAGGAAAAGGTTAAAGAACTGGGGCTGACGCCCATAGCCAAACTGAAATATTATACCACGGTGGGTTGTCAGCCGGACGAGATGGGTGTGGGCCCGAGATATGCGATTCCCAAAGTGCTGAAGCTTGCCGGAATGGATATAAAAGATATTGAGTTGTTTGAGATCAACGAGGCTTTTGCTTCCCAGGCGATTTATTGCTGTAACGAACTGGGCATTGACATGGGCAAGGTAAATATTCACGGCGGAGCCGTTGCGCTCGGGCATCCCCTGGGATGTACCGGCGCAAAGCTCTGCGCCACCCTGCTTGCCAATATGAAGGAACGCGGCGTGAAATACGGCGTGGAGTCCATGTGTATCGGCGGGGGAATGGGAGCAGCGGCATTGTTTGAGATGTGTTAAGTGTGATGCGTGATGCGTGATGCGTGATGTAGAACGATTTTTCAAATCGTTTTAAGCAATTTGCAAAATTGTTCTACAGTCAGCAGATCGAAAACTTATTCGGACAGCGGATTCCGGGTTAAAATCGGAAAACATCCGTTTTCCGATTTTTATATGAAAGTCCCTATAAAAAATCCCCCCGGCCCCCTTTACGAAAGGGGGAGTCGCGGCGGACTTTCATCATTCGTTGTGACCGGTCATGAAAGTTCCCCGGAATGACAGGTTTGAGATGTGTTAAGCGTGATGCGTGAAACGTGATGTAGAACGATTTTTCAAATCGTTTTAAACAATTTGAAAAATTGTTCTACAGTCAGCAGATCGGAAACTTATTCGGACAGTGGATTCCGGGTTAAAATCGGAAAACGATTTTCCCCGGAATGACAGAATGTTATCCGGAGACAGCATCTGTCATTCCGGGGAAAATTAAAAAACGGATGTTTTTTAATTTTAACCCGGAATCCAAGGATTTATTCTGAGTTGAAAAAACCAGATAATTAATCTATATCCCCTAAGAGATACCGGTCTTTTAACTTCAGGAAGCCGAATATTGCCTTTTCTGTTTTGCCATCTTTTTTAAAAGTCACTTCCCAAGCATACCACTCGCCATCATCTTTTATTTGCACCATAAATTCGGTAAACTCATGGCTCGGATACTGATCCAGATATCCTTTGATTATACGGGCCACAGAGTCTGTTTGTATTTTATCATCTGCATTGGCATAGTTCACAACATTCTTACCTCGTCTTGCCTGATCTTTTCCCATGTAAAGAATGTATTCAGCCAACTTCTGATTTTTCCCTGTCCTGGCTAATTCAAACATCTTTGTCAACAGGGTCTTCACATCTTTCACAATTTTCTGAGGCGACGACTGCTTCTTATCTGCACTCAGAGCAAAACTCTTTTCATATAACCTTCCTGCGTTCATTTCTTCGGACGGGGTTTTGGCTAAATCAAGAGCTTTTTTTGAAAAGGAGAAAGCTTTTTCAATATCGTGCATATTTGTGTAAAAAAGCGCCGCTGCAATATTGACACTGAAAGAATTCGGATTTAATTCAACGGCTTTGGTTATATCACCCGCACCTTTGCCTTTTTCATCCGTAAACTTCGTAATTCCCCTGAGAGCGTATAAATCGCCGTTGCCCGGCTCCAGTTTGATGGCATCATCATACCATCTGATGGCTTCCTTATACTTCTTTGCAAGTCTCAGTCCGCCTCCCATATATCGAAACAGTTCAGCATCTTTTTCGGGAGCTTTTGCTATTGCTTTTTCACAGCAGGGCAGACCTTCCTGATGGTTGCCTGCGTTGAGTTTCTCAATGCAGCATCTTTTAAGAGATTCAAATTCGTCAGCATCAGCTTTCATTGATAAGCTGACCAATATAAAAGTGATGATTATCGGTACAATAAAAAGCATCCTCCTGATTTCCATAACTTATCTCCTTTTCTGTCAATTTACGATTTAATGTCAGCAGATGGAAAAATCCCCCCTTGAGGGAGCATGGGGTGTAACTCACTGAAAATACATCCTCACCGACCCATTTCAAAGGGGAACTTCCATATAGATCGAAAACTTTTGCAGACAGTGGATTCCGGGTTAAAATCGGAAAACATCCGTTTTCCGATTTTCCCCGGAATGACAGAATGTTATCCGGAGACAGCATCTGTCATTCCGGGGAAAATTAAAAAACGGATGTTTTTTAATTTTAACCCGGAATCCACTGTTCACAGAGGGTGACCGGAAACTTTTCCATCTACTGAATGTTGTAAAGCAACTTGCGAATTTTTATTGTTAAAAAGAGATGTTGCGAACAGCGGCTCCGGAGAACTGATAAAGATTTACGCCGTGAAACGTGAAGCGTTATAAGCGTGAGCTTACGTTATGGCTGAAACGCATCACGCATCACGCATCACGTTTCACGTTTCATTACTTATACAAATCCCACTTGGCTCCCTTTGCAACAAGTACCACAAAGTTGCTTATGGCCAGGGTATTTTCCGGTGTGAATGATATGGAACCGGCTATTCCCTTGAAATCTTTGGTGGCTTTCAGGGCTGCCATGATGGCTTTTTTGTCAGCAGAGCCTGCACGCTTCATAGCGTCTGCCATAAGATATATTCCATCATAAGCCAGGGCAGAATAGGGGCCCGGGTCCTGTTTGAAAGATTTCTTGTAATCGCCGGAGAATGCCTTGGCTGCCGGCAGATATTCAACTGTGGGGTTTGAGAAACAGAAAACCCCCTCGGCTGCTTTTCCGGCAATCTCCATAAGCTTGGGTGAGTTGGAGCCGTCGCCCACAGCGATCTGTTTCGTATAGCCGCCCTGGCGCAACTGCTTGATTACCAGCGCTCCGTCTGCATAGTAGGCTGTCCAGAAAACAACGTCGGGGGCTTTGGATTTTATGCTGGTCACCAGCGAAGAGTGATCCTGCTCACCTTTGTTTACAACCTCAAACGCCACAACTTTATTGCCCGCTGCTTCCCATTTTTCCCGGGTCAGTTTTGCCAAGTCTTCGGAATATCCGTCGCCCTGATGGACAATAGCCAGTTTTTTGTAGCCTTTTTTAGTGAAAAGCTCCACGGCTGTGGCAGCCTGATCAGAGCCGGTGCTGTTGATCAGGAAAGCATTCCCGGGGTTGGCCGGGATAAGTTTGGTGGAATTGGCAGCAGCAATGACAAAGGGAACCCCGGCATCGCCGTAAATTTTCAGGGTGGGAAGGGTTGCTCCTGAGCAATATCCCCCCACCACGCCGACCACATCTTCGGAAACCAGCTTACTGGCAGCGGATGTTGCCTGCTGGGGGTCACATGCGGCATCACCGGTTGTGGTGACAATCTTTTTTCCCAGGACCCCGCCTTTGGCGTTAATTTCTTTTACTGCCATACTAATGGCATTTTCCATATCCTTGCCATAGGTCGCTTCTGATCCGGTTGTCGGAACCATGATCCCTATCTTCAGGTCATCGGCCCCTGCAGCACCCTGGGCAATCAGAAAGAACCCTGCCATTACTGCAAAAACTGCACAAAAAACTTTTTTCACTGCCATACCTCCTTAATAAATTGTTATAAGATTAATAATTCACTTCACCTTACGGAGAAGATAAAACACAGTAGTACATTAACTTGTAAGTTCGTCCCCCCTTTTTTAAAGGGGGGCCGGGGGGGATTTCTGCCGCAACCACCTTTTTTTGTAACATAAAATCCCCCCGGCCCCCTTTAAAAAGGGGGGGACGAACTTAAAAAGTGGTGTAGTAGTACTCGTTCCCAGGCTCTGCCTGGGAATGCATTCTGCAAGGCTCTGCCTTGAGCATTTTCACTTAACTCGTCGGTTTTACGCTGAAACATGAGGCAGAGCCTCCCGAAATGCGTTACCAGGCAGAGCCTGGGAACGAGAAAAAGGCAGAGCCTGGGAACGAGTAAATCCCCCGAATTGGTAGTAGTTATCACCCCAGTCCGATGATTTACAGCTTGGCTTATATAATGAATGCTCCTGTCAGATCAAGCGATTATTTGCGGTTAAGGAAAATTTTTTCTTTTAACCTCGTACTGAAGAGCCAACTGTCAGCAGGCATTGATTGCATAAAAATTAGCAGGTTGCTGCCCATTTTTTTGGGTAAAACATGATCAGGTTAATAAAATCAGCAGATCGGAAAGTTTCCGATAAACCTTGGCAAACAGTGGATTCCGGGTTAAAATTAAAAAACATCCGTTTTTTAATTTTCCCCGGAATGACAATCTAACGTACTGTCATTCCGGAAAATCGGAAAACGGATGTTTAACTTGGAATATGGTCCACCAGTATTTTCATATCGTCGCAATTCAGCGGCGCGGCTTTTTGCGTCTGCTGAAATTGCATTGTTATATTTGCATTTTTCAAGTTACCAGCTCAGAAAGATCCTCCGGGATGACCCCAAGTTGTTGCAGAATCTCCAGGCGATTAATGGCAATCCAGTGTTCCACGATTTTGCCATCAGCAATACGGTAAACAATATTAAACGGTTGAGTTATATGTATTCCGGTTGGAGCGATGCCAAGAAAGTCGCCCTTGTGTGTGCCTTTGAATGTTGCACGTACTGCCACCTGATCTCCTTCCGCTATCATGTCGTCAATTAACATCTCAAAATGTGGAAAAGCTGTTTCACCCCAGGCAATGAATCCTAACAGATCTCTGTCTGTTGTATATTCTTCCACAACTGTTGCAGGTTTGTCCTTACCCTTTATTGCCTCAAAATATCGACGGATTAAAGATTTGTTTTCTTCTGTTGACATAATTCTCTCCTTTTATACATTTTTTGAATTATTCCTTTATGCAAATATAACAGTCCCAGTTGTTTCTTTTTAGCCAGTTTGTAGTTCCGCCTTCAGGCGGCTTAACACCGCCTAAAGGCGGAACTACAAACTTCGATCTGGTATGTTTTTTATTGGAAATCACAATGCATCGGGCTGGAAGCTGGCTGTTGTCTGATATTTTTAAGGTGATTTCCAGAAAGTGCAGTTTGTAGTACACCACTTTTTAAGTTCGTCCCCCCCTTTTTTAAAGGGGGCCGGGGGGATTTTACGTTACTAAAAAAGGGTGTTGCGGCAGAAATCCCCCCGGCCCCCCTTTAAAAAAGGGGGGAGGAATTTACAAGTTGATGTAGTAGTTCCGCCTTCAGGCGGCTTAACACCGCCTAAAGGCGGAACTACAAACTTCGATCTGGTATGTTTTTTATTGGAAATCACCTAAACTTTGAATCTCCCGACCATCTCGCGAAGCTGAACCGCAATATCAGATAGTTCTTCAGCCGATACATTGACCTGCCCTGCCCTGTTGCTGGCTCCTTCCGCAGACTGGCTGATAAGCTGGACATTTGCAGCCATCTCATTGGCTCCTTTGGCTGCTTCACCCGCGTTTTTGGACATGTCATTTGCCCCTTTTGCAACCTCTGCAATGGCTTTCGCGATATTCCCTGACCCGATGTTGGCCTGACGGACATTGTTGGTGATATCATTCGTTGTATGTGTCTGCAGATCCACAGCATTCGTGATTACCAGGGTTGACGCGTTTACCTTGTTGATAATCGCCAGGATTTCGTCAATGACCCTGATTGCCCCGTCAGTATTCTTCTGAACCCCGTCAATCCGCCTGGCAATATTCTCCGCGGCCATTGCACTCTGTTTGGCAAGCTCCTTGATCTCATTTGCAACAACGGCAAATCCCTTGCCTGCCTCGCCTGCGGAAGCAGCTTCGATGGTTGCATTGAGTGCAAGAAGATTGGTCTGCTCGGCAATTCTCGTGATGAGTTTTGTGACCTCACCGATCTCCTTTGCAGCATCTCCCAGGCTGTTCATGGCCTCGGTTGCTGTATTTGCCATTTTCACAGACTGTGCCGAAACCCTGGCGCCTTCCTGGGCATTACGGGCAATCTCATTGATCGCTGTTGCCATTTCTTCTATTGCCGAAACTACGGCGTTCATATTTCGGGACATCTGCTCCGCGGTGGAGGAAATGCTTTGAATGTTCACACTCATTTCTTCGGTAGCAGATGCCATAGTATTGATGTTCATGGAAACTTCTTCGGTGGCTGTGGAAACATTGTTTGAAATTTCAGACATCTGGTTCGCGTCCTCGGTCATTTGTTCGGAAAGCTTCAGCGAACTGTACGACGACTCGGTCAGTGTCTCTGCGTTTCTCGCAGCTTCCCTGACCATGACACGGATCTTTTCAATAAATATGTTGAACTGGTTCGCCACTTCTCCCATCTCATCCTTATGCTCAAAATCGAGCCGCACGGTCAGGTCACCTTCTCCCTGGGCCAGATCCGTCACCATTGCGGTCAGTTTTTTTATGGGATGGTTAACTGAACGAAGAATAATTATCCCGCCGGTTCCTATGACGAGCAGAATCAGAAAAAATCCTATGATCGCTGATATGAGATTCTTATCTCTGATGCCATCAAGAGAAGACTGAATCCAGTCAGATATCCCTCTTTCTCCTGCTATCATGCCTTTCCTCACGGAATTAAGCTGGAATTCGAGCTTTGTATTTTCCTGCCATATTTTATGTATATGAGCGGTCAGTTCTTCAATTTTGTTCAGCCTTTCACCCGCATACGTTGAAAAATCGGTGAACAGTTTTTTATGGGTGAACTTCGCGAGTGCGGAAATATTTTTCCGTTCCTTATTTACTATTGTCACAGTTTTTTTATATGTTTCTAAAAATATATTTTCTTTATCTTCCAACAGCAGGTCTTTGTTTATAGCCAGGGATATCTCACTCACAGCGTTGACAATGTTTTTGTTCGATATTGCACATGAACCGTACATGGGATCCGGCTCTTTTCCGTTCAGATAGGCAGTACCGATGATGCCGTCAATTTCCTCAGCAAGTTGTTCCGAATTGTTCTGAAAATCTTTTGTCAGTTCATCCCACTGGATTTTCAATGAAATGATTTCACGATTATTATCAACCAGCAGCATAAATTTCTTTTTATAATCCGCGAGCAATTTTGAAAGGTTTTCAAGGTCTTTCCGAGCCTGGCTTGCATTGGTTGTGATTCCCTCCAGGAGTCTGATATTCTCATCAATATCTGAAAGCACCTTTTTTGCAGCTTCGCTGCTCGGATGTTTTGCATAGTTTCTTTCGGAGATAATGGTTCCTAATAAGCTGGATTCAAAGCTTTTAATCCTGGAATTGAATGCTTGGTACTGATAGGTTTTGCCATTATAGAACTGGGTCAGCCAGAAGGAGATAATATATAATGTCAGATTTATCAGGAGAAACAACATGATCTTCTTTTTTATCTTCATAGATTTTCCTTTTCGTAAATTGTAAATTCTTGTGGGTTGTAAGGGAGTTCCCAATAAATAAAATGTCCGCGTGCTCGCGGGGGATTGGGACTTAAAAATCGGTGACGATAATTTTTGCGGCAAAATGCCAGCGTGCTCGCGGGGGATTGACAAATCCCCAAGGCCCGTCAAGTGGTTCGGATTTGCCCGGAATGACGATTTAACATGCTGTCATTCCGGGGAAAATCGGAAAACGGATGTTTTCCGATTTTAACCCGGAATCCACTGTCTGCAAAAGTTTTCGATCTACTGTTAAGGGGCGTATTTTCAGTCCCGGAGGGCTGAAAACAGCCCGGCAATTCATTGCCGGGTGAGATTCCGGATCATCACATCCCGGAGGGACGACTGAAAAGCTTTCAGTCGTCCCTCCGGGACTGAAAAAACGGGGACATCCCGCCCCCGGCAATAAATTGCCGGGCTATTTTCAGTCGTCCCTCCGGGACTCCCCAAGTGCCCTTTGTTAAGCCTCCAATGCCAATGTTATGCGCTTATTTATAGGTTGAGCATCATCTTCTCATTATATGTTCTGAAACCAGACCTAATGAATGCGTCTCTTGCGGATTGGTTATCTGACCATACATCCAGTTCTATTCTGTCAATCCCCCATTCACTCACAACTCTTTTGGCTTCGTACAAGAGGCTCCTGAAGATGCCTTTCTTACGATATTTCTCAGATACACACACTTGGTCAATGTATCCGCATTTTCGTTCGTTAATGAGCGTAAACTCGGGCAGGATCTGCTTCCGAAGTATCATATAACCTGCCAGTTGTGTTTCATCTTCTGCCACAAGGATGATTGTTGATTCATCCTCCAGTTTCTGTCGAAGCATCTTGCTCATGGCTTCATGGCTCGCTTCGCGAAAGAGTGATGGGAACAGATTGACATGAACCGCCTGAACTTCAGCATTAAGCATAGCCAGTTGCTCAATGTCTTGGTTGTCTGCTTGTTTTATCTTCATGTTCCACACTTCTTGCTCAATTTTGAACTCCCTGTTTTTCCATATAATCTCTACTTTGCAACCTGGATTTTATAAAATATGAAAAATTCAGCACAGATTCCTCTTTTTTGCCCGGCTCCGTTTTTGCAAGCCCGATTATTTCTTCCGCAAGATCTTTTTCCCTGCCTGTATAATACAGACCTCTTTTTCTCAGGCAGTTCAGTAGAACATACCCTGCCGTGCGTTTGTTGCCGTCTGTAAACGGATGCAGCTTGACAATCTGCCAGACGGCAAGGCAGTATTTCTGTATGTCATCCCAGTCGTACATATCTGCCGCATATCCGACGTATTCGGCAAGACTTTCCAAATCAGAGCGGTTTCTTATGCTGTTTGCACCGCCGAAGCCGCCGAACTTCTTCAACGCTTTCCTGTTAAACACTATGATTGTTGCAGGAGACAGACACATAAGCATATTCTTCTCAGTTTGCCGCCAGATATTCGAAAGCCTCGTCCCATTCCGGGGTGTCAAGCATACCCAGGGTTTCGCTGATATCATCGAAGGTATTTACCGCCTCCTCGACACCATATGTTTCAATAATATCTCTGATATCAGGATCAGCAGCAAGCAGACATCTTTCCGCAATCTCGTCCCAGTCGTTCGCTACATGATCAAAAAAACGTCTGTAAATTCCGAATCTGTCAGTGGTGTGAAGCAGTTTTCTCAGTTCGGAATAACCGGCCACCGACTTCTTTATATGTCTGAAATTATTTTTCTGTTCCTCATTGCTCAGTTTTCCAATCTCTGCGGCTGATTTTTTGCCAAGAATGATAACCAGGACAATCAGGATATGCATGGCTGATGAGACAACAATGCTGTTTCCGGAAGTCCGGATTTCGGTTATTATTTTGCAGACGGATTCTGTCAGTGTTGCAAACATATCAATATTTTTAAATGGTTGTGTGTATTCCATCAGTTCTGCCAATTCCCTTATGAAATTTTCCTTTTCATGCAACAATTTCTTTGGTTTGCGAACCAGGGTCAGCAGATCGAAAACTTTTGCAAACAGTGGATTCCGGGTTAAAACCGGAAAACATCCGTTTTCCGATTTTTATATGAAACTCGTGAGTCGTAAGTTCTCATAAATAGCTGAAATGACTCACCAGAAAACTCCCCCCTTTTTTAAAGGGGGGCCGGGGGGGATTTTCCCCAACCTGCTGAAATCCCCCTGAATCCCCCTTTAAAAAAGGGGGACTCAGAACAGCGGCTTCAGAGAACTTATGACTGTCGAGATATGAAAGTCCCGATAAAAAATCCCCCGGCCCCTTTACGAAAGGGGGAGTCGCGGACTTTCATCATCAGGTCATGGAAGTTCCCCGGAATGACAGTATATTACCCGTCATTCCGGGGAAAATTAAAAAACGGATGTTTTTTAATTTTAACCCGGAATCCACTGTTCACAAGGGACCGGAAACTTTTCGATCTACTGATATTCGGAAAGGGATGGAAAACACCCCCTTTCCCAAAGAAGCCGGGGTTTTTACCTGAGCAGTTTTTCCAGTTCTTCCACAGGCTTATTTTCATCATAAATACCGGCCCCGACGCTGTAAGGTGTCCCCGGAACCTTGGTCATGAAACTCACCTTTCGTGATGTTTTTTCTTCGCCCACTTTTGGCCACCAGTATTCCACCCATCCCCCTTTGGGCTTCTGGGCAGATTCACAAAGCCGCACGAATATATAATTTCCCCTGGTATCTTTTAAACCCATCAGGGGCCTTCCGATCAGTTGGGGTCTGACGGGATGCCCGATAATGGTTCCCTTGCCACAGTCAAAGACAAAAACGTAGGTATCTTTAAAAACCCAGGAGCCGTTTTTCTCGTTAAAAGATTCCAGTGCTGAGTCATCAGGGTTCTGGGACAGGAATGTCGCTGCTTCATAAACCTTTTTTATAACGTCTTCCGGTGTTGCCTTGTCGCCCGCCAGGGCAAAGCCCGAAGTCCATAGAAAAAACACAAGCACTGAAAAACACATCTGTTTCATAAATTTCCTCCTTATTCCGAAGTGTTAAAATTTTGAAAGTCTCTGATTCTTATATGAATTAACCAACGCTTCCGAATCCTGATTTACACCTGCTTCCAAGCTTGTAATCATGTATTCGATGATTAAATTATATCATCGGGCCGTTAAAAGCAAAGAAAATTTGAATGTAACCGTTATATATCTGCCTCAATCCCGATTAAAGAATAAGGAAATAATCTGCCCACGCTGCCCGTCTGACCTTAATTTTAATCTTGCTCTTTATCTTGCTCTTGCTCTTTATCAGGCAAGAGCAAGAGTAAGAGCAAGATACCGGGGTATATTAATTTTAGGGAAATACCTAAAAAGATTACAGGATGATCTATTTAATCAGAAAAAACCTGTCTGACTTTACCGTAGAAATACATTCGGACTTCCGAATTTTTACCGTAAAACGGGCCCGAACTCCGGAAGTCTTTTTTAAAAGACGCTGAAAGGACTGAAAATGAAAGAAATAATTATTTTCATGGCAATTATAGGCGTGTGGTTTCTTTTACAGGCATACATACTGCCTAAAATGGGAATTTCCACATGAATGAAGGATGCCTGCCAGGTGGCAGATAAGAAAGATAATATAGAAAAAACAGATAAATGACGCGATGTGCAACTTATAATGCCGCGAAGGCACAAACGCGCGAAGCCTCTTGAAAGTTCTTTGTGTTTCTTTGTGGCATTATCTGTCTGTTTAAAAAAGTTGCATATAGCGTGATAAATGATCAATATACGGTTCGCAGTGCAGCAAACCATGCCCGGCCGTTTTTACAGGAGGATACCAAATGAGTCCGAAACGGAAACCCGAACCCTACAACGGATTTGAACAGGGTCCCATACGCCCCCCTAATGAGGCATACAGCCTGCTCATACGTCTGACCCGGAACTGCCCGTGGAACCGCTGTGCGTTCTGCCCTGTATATAAAGGAAAAAAATTCTCTTTGCGCCCGCTTGAGCATCTGAAACAGGATATTGATACGGTTCACAAATATGTGATGCGCCTGTGGCGTCTGGCAGATGAATCCGGGCAGGTGAACCCGGTAGAACTCCGGAAGGCAATGGGAAATGTTGACGACGGCGAATCCCAGGCATTTCATGCCGCGCTCCACTGGTTTGCCGGGGGATTGAAGTCCGTATTTATCCAGGATGCAAACAGCCTGATCATGAAGCCTGCCGATCTTGTGGAAATCCTGAAATACATGAAAGAGCGGTTTTACTGGGTTGAGAGGGTGACATCCTATGCCCGTTCCCGCACCATTGCCAGGATAAAAGATGAGGATATGAAGGCATTCCGCGAGGCCGGCCTGACCAGGATTCACATCGGCCTTGAATCCGGTTCTGATAATGTCCTGAAAATGATAAACAAAGGTGTAACAAAGGCAGATCACATCAAAGCAGGGCTGAAAGTGAAAAATGCTGGAATAGAACTTTCCGAATATGTCATGCCGGGGCTGGGCGGAAAATCGCTTTCTGAAGAACATGCCCTGGAAACAGCCGACGCGTTAAATCAGATCAATCCCCATTTTATACGTCTTCGGACTTTGGCAATCCCGAACCGGGTAGAGCTTTACAAGGAGTATCAGGAGGGCCGTTTTGAAAAATGTACGGATGTGATGGTGGCAAAGGAAATCCTGCTTTTTCTTGAAAATCTGGACAGCATTACAAGCGTTCTTAAAAGCGATCATATTCTCAATCTTTTCCAAGACGTTGAAGGAACTTTTCCCCGGGACAGGGATATGATGATCGGCAAAGTAAAAGCCTTCCTGGAAATGGAACCGGAAAAACAATGTGTGTATCAGGTCGGCAGAAGGCTCGGCATTTTTTCCGGGTTGGGTGATATGGAAGATTCCCACAGGATGGCAAAGGCAGAAAAGACCTGCGGGGAACTTCAGATTACCCCGCGGAATGTTAATGAAATCGCAGATGAACTCATGAAGCGGTTTATATAATACGTTTTGGTGTCTGGTATTTGGTATTTAGGTGATTTCCAATAAAAAACATACCGGATCAAAGTTTGCAGTTCCGCAACTTGTAAATTCCTCCCCCCTTTTTTAAAGGGGGCCGGGGGATTTCTGGCGTAACCACCTTTTCTCGCAATGAAAAATCCCCCCGGCCCCCTTTAAAAAAGGGGGGGGACGAATTTGTAATTTGCTGTAGTAGTTCCGCCTTCAGGCGGCATAACACCGCCTGAAGGCGGAACTACAAACCGCACTTGGTATATTCTTTTCCGGAAATCACCTTAGCCTTACGACCAACCCAAACACCAAACACTTTAATTGGCAAACTCAAAAAAAAGTTGACACGTATAACAATTCCTGCTACACAGCAAAATCAGTTACGGGGCTGTAGCTCAGATGGGAGAGCGCATGACTGGCAGTCATGAGGCCAGGGGTTCGACCCCCCTCAGCTCCACCAAAGAAAATAAACGGGTTATAGCGATTTTGCTGTAACCCGTTTTTTGCTTTCTCAGATTTTATCCCTATATAGTCCCTATTTTTCAAAAATCGGCTTTCATACGACCTTCCGGCTAATTTTTCAAAGAAACGTAATTAATCCCCAGGCAATCGGAATAAACTAACCCGCATAAATCTTGATGGTAACGACATAGTTCATCATTTCTGTGCTGGCAATCCATTTTTACCCTCCTGATTCTGCTGTTTTTCAAGCCAGTTCCAGACTTCAGACCATCTGAACCGGCAGTAACGGCCCACCCGGAAATGGGGTATGGAGTTTGTCTTTGTCCGGGTGTAAAGCCAGCTTTTCGGAACCTTCAGGATTTCAGCCAGTTCCTCCAGTTCATCACCGCCTTGGACTTCCGATAAAGTTATGGGACACTCCTGCCTGTAAGCTGTTTCGTTAATCATGTGTAACCTTCTTGAATTATCAGGTTAAAAGATACTGCCCTCGCGCCCTGCTTTCCGTCTGGGATCATGGCTTCGGCCATCCTGGGGAGTGTTAACGGCCTGCGCTGCCCGTTATCCGGATCAGGTATCCGGTTTCGTCAGGTACAAAAGCGCAAAGGTAAGATTATCAAAGAACTTAAAGGGTTGTAAGAATCACAGGAAAAGCAGTTTGACAGGATACACAGGGAATGATAATCGGTGGGTATCCTTCAGCTTGCTGTAGGTGACTCAGCCTGTTCGGTGGCAGTTCTTGGCGGGACATTCACCTGACAGGCTTTTTTTTGCTCTTTATTCCATCTCAACATATAACACGATAAAAAGATGTATATGATTGAAAGATTATTTTTATGATATAACAACTACATATATGATGATTATTTGATTTGTAAACACAAAAATTATTTTGTTGCTTTAAATACGGAATTTTCTTATTCTGTGTTTATAAAAACACAGGAAAGGGAGGGAGTATGATTGTCTATCATATAAGAGATTTGATGCTGAGAAAAGACGCCAGAACAGGAAAAAAAATAACATACGAAACGATTGCAGAGGCAACAGGCATATCAAAAATGACCATTTCCCGCATGGCGGCAAGACCAGGATATAATGCAAGTGCGGAAACCATAGAAAAACTATGCAGATTTTTTGAATGCTCTATTGAAGAGCTTGTCAGTTTCCTCCCCGATCACCCTGAAACCGCTCCTTCTGATTCAGACATGGAAAGGCAGGCACTGTGAAACCGGGACTGATTATTGTTGCCGGCCCGAACGGATCAGGGAAAACAACCATCACTGAAAAACTGTTGCGCCATGAGTGGATGGAAGGATGTGAATACATCAATCCTGATTTTATCGCCCAGGAAGAATTCGGAGACTGGAACTCTCCGGAAGCAGTTATCAGGGCTGCGAACAAAGCAAAAAGTATCCGGGAAAGCTGCCTGGCCGATATGGTCAGCATGGCTTTTGAAACCGTTTTTTCCACAGAGGAAAAGGTTGAA
The DNA here is from genome assembly GCA_030378015.1 of Desulfococcaceae bacterium HSG8. GTDB lineage: Bacteria > Desulfobacterota > Desulfobacteria > Desulfobacterales > 4be13 > JAUCGG01. The sequence goes on from JAUCGG010000027.1 coordinate 28,465, forward strand.
TTTGTCCGACGGGCAAAAGCTGCCGGGTTCTTTGTCCGGATTTTTTTTGTCTGCACAGATAACCCTGCAATCAATGCACAGAGAGTCGCGCAAAGAGTGATGGAAGGCGGCCATGACGTTCCTATTCCTAAAATTATCAGCAGGTACTACCGATCTGTTTCCTGCTGTGTCCGGGTTCTGCCTCTGGCTGACCGGGTCTATTTTTACGACAACTCGGAAACAGATACCGATCCCTGGGCAGAAGATATGCTTTCCGCAATACAGACAGGAGTGCAAATATGAAAAAAGACGGAGAGAAACAATTGGAAATACTGATAAAACAGGCCGGTGAAGCAGCGCGGAAGCGCAGGGAAAAAGCTATGAGGGAGCATAGAGAAAAACTGAAAAAAGCGGTTCGGGACGCTCTCAGTAATCCGGTTCGGATTCGGCAATCCGAGCCGATAAAATGAATCCCCTCTCCTGAACCTGATGTGGCAGCAGTCAGATAGCCGGATGAATTTTGAGGAAGCGCAGGCTTATATTGATGATCTCAGCAGTAGGCGGTTTGCCGGATACAATGATTGGAGACTGCCGACACTTGAGGAACTGGAATCTTTGCTTGAAAATAAAAATGTATACAGTCTTTACATTCATCCTGTATTTGACGGAAAACGGTGCTGGTATTGGAGTTCTGACAGAGAGATAACCTACGATAAGTACGGCAATATAGTAGATGACGATGATGATGATGTTGAGCCGCGTGTGGCCTCGGCCCGCTGGGCGTGGCACGCCCACGTCGGGTTCAACGTCGGCCTCGTGCGTTGGAATGAACCGGATGACCCGTATGACTTCATGTATGTTCGCGCGGTTCGTTCCGGACAATGAGACTATGAGGAAGCATTATGAAAGAACCCGAATACGGCTGGTACGGCGCGGGATGGGCGAGTCTGAAAGGCGGTTCGGTATCTGATGATCACATACCGGATAACGAGCATGAAGCTTTGAAAGATTGGCTTTCCGGCTTCTTTGCGGCTTATGCTGATTATCCGGATGAGGAAGCAATCGCGGGGATGCTGCAAGGGGATTTTTCGAGGGGTGAAAAGCCGGAAGATGCGCTTCTGAGAATAGCTCCGGATGTCTATGTCATGGTAGCCGAGTCCGACCGGCTGAAGCGGGAATTTGACCTGAGCATCTGAAACTGAAAAGCGTAGTATAGGCAGGGGAAACGGTAAAAAAAACAAATACAAAGGAGATAAATAATGGCTGATAAAGAACATCTTGAAATTATCATACAGCAGGGGGTTCCGGCTTGGAATAAGTGGAAAAAGGAGCATCTTATGGGAGCAGACCTCAGAGAAGCAGACCTCAGAGGCGCAGACCTCAGCGGTGCAAACCTCAGCCACTCAGACTTCCGCAACGCAAACCTCAGTGGCGCAAGCCTCGTCAAAGCAAACCTCAGAGGCGCAAGCCTCATCGGCGCAGACCTCGGCAAAGCAAAACTCGGCGAAGCAGACCTCGTATTCGCAGACCTTAGCTGCGCAGACCTCAGCGCCGCAGACCTCAGAGAAGCATACCTCAGCAACGCAGACCTCAACAGCGCAGACCTCAGCGGCGCAAACCTCATCAGCGCAGACCTCAGATGCGCGGACCTCGGCAACGCAAACCTCAGCGGTGCAAATATAGCAGGAGCAAGGCTTTACAGCATAAAAAAGGATAACTGGAAGATCAATGGCATAAAGTGTGACTATGTTTACTGGGACGAAGAAGGAGAAATACGCGAAGGCTTCAGATCGGGTGAGTTCGAGGAAATGTACAAAAGATGACTGACCTGATCATCTGATGTCACAACATTACATCGAAAAGCTGAAAGACCCAAGATGGCAAAAGAAGCGTCTGGAAATATTCGGACTGGACAACTGGAAATGCCTGGTCTGCGGATCATCTGACAAAAAGCTATGCGTCCACCATGCCAGATACAGAGTCGGACGTGAACCCTGGGATCATGAAACCAACGATCTGCTGACTCTGTGCGCTGACTGCCATGCCCTGGCGCGTGATGACTCCGGATCACCGTCCATTGCAGACAGTATCCGGCGCATAATAGGCATGAGTCCGCTGTTTGCAGACATCCGGAATGACGCCGTATCTGTGATTAATATCCGTGGTAGCGTCATTCTGAATTCAGAATGTGCCGATGTCCCGGGTAAAATGAACACTATCCTGAACCGGAATCATGTTGTTATCTGGGGGAAGTTCCGGGTTATGCAGATGCTGGATGGTTTCTTCCGGAAGCACAAGGTCATGATGTTTGAAACGATGGAAGTTCACTGCCTCAGAGATATTTTTGAAATGTGGTATAATGCCGGGGACTATCACACGGGATGGTACAGAGAGCGCAGACTCGCAGACGCTCTGACAACCTGCCGGATTCCCCAGGCCGGGTTGGACAGATGCCGGGTGCTGCGGGAACTGACTTTTTATCTTGCGAGGGGGTACTTGACAATAGGGAGAAATTTTTATGCACATTTTAAAAAATACTGACAAATCAGATTACAAAACCTATGAAGAGTTTTGTAATTGGATAGTCGGCGAGAGAACCGACGAAATGGCTGAAAAATTAGATGAATACACAACTATTCATAGCGATCCTGAGTTGTGTATGAACAACAACCAATATACGCCGCGTCATCTGATAGTGTTCGCAGATGACGAAATTTTCAGCCTGGCGTACAACATAGAAACCCGGAAGTTTGAAAGCTGGGACTCCGGACTCGCCCGGCAGGATGACGAGATTTTTGACGACATAAACGACGCACTTCAGCACGTTTATGATGTCTGGACAGAAAATTGGAAAGGTTAATTTCTCATCAGTTCTGACGCTGATCCGGGGATTATCGGGAAGGCCAGCAAGAAATTATTCGATGCCTGGGATCGCTCCGACCCGGTGGATAAATGGGAATGCGAAAGATGCAAGAGGATTGAAAAAATCCAGGGGGAATGAAAATTCTGTTGTGAAATAAGCCTGCCAGAAAGCGGGTTTGTGGTAGTTCGTGCCGAGGATAAACATGGAAACAAAGCTTGATGAAAAAGAAACCGCAACCTTCAAGGAACTGCTGATATCAGAGATCATTCAGACAGAAGCTCTGACAAGACTGCTGATTGAGAAGGGGATTATCAGCCAGGAGGAATACGTGGACATGCTCAGAAGGGTACAAGCGGAATATGATAAGAGGCAGGAGAAATAACAGAAGTGACAAAGGAGACAAACAATGGCTGACAGATGCCGGATGTTGCGGGAACTGACTCTTTATCTTGCGAGGGAATAGGTAAGAACTATGGCTGACGAAGAACATTTTGTGATTATCAGACGAGGTGCTGAGGCTTGGGATAAGTGGCTGGTGGAGAATGAGCGGCTGGTGGAGAATCATGATCTAAGACCTGATCTCAGTGCAAATCTCAGCGGTATCGGCGCAAACCTCAGAGGCGCAGACCTCAGAGACTTACGTCTTATCGGCGCAAACCTCAGAGCAATCCTTCTCAGAGCAAATATAACAGGAGCCAGACTTTACTGCACATCCCGGGATAAATGGAAGATTGACGGCATAAAATGTGACTATGTTTACTGGGACGAAGAAGGAGAAATACGCGAGCCGAAAGACAGGGATTTCAAACCGGGAGAGTTTGAGGAACTGTACAAATGATACCTGACAGCCAGCTTCATCAGGAAATTGTCAGTTGTAAGGTGAACCTCTTATGCAATATTACATGGTCATAATTGAGAAAGGCGGGAAAAATCACAGCGCATACTGCCCGGATATGCCAGGATGTATCACAACCGGCAGAACCCTTGAAGAGACAATCCGGAACATGGAAGAAGCCCTCTGCTTCCACATAGAAGGACTTCTCGAAGACGGTGATCCCGTCCCCCCGGCCCGGGGCCCGGAAGTCCATCTTGGCGAGATAAATACGGAAGCCGGAGATGTGTTCACGTTTATCCGGGCGGAACCTGACTGTTTTGCCGAAGCAGCCTGAGTTTCCCTGCACAAACCGGCCAGGCGATTTTTTTGAAATGACGATAATGTGCATACAGAATAAGAGAGAAGAACAACTGAAACAACTGGACTTACTGATAAAAGAGGCCGGGAATGAGGCGCGGATGCGCAGGAAAAAAACCCTGGATAACCATTTTAAAAAGCTGAAAAGAGTGATAGCAGACGCGAAAACCGCCGCTTAACTGCCGAGGGATAAATCCGGCTGAAAGCTGAAGCAGCCTTTCGACGGTTCGGCAGAACCCGCCGAAGTCTGAGTTCACGCCGAAACCTGAAGGAATTTTAACGGTTCAGGTTGCTTCAGCATCCTTTCGCTTTCAGCCGGAGAGATTGATCCTCCTGATTTTGCTGATAATAAGAACGTAACAACATGCCGAAACGATATACAGGCAGAGAACTGATAAAACTTGCAAAACAGTACGGATGGGAACTGACCAGTATCAGAGGTGACCATCACAATTTCAAACATGACGAAAGCCGTTTCATAGTAACAATCGTCCATCCGCAGAAAGACGTTCCTGTCGGACGTGCGGCAGACACTGTGAAAAAACTGAAACTGGAGATAAAATAATGCGTTATCTTATCGTGCTGGAGCAGGCAGGAACAGGCTTCGCGGTCCAGGTTCCCGACCTTGCCGTAATCACATACGGGGAAACCCTTGAAGACGCGAAAAGCGCGGCTGCCGAAGCTATAAAAATCAATCTGGAAGCTTATCAGGAAACAGGCAAACCGGTGCCGGAAAAACAACCTGCACAGGCACATCTTGAGAACCCGGATTTTGCCGATCTGCTGTTTGCATTTGTCCGGGTTGCCGAATATGAAACCCGCATGGCAGCGTAAAAACCGGAAAAAGAATTTCGCCGAGGGATAAATCCGGATAAATCCCCCGAAGAACCGAAGTTGCAATTAACGGCGGGCTGCGCTTCGCTCCGTCCGCCCTGCATTTCTGTCTCATTTCAACTGACTGCCGAGGAGAATAATATTGATACCTGACAGCAAACTTCATCAGAAAATTGTCAGCGCGCTGATCGCCTTACCCTCCGCCGCTCACAAGGAGGGACGGGACGCGCTTCTTGCCGGTATTCCGCCGCAGATTGTCAGCAGTCTGAACCGCAGCGACAATGCCCGTACAGACATCTCGAACATCATCACCCAGCTAGGAAAACTGGGCAGCCTCAGTACCGGGGAAAATCCCCTGATCATTGTGCTTGAAAATGCCCTGGAGACTTGTCGAGGGGCGGAGGCCGGGAAAGCCGTGGAAGATGTCATCGGAGATGTGAGAACGGGCATCATCATCCATGCTCTGGAAACCGGAGCCGGGGGTACTGATAAGACAGAGGGATATGCCGATCTGAAATCACTGCTTCGGAACCTGTTTGCTGACAAACCGGAGGCTCTGGTGGCACTTGAGCAATATGAAAAGCTGCCGGAAGTATGGAAAACTCCCCTGAAGCATTCACTGGCCGAGACCGGCGCGGACCGGGATAAAGACATCCTCAGAGCATCGGAAACCCTGATTCGTTCGGAAAAGAGTAATGTCGGTATTATCGGTGATCATGCCAGGGTGGAAGGCGATATACATCAGGGAGATCGGATCGGCATCGAAAGCGCCGGCGATGCTGTCACTGCAAAAGATCACGGAACCGCTGTAAAAGCACATCAGATTAAGAGCGTCACCCATGTCGGAAAAGCAGATAATGTCACCCAGCATTTCCACGCTGCTCCCGAAAAAGAAGATAAGCCTGATCCGGAAAAGATGCGGAACGCCTATCTCTACCGCCTCCTGTGCGACGCGGGCATCCTCTCACTGGAAGGCATTGACCCCGAATCAGCGACCTGCGATACGGAACGCCTGAATCTCGGGGCCATCTATACTGCCCTGCTTACCAAAAGCTCCGAAGGCCGTGAGCCGGAAATGATGAAAACCCGTGAGACCCGCCGGGTTTCCGCGCTGGAGGTAGCGAACCACCATCAGCACGCTGTTCTTTTGGGTGATCCCGGGAGCGGCAAGACAACTTTTGTGAACTTTGCCGCTCTCTGTCTTGCCGGTGAATCCCTTGGGAATCCCGATGCAAACCTTGAACTGCTGACCCGTCCGATCCCCCCGGATGACGAAGATGATGAAGACGAAGCAGAACAGGAACGCCAGCCCTGGGAACACGGCCCGCTCCTGCCTGTCCGGGTCATCCTCCGGGATTTCGCAGCAAGGAACCTTCCGGACAGCGGGGCATCCGCATCCGACCTCTGGCAGTTCATCACAGACGAACTGGAAAAGGCGGAACTGTCCGAGTTCGGGCCGTATATGAAACGGGAATTGCAGGAAAAAGGCGGCCTGCTCATGCTCGACGGCCTGGACGAAGTGCCGGAAGCAGATGATCGGAGGGTTCGGATCAGAGCAGTGGTCGAAGACTTCATGAAGACATTCCGGTTATGCCGGGTTCTTGTGACAAGCCGGACTTATGCGTATCAGAAACAGGACTGGCGGATTCCCGGTCTGTATGAATCGGTTCTCGCGCCGTTCAGCAACGGACAGATACGGGGTTTTGTTCACCGCTGGTATGCTCATTTCGCGGAACTGAAAAGACGCAATGCCGACGACGCGCAGGGCAGGGCCGAACTGCTGAAACGGGCCATCTTTTCCAGCACCCGCCTGAGAGAACTGGCAGAGCGTCCCCTGCTTCTGACACTTATGGCAAGCCTGCATTCGTGGCGCGGGGGAAGCCTGCCGGAAAAGCGGGAGGAACTCTACGCCGCTACAGCCGATCTGCTCCTGGACTGGTGGGAACGCCCCAAGATCGTCCGGGATAAGGAAAGCAGGCCCGTTGTGGTGCAGCCGAGCCTCATCGAATGGCTGAAGACAGACCGGGATAAGATGCGGGGGATGCTCAACACCCTGGCTTACAATGCACATGCGGGCCAGCCTGAGCTTACGGGCGTCGCGGACATTGCCGAGAGCAATCTTGTTCAGGGGTTGTGGGAACTGAGCGACAATCCGGATGTCAGACACAAAGAACTCATGAGATACCTGAGCAACCGGGCCGGTGTGCTGCTGCCGAGGGGCGTGAAGATTTACAGCTTTCCTCACCGCACGTTCCAGGAATATCTGGCAGCCTGTTATCTGACGGATACTGATTATCCTGACCTGGTTTCCGAACTGTGCAGAGAAGAGCCGAACCGCTGGCGGGAGGTCTGTCTGCTTGCGGGGGCCAAGGCGGCACGGGGGAGTTCCTCAACTGTCTGGTCACTGGCCGAGGCTCTGTGCTATCGGGAGCCGGATGATCCGGAAGCAGATACGCCGGATGTATGGGGAGCGCATATAGCGGGTCAGGCTCTTTCGGAGATTGCCGATATGAGCAAAGTGTCTCCTCGCAACCGGGCCAAGCTTGAGAGGATAAGGAAATGGCTGCTGCGGATCATGGAAGAAAATCTGCTGCCTGCCACGGAACGGGCAATCGCAGGGAATAATCTCGCTGTTCTGGGCGATCCCCGGTCTGATCCGGATATGTTTTATCTGCCGAAGGATGAGGAACTCGGATTTGTGAAGATTCCCGCGGGAGAGTTCCTTATGGGTAGCGACAAAGAGCAGGATGCCGGCGCATGGGATGATGAATCCCCTCAGCATACGGTGAAGTTATCCGAGTATCACATCTCCCGTTATCCTGTCACTGTGGCTCAGTTCAGAGTTTTCATGCAGGATACGGGGCTTGAGACAGAAGGATGGGACAGACGGAATACCGCGGACAATCATCCGGTTGTCGAGGTATCCTGGGATGATGCTGTTGCATATTGCGAATGGCTGACTGAGAAGCTGAAAGACCGGGACTGGCAGATAAGACTGCCCACCGAAGCAGAATGGGAGAAAGCTGCCAGGGGAACGGACGGGCGTATCTATCCCTGGGGAGATGAGGCTGATACGGATAAAATGAATTACAATGATACGGGGATCGGTACAACAAGCGCGGTCGGGTGTTTTCCGAAAGGTGAAAGTCCTTACGGAGTCCGGGAGATGAGCGGGAATGTGCGGGAGTGGTGTCGTGACTGGTTCGGCGATTATCCTTCTGACACTGTTGTCAATCCTACCGGCGCCGAAACAGGCTCGCTCCGGGTGTTTCGCGGCGGTTATTTCGGCAACACCGCTCGGTATTGCCGGTGTGCGCTTCGCAACCACTACCGCCCCGGCCTTCGCGACTACGACCTCGGTTTTCGTCTCGTGAGGGCAGCACCCTGAGTTACGCTTTCTCCCTTTTATTCTTTGTGCGGAGCGGAGGAATTCTGCTCTCAGGGGGATGGCGCAGTTCGACAGGCTCACTGTCCCTGAGCCTGCCGAAGGGGAGAGCAGAATTACGTAGCGGAGCATCCCGCGCGATTTTTTTTGAAAATCGGGTTTCCGGCTGTAGGGTGGGGCTTGCCCCACCATTTTCCCATATCGCCATTTCCGGTATGCCTGATATGTCCGATATGAACATTAATGAGACATCGGTGGGGCAAGCCCCACCCTACAATTTCAGCCGGGAATTTATCCAGATGAGGGGCTTAATCCGTGACCGGGAGCCGGGTTTACCCGGCTTTTAATGATTCAGCCCGGAGATTCATCTCCGGGCGGAGCCACCGTA
>JAUCGG010000027.1:37199-38615 GCA_030378015.1 Desulfococcaceae bacterium HSG8
TGATTCAGCCCGGAGATTCATCTCCGGGCGGAGCCACTGTAGGGTGGGGCTTGCCCCACCATTTTCCCATATCGCCATTTCCGGTATGCCTGATATGTCCGATATGAACATTAATGAGACATCGGTGGGCAAGCCCCACCCTACAATTTCAGCCGAGAATTTATCCGGATTTATTCCGAGCGACCTTTTTTTAAGGATTCAGAGTTGACATTCATTGCCCAACACCGTATACAAAATTATAGAACGTTGGGCAACAGAGATATGAAGGAGGGTCGGATGAGCTATATCCGAAGTGTTATGGAAGAAGAATATCAGCGGCTTGAATCATTGTCCGGAAAGTATCATGCACAGATCAGCTCACTCCCGAAAGGAAGTGTTTCGATAAAAAAAAGAGGCCGGAAAAAATATCTGTATCTTGCATACCGTCAGAAAGACAAGGTGGTATCCGAGTATGTGGGTCCCGAAGATTCGGAAAATGCAAAAGCAGTAATTGAAAAAGTCCGATGCCGGAAATTGTACGAGGATAAGCTGAGACAGGTGAAAAAAGACCTGACAGAAATCAGGAAGGTGCTGCATGGAAGAAAAATATGATCTGTTTCATACGGTTCTCAGGGAATTGCAGAACGCGGGCGTTCTTGAAAAGCTCATTCTTGCAGGAAGCTGGTGCCAGTATTATTACCGGATTCTGTTTGATAACGCTCCGGAAGTCCCGCTTATCAGAACTTCGGACATAGATTTTCTTGTACCGAGCCGACCGCTTATCAGGAAAACGGCTGATGTGACGCAGATTCTGAACCGGATCGGATTTGACAATGATTTTGATTATCACACAGGACTTGTAAAGTATGTTCATCCTGATCCTGAGATACAATTTATCACCCCTGCCGGTCGTAAAAGGAATACACCTTGTGAGATCAGGGAACTGAATATCAATGCGGAAGGACTCGCGTATCTGACTCTGCTTCAGGACTTCAGTTTTCGGATGAAGGACGGAGACATCGGAATCCGCTTACCCGAGCCGGAAGCTTATGTTCTTCACAAAATCCTTGTCAGCCGGAAACGCAGAAACACAGCGAAAAGAGACAGAGACCTGCTGTCGGCCGGGAATATCGGAGAACTGTGTCTGAAAGATAAAACACGCAGAGAACGCCTGAAAACAATATATGACAGTATTCCGAAAAAATGGCGGAAGAAAATATGCGATACATGGGAATCCTCTTTCTGCAGGGACTTTTTGTAAGTTGCAGGGCGGGGCTTACTCCGCCATTTTTCTATCTCGCCATTTCCGGTAAGTACATGGACAAAAGTTTTTGCATAGAAAAATTTCTGTTATCATTGACAAGCGGACAATAAGAATTATAGTTTATAACTAAGTATTTTTAATTTAATATTAATAATTAATCAGAAAAAAATGAC
>JAUCGG010000162.1 GCA_030378015.1 Desulfococcaceae bacterium HSG8
GTGTAAACTGCTTTTCAGCTTTTATGTGAAGGATGCCCAAAAATCAAATCACAAAACGAATTTGGTGTTTTGGTGTTTGTGATTTATTTGTGATTTGGTAATTTATTATTTACGGTCTTATGCGGGTAGCGGTTGAAGTGCCTCGTTGCTTGCAGGTTAAATGTAATTTATTTGTCGAACGGAGGGATTTGATATGAAATGGGAAAAACCGTGTCTGATCCGCTTAGGCAGCGGAGCTGCTTTGGGTGGGTGTGTCAGTTGTGTGGACGGAGGCGACTTGTTTAGTGATGTAGGATGTTGTACAGGTAACGGAGACACGACAACCAGAGGAGGCACCTATTGTCAGGATGGCTCAGGTGCTGTTTTGGAAAATGCTGCAGTCGGGTCCACCGCTTGTAATAACGGAGGCAATCCGAATCCGTAATATGCTGTCAGCAGCTATAGAAGCAATGCTTTGAAACTTGCCGGGGGGAAATTTCTCTCCGGCATTTATTATTTATTGTTCAGACGAAAATTTTTCATGAGCCGAACGGTTTCTGAAGGAGGGCGGATTGAAGAAGTTATCACCGGAAGAAAAGATGCCTTCCGAACCCGGGGAAATGTTTACACTGTCACTGGCTGACAACTCCCGGTGGGTACTTTCAGCCCATGCCCAAATGGCCCCGTGGCTTTCCAAATTTGCTTCTATTTTACAGCTCGAACCCGGGCAGGACGAGCCGGGATCTCACCACCTCCGCTATATGAAGCCGGACGATAATGCCGGACAATCGGTCCGGGATTTAACCCTTCCGAATATTTCCTATCCTCATAAGTCAATGCGTGTGTGGTATGACCACGCGTTTCCCGATGCCATATGTGAACTGGATAACGAGAAAGAAGAACTTTCTGAAATTGCAAACATGTGGAACTCTGTCCAGCCCTTCTTTCAGCGGAGCATAGAAAAAGGCGGGCTGCCTTTTCATGCAGGACTGGCAAAACGGGATGGAAAGGGAATCCTGCTGGCAGGCTACGGTAATGCAGGTAAATCAACATGCTGCCGCCGTCTGCCTGATCCTTGGGTTGCCCTGTGTGATGATGAGGTGCTGGTGGTGTGTGACCCCCGGGATAAATACATGGCCCATCCCTTCCCCACATGGAGTGACTATCTCTGGCGGAATTCAACAAAAACATGGGATGTGCAACATTCCGTACCCATTGCCGCTATCTTTTTTATCGAACAGGCAGACACGGACGCTGTTCTGTCCTTGGGAGCAGGTCATGCTGTAGCATGTATTGTTGATTCCGCGATTCAGACCTGTCGGAAATTCTGGGCGAGGGCAGATAAGCCTCTTCAAAGGAAATTCAGGCAGGAAATATTCAGTAACGCGTGTAAAATGGTAGCAAAAATTCCAGCCTTCCGTCTCAGGGTCAGCCTTAATGGAAGATTCTGGGAGGAGATAGAGGCAGTTCTTTCCTGACAGTAAAACTTCAAAGTAAAAACTGAAAATAATTTATAACCTTACGGAATTTCAAGCAGTCGGATAATCTTTTGGTTAATGTAGAACGATTTTTCAAATCGTTTAAACAATTTGAAAAATTGTTCTACAGCCGTAAAAAGTGTAAAGGGCGCATTTACAACTTGGAGGAGCAGTCCCGGAGGGACGTGATGATCCGGAATACTCACCCGGCAATGAATTGCCGGGCTATTTTCAGTCGTCCGGGACTGAAAATCACTCCCCTAACTTGTAAATATAAATACGCCACTTTTTAAGTTCGTCCCCCCCTTTTTTAAAGGGGGGCCGGGGGGGGATTTCTGCCGCAACACCCTTTTTTTGTAACATAAAATCCCCCCGGCCCCCTTTAAAAAGGGGGGGACGAACTTAAAAAGTGGTGTACTACTTTTCAGCTTTTATATAAAGATGCCGAAAGTCCTGATAAAAAAATCCCCCGGCCTTTCACAAAAAAGCTATGCCGGATTTCATAATTAATTGTGACCCGGAAAGAAACGGCTAATATGGAAAATATACGCAAAATTGCAAAAGTTTGCAGGAAAGTAAGCATAAAGAATCAGCCGAGCGATTTTGCCTACTGGCAGAGTAAAAGTTATGAAGAACGGCTGGCCTGTCTGGAAGAAATCAGGCAGGAACATAACGGATGGAAAGATGATACTGAACAAAGACTTCAGAGAATTTATACAGTCGTTAAACGATAACAAAGTCCGCTATCTCGTTGTCGGAGGTTATGCGGTAGTACACCGATTCGTAAATTCCTCCCCCCTTTTTTAAAGGGGGGCCGGGGGGGATTTCTGCCGTAACACCTTTTTTTAGCAACGTAAAATCCCCCTGCCCCCTTTAAAAAAGGGGGGGACGAACTTAAAAAGTGGTGTAGTAGCATTTCACGGACATCCCCGTTATACCAAAGATATTGACATCTGGTTAGAACTGACAGAAGAGAACGCAGCCCGGGCAGTGAAGGCGCTTGAGCAGTTCGGGTTCGGTTCACTGGATTGCAAACCGCAGATTTTCTTGTTCCGAATCAGATAATTCAGCTCGGTTATCCGCCTAACAGAATTGATCTGCTTACCTCACTGGAAAATATGGATTTTCAGGAATGTTATGATTCCCGCTCGGAAGTTACGGCAGACCATGTGAAAATAAATTTTATTGATCTGCCGAATCTGAGGGAAACTAAAAAAATTGCAGGACGCTATCAGGATTTGGCAGATTTGGAGAATCTGAAATAAGCATATATTTCAGCCAGGTAAAAAAGCTGATGTTATGAGATATGTGACATCCGCTGATACGGCATCCGTCCGAGCCTGAAGCTTCCGCTTTAAACGAAACGGGAGAATAGTGAGAGTAAATTCATGAAAAATTATTTGAAACGTAAAGTGTACATGGGATTCAGAGGGTTCATGCTGCCGGTACCGCTGGCTCTTTCATCAAAAGGGATGAAGAAAAGCATCAGAGGTGCCAGGGCAAAGGCTGTTTGTTTATCAGAGGAGGAACGCCGGGTTCATCATTTTGTTGTTGTAAAAATGGCGGTTGCCAAGAAACCCATTACCCCGGAATTAATAGCCGTAGAGCTTTGTATGCAGACAGACCGGGTGCTGAAAATAATTGATAAGCTGGAAGATATGAAAACCTTCTTGTATCGGGCAGATGGCAAGGGGATAAACTGGGCATATCCTCTTTCCCTGGAGAACACCGGTTGCCGGATGACCGCCTCAACCGGTGAGCGATTCTTTGCTGCCTGAGCGGTGGACGCTTTTGCGACTCCTTTCGTGTATGGGAGATTACAAAACAAGGAATTGTCCTTTACGATTCATTCAAAGTGCGCCAACAGCGGCAGGCAGATTGAGATCGAAGTTGACAGCGAACTGAATATCACAAGTGTGGCTGACGGTTCCGATCCCATGTTCTGCCTGGCATTAATGAATACTGCAAAGACAAAAGAGCCGAGCATTGTGGACATATTCTGACGGAAGTCACTTTTCTTCTGGTCAGAAGATGATGCAAGAGAATATCAAAAGAAAACGCGCGGACTCAGATTCTATATGAATCTTAATGCAATAGCGATTGATAGTGTCAAAAAGATTCAGTCAGCAATTTTTGGTTTTGATTAAAAAACGGTAGTCTACTTCTGGCTATGCTTTATAATAGGATATCCCGAAGTAGAACACTGCCAAAAAAACATAACCATCGCAGGCATCCTTTCATTTGTCACTTTCAGTAGATCGAAAACTTTCCGATAACCCCTTGCATGGATTCCGGGTTAAAATTAAAAAAACATCCGTTTTTAATTTTCCCCGGAATGACACTTTAACATACTGTCATTCCGTGGAAAATCGGAAAACGGATGTTTTCCGATTTTAACCCGGAATCCACTGTTCGAATAACAATGAGGTCTTTAATGGAAACAGACGTTAAGTATGATTGTACCGGGGTGGACTGGAAGACAGTGTCAGAAACACTGAAATGTGTCGGAATGGCGTACTACGAGCCTGATATGCACAGGAGAGCATTTGAAGCCAGCCATACTACTGTATTTATCTATCATGCTGAACAACTGATCGGTTTTGGCAGAGCGATTTCTGATGGCGTCTATCAGGCTGCTGTCTATGATTGTGCGGTTCTCCCTGAATTCCAGGGGAAGGGACTCGGAAAGACTATCATGAATAACATCTTATCCCGGATATCGCATTGCAACGTCATTCTATACGCAACACCTGGAAAAGAAGGCTTCTACCGGACACTCGGATTCCGGAAGATGAAAACGGGCATGGCATACTTCAAGAAAAGCAAAGCAATGAAAGAACGCGGATTCACAGAATGAACAGAAGAAATAACGTCAGGGCGTACAGAAAATTTCCGAATGCGGAGTGCAAGGCTTGCTTTGCAATAATCCCGGCTTCGGCGTGAGTTCAGTCGAACGACAGGCAAAGCAAGCTTTGCACCCCGCTAATTCAATAATATACCCGCTGTATGGGGACACGGATAAACACGGTCACTGTCCTGTGACCGGAAAACCGGCCCGGATTTCATTCCTGAAAATGATCCGTGTGCATCCGTATCCTGAAAACAGCGGATAAGTTATTTTTTTGAGAATTCCCTTATCACCCTGATATTATTTCTGAAACTGACTCGTATTACCCCGACAGGCTTCGGGAAATGAAGGAGTACGAAAACAGAGCGAAGCGGTTTTTTTGTACCGGATTTTCCGCTCCGTATTTTGGAAACCGATCAGTCTTACGGCGAATTTTAATCCCCTGTTTTTCCGATACATGGCTGTCCTTCGTCCGCCAGCCATATTCTGCATCATGAGGAAACAGTTCGGGACACTTCACTATCATGCGATTCTGCCGCGGAACCGATACCTGTGTATTTTTTTTATTCATCGGAATTTTCTCCTTAAAAGTGAATTATTATAATCCGCTTTTACACCGGAGCCAAAGCCTTGTAAGGCAGCCTCCCCCTAAATCCGCTATAATCAGTATTTTTCTTACCGACTCCGTGATTCTCAGGATTAAGATTTAGTTCATAACCTCCCATATCCTCAGTATAAAATTTTACTATCCCGAAAGGTTCGAGAAGCTCCTCCAGCCTGAGAAAAACCTCGTCTTTGTGATCTCCGAAAGCATAAGCAAGTACTTCTCCGGTTTTATGATCATGTTCATGAAATACGTGAGGCATATCAGGAAAAGACGGAAACGGATGCCAACAGAACATCAGAAGCCGCTGAAAAATATAAGACCTATCAGGAAGAAAAAACCTCGAATCCGGCAAAGAGAAAAGCAGGGCCATGATTGAAATCCTGGATTCTGATGACAGCAGTTTCGAAGCGTACTGAATTTGATGGAATGTGGAAACCCCGGCGCAAGCCATCGCTATTGAGCGGGCAGGCATATGGCATCATAGTACATCAATTCGTAAATTCCCCTTTTTTAAAGGGCCGGGGATTTTTGCCGTAACAGCCTTTTCTTACAATGGAAAATCTCCCCTGCCCCCTTTAAAAAAGGGAAGGACGAACTTAAAAAGTGGCATCTACTTCCATATAGATAACCACGGGGCAGGAAAAATCAGCAAGAACACGGGAAATTCTTGCAGGGTTCTTATGTTTCTGGTATAAAGAATCTACAGGGATTGCCTATAAGCAGGGATAAGCAGGAATAAGGGATTTCCCAATAAATAATCTGCCCACGCTGCCCGTCTGACCTTAATTTTAATCTTGCTCTTTATCTTGCTCTTGCTCTTGCTCTTTATCAGGCAGGAGCAGGAGCGAGAGCAAGATACCGCCGGGTATATTAATTTTTGGGAAATACCTAAGCAGGAATTTATTCTTTTTCTGAAATCTCCGTCCGGAATGTGATGATAGAAAACTGGCGACGGTTCCGAAACCCGGGCCAATTTTCAATCTATTGACAGTAATAGCAAATAACAACAGCAATAGCAGATGATAATCACCATAGTTAACGAGAAAGGAGGGGTAGGGAAAACAACTGTAGCGATCAATCTGTCTTATTGTATCGCAGGTAAGGGATATAGAACCCTGCTCATTGATGCTGATCCGCAGGGAAGTGTCCTGAAATGGAAGTCCATAGCGGATAATAAGACATTTGACGTCAAACCTTACCCCGATCCCCTGACCAATCTTATCAGGAAACTGGCAAAGGGATATCAGCACACGGTTATTGACACGCCCCCGGGCATAGGAGATGCCACATGGTCAACGCTCCTGGGAGCCAACCTTGCCATTATCCCGATAACACCGTCACCATTTGACATATGGGCAAGTAACGACATTATTCAGCTTGTCAGAAAGGCAAAAGAGCACAATAAAAACCTGATCGGCGCCCTGGTTATTTCTAAAAAAATCGCAGGAACCCTTGTGGGCCGGGATATCAGAAACACACTGGCAGAACTTAAAATGGGAATCTTCAATACCGAGATTGCCCACCGCATGGCTTATGTCAACGCGGCCGGAGCAGGTCTTTCCGTAGTTGAATATGCTCCTAACAGCAAGGCTGCAAAAGAAATGAAAAGTTTGTGCGATGAAATTGTGAGATGAAACGTGATGCGTGAAGCGTGATGCGTGATGCGTAATGCGTGATGCGTGATGCGTAATGCGTGATACGTGAAGCGTGATACGTGATACGTGATACATGATACGTGATACGTGATACGTGATACGTGATGCGTGATACGTGATACATGATACATGATACATGATACGTGAAGCGTGATACGTGATACGTGATACGTGATACGTGATGCGTGATAACTGATACTTGATGGATAAGGAATTTACGTGTTACGATCACGTTTCACGTTTCACGCTTCACGCATTACGCATTACGCATCACAAAAAGATTATCCTTGAACCGAAACTATAAAACATATCCCTGGCGTATTTCCTATCGAACTTCCTCCGTTGTTTCCCAGGGAAAACCGGTCAATATCCTGCATGACTTCTATATCCCTGTACTGGAACGTTCTGTGCGCTATGACCGGGTCGCGGGATATTTTCGTTCTTCTTCCCTGGCAGCGGCTTCACAAGGATTTTCAGCATTTTTTAACAATAACGGAAAGGCCCGGTTCATTGTCGGCGCTGACCTCTCACCGGAAGATGTTACCGCTATTCTCAGGGCAAGCAGGAATACGTGTTCCGAAATTCAGAATACGGGGTTCGAAGGCGCGCTTAATTCTGAACTGGATCAGTTCGACACATGGCCCGAGGGAACCAGGAACGGCGTCCGGCTCCTGGGATATCTTATTCGGAAAAAGATTTTGGAGATCCGCGTGGCTTTCCGTGTTCATGCTCAGACCGGCGAAGCCCTGGCCATTGATTCCCTGGCAGACGGCTATGTCCATGAGAAATGGGGAATATTCACGGATGGTCACGAAAACCGGATTTATATATCCGGCTCCCTGAATGAATCCCGTGCCGCGCTTACCCTCAATGCTGAGAACATTGATGTCCACTGCGACTGGAAAGGAGAGTCAGAAAGGCTCCGGGCCGATGAGGCTGAGAAAGAGTTCGAACTGATCTGGGACAATCAGAATCCCGCGTTCCAGGTACTGACACTTCCCGAAGCTGTGAATTGCCGGCTGGTAAGAATCGCCGAAGGTATCAGACGCCCCTTGGAGATTGACGGCTCCAGCGCGGCCGCACTGAAAGTCGCGCCGCCTTCTCCCATTGAATTTTTACGCTTTGCACTTATAAAGGATGCCCCCAGGCTTCCCGGGGGCCGGTTTGCAGGAATGGAAACGGCACCCGTCACCCCCTGGCCCCATCAGGATGTTGTGGCAAGACGGCTGATTTCCACATGGCCCCACAGTTACCTGCTTTGTGACGAAGTCGGGCTTGGCAAGACCATCGAAGCGGGTCTTGTCATCCGTTCATTATATCTTTCCGGCCTTGTCAGGCGTGTGCTGATTGCTTGCCCCGCAAGCCTGACCGGGCAATGGCATCGTGAAATGGCAGGCAAAACCCTGCTCCCCTTTGGTCGCGCGCTGGGCGGCACACATCCCCGGCATGAATTTCTGCTGCCTTACAAAACCCATAAATCCTCAAGGTCCCTGTATTCCCCGGATCTGAACATTATATCCACAGGATTGCTGGTCCGGCCCGAACGTCAGAAGGACCTCCGATATGCCGAGGATTTTGATCTGGTTCTTTTAGATGAAGCCCATTACGCCCGGCAGATCAGTTCCTCACAAGGTTATCGGGCAGAACCCCGGTTTAACAAACTTTATAAGACCATTGCCGAACAATTGCGGCCCAAAACAAAATGCCTCCTCCTGTCCACGGCAACCCCCATGCAAATGCACCCCGCAGAGGTTTTTGACCTCATCCGTTTTACCCGCCGGGCAGGAGCATTTCGGGACAGTCCCGGGCTAGCGAACACCTGTTACGATATACTGGGTCGGCTGGTACGGGGAAAACCGATATCGGAAGAAGAATGGGCCTTCCTGCGAAAGTCTGTCCTGGATGTTGAGATACATGATCCTGATTATTATAAGTATCTCCGGGAGACGGTTATTGATGGCCGGATTCGCTCGTCAGTGCGTAGATGGCTCGAACACGGCCTCCCCCCGCGAGACAGGGAACTGAAAGGCGTTCAGCGGCTTATTTTTTCCGCGTCTCCCCTTTCCAGGGTGATGCTCCGGCATACACGATCCCTGCTGGAAATCTACAGGGAAAAAAATCAGTTAACCGCGAATCTGGCGGAACGGGTTATCCTTCCGCTCCCCAGGATAACATTTACCCCGCAGGAACAGACATGCTATGATCAGTTAGAAGAATACTGCAGGAAACTCAGCGCCCGGATTGTCAGCAACGGTGATAAAAGACAGCAGGCTTCACTGGGATTTTACCTCAGCTTCCTGCGCCTTCGCTTTGCCTCGGGACTGTTCGCCATTCGCCAGACCCTTAAACGGCGGTCGGAGCGGATACGAATCACGATGAACCCGGGCATAAGCTCTGAATTCGAAGACCCGGGGATTACTGAATACGGCATACTGCTTTCTAAAGAAGAGCTGCTGGAAGAAGGAGATGATGACGCGGAAATTGTGGAAAACTTTCTCCGAAACCGGGGCAGGAAAGATCTGGAATGGGAACTGCGATATCTGGAAACCATGCTGGATCCCCTGTCTGATCTCTCAGCCATCTCCTCGAAGATGTCAGCACTCCTGGGCATCCTGGATAAACGGAGAATACCCGGTACGGAACGCGTTCGTCAGACGGTTATTTTTACCAGATTTTACGATACGCTTACCGATATAGCAGACAGACTCCGCCGAATTGATCTGCATATGCGTATCGGAACCTTTTCAGGACAGGGAGGAGGTGTTTCGGCAGCCGTCGGACAAGGGACAACGGACAGCAGGCGGCGGACGACACACACTTTCCGGCTTATCAATATTGATCGGGAAGAGGTCAAACGCCGATTTTTAAACAGGGACATTGATATCCTGATCTGTACGGATGCAGCAGCAGAAGGACTGAATCTTCAGACTGCTGATTTACTGGTTAATTTTGACCTGCCCTGGAACCCCATGAAAGTTGAACAGCGTATCGGCCGGATTGATCGTATCGGGCAGATTCATGATAAAATATATATCTGCAATCTGTGCTATGCAGGTTCTGCTGAAGAAATTGTCTATGGCCGCCTGCTGAACCGTCTTGCCCAGGCAGGGAATATCGTGGGAACCCAGCAGCTTTCCCTTCTGCCTGTCACGCGGGATGATTTCAGAAACCTGGCAGAGAAAAGACTTTCCGAAGCCGAACTGGAAGAAAAAGCCAGGAGAGAAGCAAAATTCGCGGGAGAACGCTCCGCAAGCAGGGAAATCCCCCCGGAAGATCTTTACAATATATATTTACGGCTGAAAAGTCAGTTGGCAGTTGGCAGTCGTCAGTCGTCAGTTGTCAGTTGCAACGAGCAACTGACTGCCGACTGCCAACTGCCGACTGCCAACTGCCGACTGCCAACTGCCGACTACCAACTGCCAACTGCCGACTGTCAACTGCTGACTGCAATTTGGAAAACCCTGTCCGACTCATCTTATCTGCATAATCTCGGATGCGGGGTTTTTCCTGATAAGGAAAAAAAAGTCATGACTCTCAGAAATATCCCCGGTATCCCGAATGAGACGCTTCTGACAGCATCACGGAAAACATTTGAATACGGCATTAAAGGGATAAACAGGGATATTCATTTTGCTTCTTACGGTGATCCTGTGTTTGATACGCTGCTCAGTCATATTTCGGAATCGGCCCCGGCCTGCATCTGCCGCCTGGAAGCTGACGGGTCAGAATATGATGCTCCGATTACAGGATATGCTGTGGCGTGTTATGACCCTGGCGGATATCCGGAAACAAAGCTTGTGACCTCTTATAATGAGCTTGATAGTCTGAAAATCAGGGAATCGGCAAAGCTGAAGGACAGGGAACTCAGGCCCCTGGAAAAAAAGCTGGAGAAACTGGCCCGGGCAGAATTCAGGCATATCCGAATCGCTGACGCGCTGGAATCCCTGAACAACAGGGCTGCCATATCCCAGGTTATTTTAAATTACATGATCATCGCTTCCCTGATGCAGATGAGACAGAAATTCAGAATCGGTGAGGAATATTTCCGGGCAGAGGTGAAAAGCATTGAAGAACGGTATAAAGATGAAGATTTTCAACAGATACCGGATATTGAAAAGGAAAAAGTACAGAAACTTCATGGCCTTCTTTTTGATATCCGGATTCCCTCTTCAGGGGATAAAGCTGTGATCAACGCGCCTGTATTTCTGATTATAGCTGCTCTTGATACTGTTTGCCAGTTAGCGAATCGGATGCGGAAAAAAAATTCCGACCTGCTCACAGCCGAAGTATTGAAAAGAGTGAATCGTGAAACGGATAAGCTGTTTAATTTATTGGACTGAAGGATGATATGTGATGCGTGAAACGTGAAACGTGAAACGTGAAACGTGAAACGTGATGCGTGATGCGTGATGCGTGATGCGTGAAACGTGAAACGTGATGCGTGATGCGTGATGCGTGAAACGTGATGTATTTGTGATTTTAGGATTTGCGATTTATTTGTAATTTGTGATTCAGGATTTGTGATTTATTTTGATTTGGGTTGACATATTTAATAAAATAGCTATAGTGGGATTAAAAAATGGATTTAGAATATATAAAAAGAACCGGTATCGCTGCTGCTTATCAGGGCGGCAAAGTCCTGCGCTCCTATTTCGGCAGAACCTTTGAAGTGAATAAAAAAGGGGCCATTGATCTTGTCACCGAGGCGGATATCGGATCAGAAAAATCAATTATCGAAGCCATCCGAGCCTTGTTTCCGGACCATTCCATCCTGGCAGAGGAAAGTGGTGTGACCAAAGGGAGCAACGATCACCAGTGGATTATAGACCCTCTTGACGGAACCACTAATTTTGCCCATCAACTCAGTCTTTTTTGCGTTTCCATAGCATTTGCTGTAAAGGGGAATATTGCTGTCGGCATTGTTCTGAATCCGATCAGCGGCGAGCTTTTCACTGCTGTCGCGGGGAAAGGTGCTGAACTGAATGGCCGGCCTGTCAGGGTATCCGGCTCAGGAACGGTTTCGGACAGTTTGCTGGTAACGGGTTTTCCTTATAATTTCAAAGAGAATTTCGATCTGCTCCTGACCCGTTTTTCCAATTGTCTGGACGCAGCCAGGGGAGTCAGGCGGCTCGGTTCTGCCGCGCTTGACCTGTGCTTTGTGGCATGCGGACGTTTTGACGGATTCTGGGAACAAAATCTGAACCCGTGGGATACTGCCGCGGGTATGCTGATTGCAGCAGAGGCCGGTGCTCGTGTAACTGATTTTTCAGACAATCCCTTTACCGTTGACAAAAAGGAAATTCTGGCAACCAACGGAAAAATTCATGAGGAAATGCTCTCCCTGTTATGCAGGTAATGATAAAATCGGACTGTTAAAAGTTTGTAGTCCCGCCTTCGGGCGGTCTGCTGTGAGTTGGTGTCCGTTTTACAGAGCCGCCTAAAGGCGGTACACCGATTCGTAAATTCCTCCCCCCTTTCTTAAAGGGGGGCCGGGGGGGGATTTCTGACGCAACCCCTTTTTTTAGAAACGTAAAATCCCCCCGGCCCCCTTTAAAAAAGGGGGGGACGAACTTAAAAAGTGCTGTACTACGAACTTTTTTGTATTATATAAATTTATAAAACGGACTTTCGAACTTTTTAAAATTTCGGGAGTTTTATCACGCATCATGTTTCACATTTCTTGAATATAAAGGATGCAGAATGAAAAAAGAATCAGCAAATAAAGTCGTTTTTGATGATCACCTGGGATGTTTCGGCGATTTCTGTATAGGTGACCTCATCTGCAAAAAATTCTGTGCATTAAATCTGCGCTGTGCCATAGAGAGTTGTCAGTATGATCATATGGAGTTCCTGGAAGATATGGTATATGCAGATGACATGTTTATGAAGGTTAACTGAAACAGTCTTCGGCCTGATTGAAAATTATGTCCGTAAAAACCAGGTCTCCGAAACTTTTTGTTTTCAAATTGTTACGATATTATTCATTTTTCCCTTGACAAACAGACGGGAAAGAAGTATTCATCCGGTCTTAACATAAAGGCACGTAGCTCAGGGGGATGAGCGCTACCTTGACACGGTAGAGGTCGTTGGTTCAAATCCAATCGTGCCTACCATTAAAAAATTAAGGGGTTACGGTTCAGACCGTTTCCCCTTTTTGTTTTTCTGCCATTTTCAAAAACATACCTTGAAACTGGTATCCTTCATTTGTCAGTTAGGTGATTTCCAAGAAAGAACATCCCACTACTACACCGATTCGTAAATTCCTCCCCCCTTTTTTAAAGGGGGGCCGGGGGGGATTTCTGCCGTAACACCTTTTTTTAGCAACGTAAAATCCCCCCTGCCCCCTTTAAAAAAGGGGAGGAATTTACAAGTTGATGTACTACGGAATTCGGGTTCCGTTCCCTGAGCCTGTCGAAGGGAACGGTAACTCCGCCAGCCTGCAAAATAACGGGATATTCTTTTCTGGAAATCGCCTTACACTTTCCTCCCTGTAGAACGATTTTTCAAATCGTTCCAAACGACTTGAAAAGTCGTTCTACACCATGTTATAAATTCGTCCCGCCGGATTGGTAAATCCGGCGGTTGGATTATCAAACCGGGCGTACGGATTTAAAAAGTGGTACTTTTCAGCTTCTCCCTGGGGAGTTCTGCCGTAAATACCCGCTGCTGCTCGCGGGGGTCGGATTTGTCAATCCGAACCGGGCAGGAGAGGGGCCGTTTCCACGAACCGGGTAAAATCCGTGCGTATCCGTGTTTATCCGTGTCCCATACCGGGGATAGGTCCCTTGACAACCATTTCTATTTGCACGTTCCTCATTATTCAACCTGCCAATTTGTTTCTTAACTCGTGAGTCGTAAGTTCTCATAAATAGCTGAAATGACTCACCGGGAAACTCCCCCCTTTTTTAAAGGGGGCCGGGGATTTCCCCCAACCTGCTGAAATCCCCCTGAATCCTCCTTTAAAAAAGGGGGACTCAGAACAGCGGCTTCAGAGAACTTATGACTGTCGAGTTCTTAAAGCAAATGTGTTGCCATTTGCCGCAAAGTGCTTCAAAAAACAACATTTAATTTAACATGCTTATTTCACAGTAAATTAAAAGATAAGCGTTGCAAAAAGANANACTTCGAATATCATAATAAAAGCATTAATGTTTGATCTGCAATATTTTTTTCATTTTTTAACATTTTGAAATAAAAGTCTTATACAAATATCACAGGTAAAAAATACCGACTTATTACATTGTCGG
>JAUCGG010000163.1 GCA_030378015.1 Desulfococcaceae bacterium HSG8
TGGGGCAAGCCCCACCCTACGGGTTCGGGCAGCGAAACAGAGTCAGGATGGTCAGGATTAAAGGATGAGCAGGATTTACAATATGTTATCCTGTAGGGTGGGGCTTGCCCCACCGATGTTCTTATATTTATATTCGGGATATAACCGAGATGGCGATACAGCGATAATGGTGGGCAAGCCCCACCCTACGGGTTCGGGCAAACGGGCGAGATTGTCTGAACTCGGATGGTCAGGATTAAAGGATGAGCAGGATTTACAGTATGTTATCCTGTAGGGTGGGGCTTGCCCCACCGATGTTCCGGTGTTTATACTCGGATGTAACCGAAATGGCGATACAGCGATGATGCTGGGGCAAGCCCCACCTACGGGTTCGGGCAGCGAAACAGAGCTGGGATTGTCCGAACCCGGATTGTCAGAATTAAAGGATAAGCAAAATTTACAGTATGTTATCTGTAGGGTGGGGCTTGCCCCACCGATGTTCCGGTGTTTATACTCGGATATAACCGAAATGGCGATACAGCGATGATGGTGGGGCAAGCCCCGGGCAAGCCCCACCCTACGGGTTCGGGCAGCGAAACAGAGCCGGAATTGTCCGAACTCGGATGGTCAGGATTAAAGGATGATCAGGATTTACAATATGTTATCTGTAGGGTGGGGCTTGCCCCACCGATGTTCTTATATTTATATTCGAGATGTAACCGATATGGACAATATGGGCGAAACGAAGATCAGAACCGAACACACGCAAAGCAGGCTTTGTACTCCGCTGGCTCGAAAAAACCGTTTGTCTGTTTGTCTGAAGACAGGATAACCTATTGCAAATCCTGTCAATAAATATAACTTATCCCCCATGACTGAACATGCCAATTAATCATTTTCATTAATCCGTGAGCTTCGGGGTGCAAAAAATCGTTCCGCTACACTCCGCTCTGTTTTTGCACTCCTTTTCCATACCATATCAATGTTATCTGAAATAATCCTTGAAAAAATTTATGACAGATAGTATCAATAAATCAGAAGTGTTCGCTTGAGATTGATAAATCCCAAGCATTTCCGGCAGATCTATCAATACGCCACTTTTTAAAGCCACAGGAGTAAATTCAATATGAAAAATGATCAGAAAACAAATGCACAACTCGCTGAGGAAGTGGAAGTCCTGCGCCGACGCTTGGCAGAACTGGAATCGAAGATTTCCGAGTCTGAATCTCAGAAGGGTGAGCTTACCTCGCGTTCTCCTAGGCAGGAGCTTCCGGCCGACATTGAGTTCATAGCGGATTTTGATATTACAGAAGCAAAGGGAGTTGATCTTTCCGAAAGCGGTGTCTGTTTTGAAATATCTGACCACTTGCCATTCGAGATGCAGTTCAGACACGAAGGGCATTTTAACAGGCGTCGGGCACATCTAATCTGGGTAAAGCAGACACCGGAAGGCAGATATCGCTTCGGGCTTAAATTTGTTTCTCCTGAACCGTATCCCGATATTTGATGGCTGCCATTCTTTTGTCCCACTTTTTACCTACACTGCCGGAAAAGGAGTGCTGAAATCAGTTTCTGCTTTGACCGCAGAGAGCGCTGAGAAGCTGACAATAATACAAGCGTTAATGAAACCAAACGAAGATAAGGCCGATTTTCGTATTTGATCTTCGTTCGGCCAAGCGGATCGGATTGACAAATCCGAGCCGTATCACCGCCGGATTTGTCAATCCGACGGGTGACCGGCCGAAACGAAGATCAGGGCCTTTTATACAAGAGCGAATTAAATCCGGCACAGACTCTGCACCACTTCGTAAATCCGTCCCACCGCCGGACTTGTCAGTCCGGAGCAAGGTGGGACGAACTTAAAAAATGATGTACACCACTTTGTAAATTCGTACCCCTCGCTCGGGTCGGATTGGCAAATCCGAGCCACCGCCGGATTTGTCAATCCGGCGGGAGCAGAAAAATGGTGTACTACTACAACAAATCATAAATTCGTCCCCCCTTTCTCAAAGGGGGCCGAGGGGATTTTACGCTGTGATAAAAGTCGGTTACGTCAGAAATTCCCCCGGCCCCCTTTAAAAAAGGGAGGGAGGAATTTACAAGTTGCTGTACTACAATCCCTTTCCTGCAATTTTTGCTTGACTTTCTCACTCATATATATTTTAAAGTATATACTTACGGAAAAAAGGAGAGATTTGAAATGCTCACTGCAAAGTTATTTAAAAACGGACAAAGCCAGGCTGTCAGACTGCCGAAGGAATTCCGATTTGAAGGTCGGGAGGTTTATGTCAGACGCATGGGACGGGTTGTTATCCTTGTTCCCAAAGATGATCCCTGGCAGGAAATGGCAGACAGCCTTGACAAATTCAGTGATGATTTTATGAGTAAGAGAAAACAGCCGAAAATTCAGGAAAGGAATTTTTTTGAATGAGTTTTATGCTTGATACCTGCATACTGATTCATATTATCAGAGATAAGAATATAAATATCATTGAAATGCTGAGAAAAAAAACGCAGAGTGAGGTATGTGTGTCATTGGTTACTGTTGCAGAAATGGAATACGGAGCGGCCAAAAGCTCCCGACCTGATGAGAACCGGGACGCACTGTATCAGTTTCTCTCCCCGCTTACCATTCTGACGTTTGACCAGAAAGCAGCTTATGAATACGGACTTATCCGATCATATCTTGAGCAGAAGGGAATGCCAATCGGTTCTATGGACATGATGATTGCCGCCCATGCCAGAAGTATCTCAGCAACAATTGTGACCGACAACGTAAGAGAATTTGACAGGGTGCCTGGTCTGACAGTTGAAAACTGGTTGAAGAAATAGGCATCTTTCATGTAGAACAATTTTGTAAATTGTTCGGAACAATTTGCAAAATTGTTCTGCAATCGCTGATTTTTGCAGTACAACGATTCTCAAATTCTTCCCCTTCCCTTTCTGCTGCCGCGGGATTGGCGATCAGTCTCAGCTTTTGGCCGCGGCTCGGATTTGTCAATTCGGGCCGAGCGAAGGGGACGAAAGAAAATACGGTGCTTAACTGAGCTTGCCGGAACGAATTTGCTGACCCCGTTTGAAATGGCCGCTCAACTTGAATGACTCATTCACGCTATGTGCAACTTTTTTTAACCGAAGAAAACAAAGAGGATTTAGCATAAGGCGCAGAAGCCTGCGTCTTCTCTGCTCTCTCTGCCTTAAAAAAAGCTGCACATCACGTTCATCCATAACCGGAAACAGGTGACATCCTATGGCAGAAAAAGTTTTTACAAGAGAGATTGCAACCTGGAAGCCCAGGACATTTGACGATGCGAGCCGTTCGGTCCGGGTTGTTGCGGTGACCGAAAATCCGGTCCGCACATGGGATTGGGAACGTAAAGATTTCGTTGATGAAATTCTGCTGATCGAAGGGGCAAATGTTCCCTTCAGCGGACAGATTCCTTTACTGGACTCTCATAACCGGTCAAGTGTTGCCGGTGTCCTGGGAAGTGCGCGGAACTTCGAACCCAGGGGCAGCGATACCCTTGAATGTGATGTCTTCTTTTCAGGAACAGAAGCCGGCAACGATGCTGCTCAGAAGGTAAAAGAGGGGCATCTGACGGATTTTTCTGTGGGGTATTTTCCTGCGGAGTCTTACTGGATACCATCCGGACAGGCCCATGATGTTAACGGGAGGACATTCCGGGGGCCCGTCAAGCTGACAACAAAATGGAACCTGATGGAATTGTCTGTAACACCTATCGGTGCGGATCAGATGGCAAAGGCCAGGTCTGTGGAAATCGTTTCCTCTCCCCAGCCTCCTGCACAGATTCAGCCCTCTCCTGCACCTGCCCCTCCGCCAGCACCGGAAGTCCCCCAAGCGCCGAAGCCGGTTCAGCCGCCTCCCCCTCAGACACCGAGTCAGCCCCCGCCAGCACAGGTTCAGCAAGCATCAACTCCGCCTCCGGCAACACCGGAATCCCCTCCTCCGCCGAAGCCCGAGGCAAGACAGGCACCTCAACCGGATGCCGCCCCGATTCCGCCGACAAAGCCGATTCCCCCCCGCTCCCCGGAACCGGAGACAAATAAACGATCTGCGGACAATTCTATATTTTCGTTCAGGACGAAATTGAAGATGGATATCGTGGATATGATATTTTATGCTTTTACTATTTTCATGATTATCTTTCTGCTGAAAGGGTTACTGGGCTGATGATCTTGCGGGCCTGTTGCCATTCGGGGAATTCGTAGAAATATTTACAATTTACGACCGGCGGGCAGAAATCTGAAATCTGAAATCGTAAATCATCAGGCATGATCCCCTGTGATGCCAACCACCTGCCGGAGTTCCCCCACAAAGGCCCGCATCTGTTCGGCATGGGCATTCATCTCCTCGGCTACGGAAGCGGATTCTTGAGCATTGGCGGCATTTTGCTGAGTCACTTTGTCTATTTCAGCCATCGTTTTGCTGATCTGCCCGACCCCGTCCGTCTGTGTTCTGTTCGCCTCGGTAATGGACGCGGTTTTTTCTCCCATAGAGGTGGCAGATTCAATAATATGCTCAAAGTCACTGCTGATTGCATTTAAGGCACGGGCTGCCTGAATGACCCGCTGGATAATGCTGTCGAGGAGCGTATGGGTGTTTTTAGCGGCTTCTGTTGTCCGGGCCGCCAAGCCTTTGACTTCATTTGCCACAACCGCGAATCCCGTGCCCGCCTCACCAGCGCGTGCGGATTCTATCGCGGCATTCAGGGAAAGCAGGTTAGTCTGGAACGCTATGCTATCTATAGCCTTTATGATCTGGCGAATCTGGTCGCTGTCAGCCTCAATCTTGGACATTTCCCGGGTCAGCGTCACAAGGGCTTTCAAAGAGTGCCCGGATTTCTGAATGTTCTCATTCATCAGAATATCCACCCCCAGGGTGATTTGCAGTGACTCCTGACTCATAGCGGACATCTCCACCAAGGCGGATGATGTCTCTTCCAAAGATGCGGCCTGTTCGGAGGACCTTTCCGCCAGAATCTGACTGGCATCTGAAACTTCTCCTGACACCGATGCTAACTGATCTGCGCTGATACTCAGCCCTTTGATGACCCGGCTTACAGGCTTCATGATTGCAATATACAGGATGTAACTTGCTACGGACAACACCGCAGCTCCGCCCAATATTAAGATCATGCTGAAAAACTTACTGAATCGGATGCTTTTTTCCGCGTTTTCCAAGGATAGTCTGGCAATCTCCAGCGCGACCGCCTGTACTTTTTCCCCGGTCTCCTCTAAGCGAGGCATCAGCACCTTGTTTTCCTTCCAATGGGCAAACAGGGCTGTTTCCAAGTGATCAATTTTCGGCAGATGCTCCTCGGTTTTCTCCCAGGATGCGTTAATTTCAGTGGAATTTACCGCAATAAGAAGAGAGGCGGCGTTCTGAAGTTTCAATTCCTTCCGCTCTTTTATGGCCTGCTTAACCTTCTCGTACTTATCTGTGTCTGAAAACAGAAAAAGGTTCTGGATATTAAGGAGTATTTCACTCCATAGGATTCTGAAATCCTTGAGTTCGCTTCGCAGATCCTTTTTGAAAGGATTGAGAAACGCACCTGTCATCATGATATCGGTCTCTTCCTCATCAATGGCATGTATAATCTGAATTAAAAGTTTGCTTACTGCCTGAATCTGAGCATTGAGTTGTGCTTTGCCCTGATCCATGAGGGAAATGTTTTTTTCCATTGAACTGAAAATCGCCGCGTTCTCCTTTTCAAACCGGATGATATCTTCAGCCAATGCCCTGATTCCGTCATCTGCTGCAGTGGAATGCATATCGGATATGCTGTTTCTCAGTGATGCCCGGCGCTTTGCATTGGCAGGTAGCAGTGATCTGTCCCTGGTATTGATAAACTTTTCTTCGATCATCATCACCTGAAGGATATCTTTCACAATAACCTGGCTTTTTCTTTGAATCGCCGAATCCCTGCGAGCCAAAACATCCACATACGAGTTCAGCGCGGCAATGGCACACATTCCTAAAATGCCGAGCAGCGACAACAATACGATCTTGGCCCGAAGACCTGAAAGGCCGAACCAGTCTGAAATCCGCATAATATCCTCCCATATAAAAAACAGAAGGCCATGCATCATCATTCACGCGAATCTGTCAAATTGTCATGGTGTGTCGCGCCATGTCTGATGCACGACCTTACCGAATTGTATGATCCCTGCTGGCGCAGGCTATTCGTAAATACCGGCAAGCATAGCGATATTCATATCCGGAACTTTGTAAACATAGGTGATTTTTTGTGAAGGGGTTTTCTCACCGGGTTTCGGCCACACATACCTGACCCAGCCTTCTCCTTCGGATCTGGCGACTTTCACATATTCGGCAAAGAACAATTTCCCATTCTTGTCTTTAAGCCCTGTCACCACTTTACCGGCATGAACCGGAAGTATGGGATGTGCAAGGTTTGTTCCCTTTTCAATGTCAATGCAGAAGACATAACTATCTTTCCAAACAAACGGACCGTTCTTGTCATTCAGCTTTTTAAGTGCCGCGTCAAGCCCGATCTCTTTAACCATTTTGGCAGCTTCTTTGCATTTGGCAACGCACTCCTCTTTGGTGGCTTTTTCCCCGGCTGCAAAAGCAGCGACTGTGAAAAAAATCAGCAGCACAACACATGTCAACGATACAGTTTTCTTCATGATACTCTCCTTTCTATTTGTATTTTTTATATGTTAACCGTTTTAACAACGAAAAAAAAAGCCAGTTCAAGAGAGGTGTTGTATTTTTATTCCGGAACGAATAATTATCAGTAGATCGAAAACTTTTGCAGACAGTGGATTCCGGGTTAAAATCTGAAAACATCCGTTTTCCGATTTTTATATGAAAGTCCCGATAAAAAATCCCCCGGCCCCCTTTACGAAAGGGGGAGTCGCGGCGGACTTTCACCATTCGTTGTGACCGTCAGGTCATGGAAGTTCCCCGGAATAACAGTATGTTAAATCGTCATTCCGGGGAAAATTAAAAAACGGATGTTTTTTAATTTTAACCCGGAATCCACTGTTTACCGGAAACTTTTTGATCTACAGATTATGTCTGATAACTGATAAAATGCTGCCCCTAGGCCGTGCGGAAATCAACACAGGGATTCCGGGGACATTGACGGGCATACGGAAGGACAGTGCGGCTCGGATTTGCCAAATCCGAGCCACATGGTCCAAACGAAGATCAAGGCATGTAGATGTAGAACACAATCTGTAAAATTTATTCTACAGGTATTTATTTGGGAGGGAAAGCCTGACAGCCAGCTTCCTGATGACTATTCATAAGCTCTTCTCTGCGGAACACTCGGGAATATGACAGACCAGTTCTTTACCTTTTTTTGCAGCGTAATGCGATCTATCCCTCTTGCGGTTCTGGGTATCCGATCTTTTTTTATAAATTCAACCCATTGCGGTTCCAGGAAAGGAGAAATCTGATTGTGTTTTTTAATCCCTTCCAAGACAAAATCTAGGAGTTCTCTCCCTAAAGGCCGTGACGCGGGAATGCCATCCTCCAAAACAATATAGGCAGTGGTTTTACCCGCATCGGTAACTACCGCGCTTTCAGCGACCTTTCTATGCTTGTTGAGGATTTCTTCAACCTTCTGTTGTTTTGCATTCCCTTTACCCGGTCTGGGAAGTTTCCCACTGTCAGTGAACTCAATCCAATAAGGATACATGTCAGGTGTAATCCTGTTTCTCCTGATTATTTTAGAGACATGGTCTAAAATCTCTTTTTTCAGTTTATCTGAAGGGTTGGACGCCGGAGTCAGTACCACAAAGGCATAGGGTTTTATAAATCGGTCTTCATCCTCATGCCCGACCAAGGCACTTTCCCGGACCGCTTTGTGGCTGTTAACAATCTCTTCCAGCCGCTCAATCAATTTAAGTTCCACAACACCGCCCACACGTAATTCGTCAATCTCGCCAGGAAGACTAACAGCTTCTATATCTGTTCTCGGGAGAAGCCCCCTGAAAAAATCCAGCCTTTCTTCCAGTATCCTGCCGTTGCTTATAATCAGGAGGATAATCGGGACATATAAAACCCAGGGTATCCATTTGTTCAGATCCGCAGGCTGCTCGCTTACCCATGCCAGCCCGATAATCAGAAGCAAGGCCATGAAAAGGATCATAATAAATGATCGCTCAGGGCCTGATCGCTCCATTATTCTTCCGAAATCCGTATAGGAAACAATGATTGCCGACATAATAAGCATATATAATCCCAACAGTTTGATAAGCTTGAAACTGGTCAGTTGCTCCCCTTCCTTGATAAAATATTTGATCAGCAGATGATAGAGAACCCATATTAGAAAAACCACTGTCCATGAGATATAGGTTTCAATATTTATATAAAAATAAAACTTCTCATTTAGCTGGCGCAATAGGTTGCCAAATTGTTTTACAACATCAACAAAGCCGTGAACCGCTTCTACCCCGTCCATTTTTATCCGTTTCCTTTAAATTTCCTGATAGTGGATTTCCAAAAAAATAATTGATGCAGGGTGGATGGATCCCACCGTGCTGTCAGAGCTTTCAACATAATGTTTTCTTTTTTTTGGATAATCTTGTTAAAAGCTATAGCTGGTGGGTTGCACCCACCCTACATTTACACATTCCGTTAATCAGAATAGCCTGTTGTCATCACCCCGCAACGCAACCGGAGGACCAAGAATTTCACTGAAAACTACGGCCCGGCGCAGTCCCTCTCCTGACAGATCCAGACCTGCCGGCACAGACACCTTCTCTGTTTCATAATAGTCCTCAGAAGCAGGCTTGCGGACCTCTGCCGGTGTTGCGTCAGACTCAGCCGGTTTCGCCGGAGCATCATGATCCGGCGCTACACTGGGAGAAGATTTCTGAACCGCTTCTCCGACCGGCAAAATTTTCTGAAAGCCTTCATTCTGCGCCATGACAATTTCTTCAAAGAAATTGGCGAGCCCTTCCTTCAATGATCTGACCGGAGATTTTTTCTCTTCCTCCTTCCTGGCATCGCTATGCTCTGTGGTCCGGGGGAGCGGCGGCGGCCCAGGTTTGCTTTTATCTTTTTTCCGCAGGAATTTTACCAAGCTGGACAGCACCCAGAAAATAATGACTATCACCCAGAAAATCGTTTTTATCGTATCGGTATCTGCATTCATAATAATATCATCCTTTGTGATGAGTGAAACGTAAAACGTGATACATGATACTTAAATGTTGCCCGAAATTTTAATCCTAATCTGTAAAGCCTTGTCTGGCAGGCATTTACCGATTCGCCATCTTATAAGAACCGATTTTAATTTGTTTTTATAACAATCCGGATCTGCTGTTATTTTTAACAATCTGATAACATTATAAATTTCTCAAAATCGCAGATTGCCGTATTTTCATATTTCCGAACAAAGGATCATCATATTTCAATATTTATTCAGAATAAATATTAATATTTACAACATATTAAATTTTATTATTCAGAAAAAGCAATTAATATCGGTTCTTATATAAACGAGGATTCCCGAACCTTTGCCAGACAATGATTTACAGCTTAGAAACAAATTTTCGGGCAACCTTTAAGTTATTTCTGAAACAGAGCACTAAGATCAAGGCCTTTGTGATAGCTCATTCATGGGTTACTTGACAGAGGAGCATTCGAAATAAAGGCGGTGGGGGCAGGTTTCCCGGCAGTATTCGTGATCAATGTCGTGGAACAGGTTGGCAATCGCCTCTCCCTTATTATCAATCACCCCGTCCGGGGACAGTTCAGCCAAAAACCCGCTGGTTTTAAATACTTTCATAACCGGAAGGTGTACCCCCATGAGAGCAAGCCGGATTTTACGTGTTTCCAGTTCCTCCCGGAGTACGGAAAGCTCATCAATGCCAGTGATATCAATAAATCCGATTGCCGTACAATCCAGCAGAAGGAACTTCAGGGGCGTATCCGCTTCATCCACTCGTTCCAGTATGTGTTCGACAGTATATTCCGCATTGGCAAAGTAGATCGCATTATCCGATCTCAGGTGGAGAATCTGGGGACAGGACGGTTTTTCGTAAACATCGGCATTGACGAACATGTTATGCTTAGGATCCTTGGAAATGCGGACGATTCGCGGATGCATCGTTTTCCACAGGAACAGCATCAGGGAAATCATCACACCGATCAGCAGGGCGTAATCCGGCTTGACAAGCAGAGCCAATACGAAAACAGTAACTGCAACTGCGCCGTCATTATGATTTTTCTTCCAAAGAACGAAGACCTCTTTCGGATGAAACAGGAGCAGCACCGCTGAGATGACCAGGGCTGCGAGAGCTGCCTTCGGGATATAGGTAAAAAGAGGAGTCAGAAAAAGAAGTGCAAAGATCACGATTATGCTCGAAACCACACTTGACATGCCGGTTCCGGCCCCTGCGGAAAAATTGATGGCGGTTCTCGAAAATGACCCGCTTACCGGGGGGCATCGGAAGAATGAGCCAATCACATTGGCCAGTCCCTGTCCGATGAATTCCTGATTTACGTCCACCTTTTGCCTGGTTTCGGAAGAGATGACCTTGCCCACGGAATAGGTTTCGGCGAAACTCACAAGGCCGATTACAACGGCCGGTCCTATAAGTGAAAAACCGATGTCCATGTCAAATATGGGCAGTTGAAATCGTGGCAGCCCGCCGGGGAATTCTCCCACGATTCGGACACCGGAATCATGAAGGTCAAAAAAATAAACCGCAGAGGTCGTCAGCAGCAGAGCAAGAAGGCCCGCCGGGAAAGTCGGACTGATTCTCTTAAGTCCGTATATGATAGCAAAGGAAACCGCGCCGATAAGCGCGGTGGAATCGTGAACGGACGGCATCCCTTTCAGTATCCCCAGCAGCATAGGGAAAATGTACTCGTGTTTTTCCACGGTCAGTCCTAGGAGATTCGGCACTTGCGTTGCAATAATTATCAGGGCTGCGGCCGCGGTAAACCCGCGAACCGCCGAATGAGAGATAAAGGCCATGGCATGGCCCATGCGTAAAATGCCCACGATCAGGTACAGAAGCCCGACGATGTGGCCCAGCAGGATAGCCAGTTCGATAAAATACGGGCTTCCTGGCTCTGCCATCGGCGTCAGGGTAGTAAGCACAAGAAGACTCATGATGGCAATGGGACCCGTGGCAAGCTGGCGAAGGCTCCCCCAGAGCGCGGCAATCATAGGGGTAATGGCACTGGCGTAGAGGCCATATATGGGCGGCAGACCGGCCAGCATGGCATAGGCCATGGCCTGGGGGATCAGGACGACCGCCACAGTAATACCAGCGACCAGGTCAGCTCGGAAAATTGAACGGTTATAGTCTTTCACCCAATTCAGGAAAGGAAACAAGTGATGCGACAGCGGTTGAGAATGATTGTTTTTCATTGATAACCTTTTATTTTAAACTTTAAGGGACTCGAAAAAAACGCAAAAACAGAGCGAAACGGTTTTTTGCACTTTGCTACGCAGAAAACCGATTCGCACGGCCTATTTACAGAGAGCGCCCCCTTCTCGTCATTCCGGGGAACCCTCATGATCTGCCGATCACAACGAAACATGAAAATCGGGGCAGATGACAAAGCACCGAACACTAAGGTGATTTCCAATAAAAAACAACATACCAGATCGAAGTTTGTAGTTCCGCCTTCAGGCGGTGTTATGCCGCCTGAAGGCGGAACTACAAACTGCACTTGGTATATTTATATTCTTTTCCGGAAATTACCTAAGTGCTCCGTTTCAGAAATAATGTCCGGGTTAAATTCAGCGGAGTGCAAAGCTTGCTTTGCGCCTGCCCGAGCGTAAGCCGGGATTCCTGCAAAGCACCCCGTGTTCGGAAAGTTTCTGTACAACCCGGACATTAATTTTGAAACAGAGCACTAAGTGCTCCGTTTCAGAAATAATGTCCGGGTTATAAATTCCGCGGAGTGCAAAGCCTGCTTTGCGGGAATCCCGCAGTGGCGCAAAGCAAGCTTTGCACTCCTCCGTTTTAACCCGGACATTATTTCTGAAACAGAGCACTAAGGTGATTTCCGGAAAAGGATATGCCAAGCGAAGTTTGCAGTTCCGCCTTTAGGCGGCCTCATGCCGCCTGAAGGCGGAACTACAAACTTCGATCTGGTATGTTCTTTATTGGAAATCGTCTGAACACTTTCATATTCTATTCTATTCGTGTCATTCGTAGTCAAATATTTGGGAAATAAAACGGGTCATTGCTTCCAGTGTTGCTGTTTCCTGCTGTCGGTGCGGAGAGTGCCCGCAATCCGGAAGCATCACCAGTTCCGCGCCTGCTCCGGCCTGATGTACAATGGCCTCGGGCTGTGCCGGCGTACCGTATTCGTCATCCTCTCCTTGAATGACAAGCATCGGAACCCTGATGTCAGGCAGATATTCCTCCAGGTTCCAGTGAATGAAGTCAGGGTGCAGCCAGACTTCGTTCCATCCTCTGAACGCACAATCCGTGTTTGCGCCGTGATATTTTTCCAGCTTCTGGCGCAGATCGCTGTCTCTGTAGGCAGACCCGGCTTTCTGAATAGAGCGCACCGTTATTTCTTCACAAAATACATGAGCCGCTTCGGTAATCAGTCCGCGTAAGGGGAGTGCCGGTGTACCTCCGGCACAGATGATGGCAACTGAGCCTCCGTCCGAATGTCCTATAAATATACATTCCCGAATGCCGACGGCTTCGATCAGTTCAGGCAGAACATCCAGACCCTCGTCGTGCATAAAACGGATCGGACGGGGCAATTCACACGGGTCGGAACGCCCATACCCCGAACGGCTGTAAACAAAGGCACCGCACCCGGTGGCGGAAGACAGTCTGGCCGGGAAGTCCCGCCATAAGGCAACGCACCCTAATCCTTCGTGCAGGAATACAAGCGTCGGAGCTTCCTCCGGCCGGGGGCCATGCCATTTGGTTTCCAAACGCTTACCGCAGATAGTGAAATATTTGTGTATTTTAAGGGAGTTATGATTCATAATGTTTCAAATAATTTTATATGTCAGATGATTAATAGTAATTGCCACGCAGCATCCGTAAAAGTATGATGGAGGGCTTCTTTTTTTTCATGCTGTTTTTTTATATTCATCCGAAATTTCCTTATTTTATAAGAATCAAGTAGTTAGTTAATCCTGGCTATGCTATTAAAAAGCTCAGAAAAGTTACACTCAAAAGGGGCACATTCCCGAAAAGTAGGAAATTATCGTTCCCAGGCTCCGCCTGGAATGCATTTAAGGAGGCTCTGCCTCGTGTTTCAGGGCAAGACCGATGAGTTACCGATGAGTCAGTTCAGGGCGGAGCCTGGGAACGAGTAACATATTGAATTTTATGATTTGTATATTCAACCTACTTTTGGGAAATGCTCCCCTCAAAAGAGGAGTTTCCGAAACCTGAACTGTCAGTGTATCCGAACCCGATTGAAGATTCAAGTTTTATTGTCAGTAGATGGAAAATGCTCCCGGAATGCTCGCTTGGGATTGATAAATCCCAAGCATTTCCGGAGGATTTGTCAATCGTTCGATGAAGCCGCAGTGGGGTGTAATTAAAAGTGTTAGGTACTCACCCTTCAGCCGTGTTCCCAAACTCCGTCCGGAACACACTTGCAGGCAAACTCTGTTTGCATACACCTGATATTTCATGCAAAACCGGAGTTTTGCGGGCAATCGCGTTCCCAAACGGAATTTGGGAACGAGGACTGACGGCGGCTTCACCTGACACTTTTAATTGCACCCGTCGCAGTGAGCCGTTCAGGGCATTTCCCATCTACTGATTGTTTATTTCAAACATCTGTTTTATTATATTATA
>JAUCGG010000164.1 GCA_030378015.1 Desulfococcaceae bacterium HSG8
TTTTTTATGACGAACTGCCGGAAAAAACGGCGCCCCGGCCTGCAGTCAGCCTCGAAATAAAAATACACATCAAAAACGACATAACAATTTAAAATATAAACAGATAAACTTTTTGTTAAAAGCTATATATATGAGGACGAATCCAACGAGTACGGCAATGCCTGCTATTCCTGTCAAAAATCGTTTCATTTTATTCCAAAGCCTGTCTATTGGTTTGGTCGCTAACGACAAAGTAAGGGGCGGGGCGGGTAAACGGAAAGCTTCATAAAAGAAGAGCCCGCCCCGTCCGCTTCACTGACCTGTTATGCCGTTGAAAAAGTAAGAAGTGCGTGAAGTGAAATGAGCAGCAGTTCGGAAACACTTCTCACTTATACCATATTTCCGTCAGAAAGTCAATGGTAAATATCTGTAATAATTTTGTTTTTTACGTTCTGCCGACTTTTTCCGCGCCGGGTTTTTCTTTCAGAGACCGTGCTTCCGCCCGGGGGATTACGGTAACCGGTCTGTGATCTGCGGCATGGCGGATAGCCAGGAGATGTTACCATCCCCCAGCCTCCTAAGAACCGGGCTTGCGAGTTTCCAAGCTTACGGCTCAAGCCTTTCTAATGCCCCTGTTGAGGACACGGTTTTTCCACTTCCAATTTCAGGCTATGGACTTGCCTGTGGCAGTTCGGATGCATCAGAATCCGGTTTTCTGATTCATCGCTTCCACCATAAATTTTCCATTTTATATGGTGGTTGTGCCAACCTTCTTCTATTGTTATTGCCTGATTACATACCGGGCATTTTCCATCCTGTTCTTTCCACAGTTCCAGAATTCCCATGTTCCGAAAATTTGCTGAAGTCATCTTGTGTTTTCTTTCTTTCAGATAATCTTCCCATTCCGGGTCATAGGGATTCACCTTCCCTTTTATTTTTATATGCCTGCGGATTGGCACTTTCATTGCATGGAACAAGTAAGCCTCTTTCCCGTTTTTCCGCCCAAAAAAGCACCAGTCTCTTCCTTGTTCAGATACACGGAAATACTTGTTTTTAACCCATTTCCGAGATTTTTTCGGGTGTTTGCGCCTGAAAGCTCTCCAGATTGCTCCGGTGATCTCAAAATCCGCTCTTCCAAAAGCAGCTTTACTGATTACATGTCGTTGGTAATTTGCCCATCCCCTGATAACAGGATTGAGCTTGCAAATAAGATCAGACGGACTTGCATTATGACTCTTTCTTATGATCTTCCTGACTTTGTCAAGAAAGTTCTTGAAATTCTTTTTCGATGGCCTGATAATCAGTTTGCCTTTACCAAATTTCCGAACATTATGTCCAAGAAAATCAAAACCATTCCGGATATGAGTAATTTTCGTTTTCTCCTCAGACAGTGAAAGCCCTCGTTCTTTAATATGCTCACGGATAATTGGAACTACTCTTTCCTCAAGTAGTTCTTTTGTCGCCCCTGTGGTTATAAAATCATCTGCAAAACGGATGAAATGCACCTTGTTTTTTGGCGAGAACTCATTTTTAAGTTTTTGTTCCAGTCCGTCTAAAGCCATATTGGCAAGAATAGGGGATATTATACCGCCTTGAGGAGTTCCTTCCTCTGTTGTCCGAAATGTTTTGTTCTCAATAAACCCTGCTCTGAGCCATTTTTCAAGTACATTTTTATTCATCGGGACGTTATCTAAAAGCCATTCATGACTTATTCTGTCAAAACAACTTTTGATGTCGCCTTCTAAAATCCATGTAGCTGATGTTTTCCGGCTCAGGCAGGTAAATACCTGTTCGATGGCGTCGGCTGTTGATCTTTCAAGCCTGAATCCATAAGAATTGCAATCCGCTGTTTCTTCTGCAATTGGTTCTACCGCCAACTTGTATAACGCCTGCATCGCTCTGTCCTTCATAACAGGAATTCCGAGCGGACGCCGTTTGTTATTACTTTTGGGTATGTATATCCTTCTTAAAGGGGTGGCTCGGTATCCTTTTAGCCGTAAGGACTGGATACCTTCTGTTTTCTTTTCCGGTGTATTCCAGATTTCTCCGTCTGTACCCGGTGTCCTTTTGCCTTTATTTTCGGTCACTCTCCGGACTGCCAAGGCTTTGCCTCCGAATGAGCGGGTCAGGATGATTTGCAGGGCTCTTGCCTTGCGTATCTTCCCTTCCTGAAACGCCTTCACGATACGCACCTGTAGGCGACTAACATTACGATATACTTTGCGCCATACTATATGATGCCAGTCTATCGTTCTACGCAGGCTCACGCCAGCAACATTCAAGGCTGCTTCCAATCTATGAACTCCTGTTTCTAAGTCGTTCTCAAGTTATCTCGTGATGAAAGACCAGTCGGAATTCTGCATCCTTTCGGATCAGGGCAAAGTTTGAACCCCTATCTGCACCATTACAGCACAACATTCGCTTTCTCCGACCTCCCATACCTGCACCCCTGTCGGCTTGCCTCACGGCTCGCTTTCCCAATATTGTGGGAGAAATACAGGCTTAACACGTTCCGCATAAATACCATATAAGTGACTTAGGCTCCATCCATACGCCGGCGGAACAACATCTGCGACAGGAGAAACGTTAGCCCCTGTACCTGTCCGCATACCTTTTGGTTCAGGCATATCAGCACCTTTTGCCTGTCTGAACTCACGACGCTGCAATGATTCACATGTGTTAGCCATATCACTCTGCCCTGGCCCCCGACCGCTTTGGTGCTTGCAGTCGCCATCTCCTCTCACAATTCGATGACCATCTCTGAGGATGAGGTTACATTGTTCCCGGAGCTTCACACCCTGCCGTTGCCAGCAACGCATGTCCGAGTAGGGTACTGATGGCAGAACATCAGGTTAAAAGTTAGTAAAAACATATATTTAAGCGACTTCGTGTCGCACAACGAAGAGGTCAGCGGTTTTCGGTTTTGCGAAGCGTAGCGTAGCAAAACCGAATCCGCTGGACCGACTGGTTGGGGGGCGCTGCGGCATATTTTAGTGTTTGATACATATCTTACCAAAATGTTTACAATTTGATAGATAGTCAAAGGCAGCGAACAACTCATCGAACGCGAAGACTTTATCAATCACCGGATGAAGCTTGTTCTGTGCAATCGCATCAGCCATTTTAACAAAATCATCTCTGCTGCCGACAGTTATTCCCTGCATTCGGACATGCCGGGTTACGATAGGTCCAAGTGGTACATCCATCTTTCCACCGGCAAGTACACCAATCACGCTTATTGTGCCCCCGGTTCTCACAGCACGAAGTGATTGCGGAAATGTACCTTGACCACCGACCTCTACAACATGGTCAATGCCATCGCTGCCTACCATTTCATGTGCATGCTTTCCCCATTCCGGAACCTTACGATAGTTGATGGTTTCGTCAGCACCCATGTCGCGCACTCGTGCCAGCTTGTCATCGCTGGAGGATGTGACAATTACATATGCCCCCATCATCTTTGCAAACTGAAGGGCGAAAAGTGAAACACCGCCGGTGCCTAGCACTAATACCTTGTCGCCAGGCTGAACGCAGCCCTCTGTAACCAGTGCTCGCCAAGCTGTCACTGCGGCAGTGCTGAGTGAAGCAGCTTCCATGTCATCCAAATGATCGGGGGCATGTGCCACACCTTCTTCAGAGAGCACCATGAATTCTGCCATTGTTCCATCCAGTTCACACCCCAGACTTAAAGACAATCTCTTTTTGCTCGGTTTTCCACTTGTCCAGCTCTGAAAGAAAAGCGGGCAAACTCTGTCTCCGATTTTAAAGTGTGTCACATCCTCTCCCACCGATTCAACAATACCGACACCGTCACTGAGCAAAATTAACGGAAAAGTTTTCATTCTTGATCCATAACCGCGTAAAGGCACAAGAAGATCACGATAGTTTAAGGCTGAAGCTTTCATCCTAAGTTTCACCTGATCTGCTTTTGGTTGGGGATCCTGTCGTGT
The DNA here is from genome assembly GCA_030378015.1 of Desulfococcaceae bacterium HSG8. Taxonomy (GTDB): domain Bacteria; phylum Desulfobacterota; class Desulfobacteria; order Desulfobacterales; family 4be13; genus JAUCGG01. Next base: position 3,930 of record JAUCGG010000164.1, read on the forward strand.
ACTCATGCGCACATTTTCCATTGACCAGGCATCTTCAACTTGAAAGACTCTCATAGGTATCTCTCCTTAAAATATGATAGTGAAAAGCGTTTTATCCGTCATCTGGCAAATCAATCTACATTGGTATCGGTAAGTTCCGATGCTTAAAACAGCATAAATGGATGTTGTTGAGGCAAAATAGCATAATTATCAAATCGTCAATAATGATTGAAATATTGTGAAAGATCAAAGTCAAGCATTAAATCACCAAATAAGTGCAATTGATATTGCAAAAATGCCAATTTTTTCAAAAAGTAAAAATCGTATTTTGTGTTAAAAGCATTAAGAACCCCAACGATCCGGATAAGCGGCGGGGCGGATTAACGGAGAGCTTCGTAAAAGATCAGTCAGCCCCGTCCGCTTCATTCAGGTGTTATGCCGTTAAAAAAGTAAAAAGTGCGTGAGCCGGAAGAAGAATACTGAGGAAACACTTCTCACTTAATACCATATTTCCGCAGAAAAGTCAAGTGTAAATATATGTAATAATTTCGTTTTTTACGTTCTGCCGACTTTTTCCGGGCCGTTTTTTTTCCGGGCCCGTGCTCTGTCTGGCGGCATAACAGTGTTGATATATGGAAAAATTTCCATATACCACCTCTATACAATGGAAAATTTTTCCATCTATTACCGTATTGCACGGTAAAATATGGAAAAGCACCTCGAATTTTTCCATTTATACCTAATCAGCCTATATGATATGATTTCCGGCCAGCAACCGACCGAAAACCGTCTTTATGCTCTTCATGCATAATAAGCCCGGTAACACAAAAAAAGATATTTTTCCATATTTGTGCCGTTGTCTATGCATTTTCATCATATTGACCGTAATTCGGATAATATGCATTTCTACCATATTGGCCGGAAATCGCTTAACGGACCACCCGAAAAGCGATATACCCTCCGTATGCGACTTTCCGGGGACACGGATAAACGGGTCATAAAAAAAATGATCCGTGTGTATCCGTGTTCATCCGTGTCCTGAAAACAGGGGTAAGTTATTTTTTGGGAATTCCCTAACCGGAGAACTTTTTCCGGGAAATTTGGCATCCTTCGGCATCTTTCATAAAAGTTGAAAAGTAGTTACACTTTTTCTGACTGCAGAACGACTTTTCAATCGTTCTGAACGATTTGAAAAATCGTTCTACAGGAAAACAAATGAAGGATGCCCATCCTTCATTTTGCCCCAAAAATAGTTGATACTTTTCGAAGGAATGCTGAAATGAAATTTTAGCGCCTGCCTGTGCTAAAATTTCATTTCAGTACTCCTTCGAACTGTGTCAACCGGAAGAAAAATGAAAGATGCCGAAACTACTTACTGATCAACCAGATCCAGCACCATTTTAAAAGCCATTTTCATGTCCATCCTGCCCATATTCAGAACCAAATGGTAGAGCGCGGGATTGTCATAATCCTTTTTACCTATTTTACGGTAAAGATTCAGCCGCCGTTTGTCCTCATTTTTCACAATCTGAGTTGCCTTGTTCGACGAAAGATCATAGTTTTCCTCCATAAATTTTACCCGATCTTCAAACTCATTAACGAGAAGCACATGACGGGCTTCCGGATGATCATTCAGAATATACTGGCTTCCCCTGCCCAGGATAACAGCATTTCCTTCCTCGCCAATCTGGGCTATAATTACAATAAGATAATCCAGATACAATTGTTCGTCAATATAGCCGCGCTCGTCTTTTAAAACCTTATCCACCAAGCCCTTGGAAACCATTTTCGAGATAACTTTTGAGAGCTTGGTGCCAGCTTCTCTTTCAACAGAGTCCACCCAGTGAGGTGAGACTCTGGCCACTTCCGCAATTTTCTGGGTGATATCATCGTCAGCAAAAACGTACCCTAATTCGTCGGCGATCATTTTACCAAGGGTTTTCCCTCCTGCGCCGAATTGTCTGGAAATAGTGATTACCGCCATCAAATCCTCCTTTTCAATATCTTCATCTTCTGCCTCAGTTGATTTTGTCCTGACTATCTGAACAACCTTAAAAGCGGCATCGTTATATTTTCTGGTCAACAACTAGTTGCGGGTGCTGAAGTCAAACTCCGGCATCTGTATGTAGCTAAAGCATAACATTAGCAGTCCCGAAAATTGTTAACTGGTTTCCGAGTAAAAGCAGTTGCGTCCCCAAACCGGAGTTTGGGAACGAGGGGGAAACCTCCTGCTGTATGCCTATAAAAAATTCGTAGTTCCACCTTCAGGCGGTCTGTGCTGTAGATTGAACTCCTATGATATTTACAGGAGACCGCCTGAAGGCGGAACTACGAACCCGCTTTTACTTCTGCTCAGGGGGAATCAGCAAGGTCGAAAAGGCAGATTTTTCAGCAATTGTTCTTGGCGTGCTGCCGAGCCATCTTTCCATCCAAGCCGCCTTTGCGGAAGAGCCAAGCACAATCAGGGTCGCCTGACATTCTCTTGCCGCCTTCTCTATCTCCTCATCCGGATCGCCGATATAGACATGAGATCTGGCGCTGATACCTTCAGCTTCAAAACTGTCACAGATCTCATCCAGCCTGTTCCTGATCTCTTTCCGGGTTTTCTGGATTTCCATTGCCGAAGTCCCTGCTAAAGCCTTTTCACTGGCAACATGAATAACATCTATCTGCTGAATGATATTATTCAGATTTTTCAGATATTCCGCCGCTTTCATGCTGGCGGGAGACCAGTCTATGGCCAGCATGGGCCTTTCAAACGGTTTATCAGAAATCTTCCCGCCTTCCGAGGTATGTTTATAGACCAGCACAGGCGTAGAGGCCCTTCGGAGAAGTTCCACAACATCTGAGCCTGAATACAATTGTTCCAGTACGCCTTTCTGGGGCCGTCCGATTACGATGAGATCAGTTTCCTCTTTCTGCGCGGATTTGATTACCTGGGAAACCAGGGTTCCTACAACGATATAGACGCCGACCTCCATACCCTGTTCAAAAAGGTTCTCGGCCCAGTCAATAAAGCGTATATTAGCCCTTTCTCTCAGACGAATCTCTTCATCCTTCTTGTAGCCGGTCCGGTACATGGCAACCTTATCTCTTTCAATGACATTGAGAAAAACGACATGCGTCAGGGCTGCTTCTTGAAGGTTCAATAACGATTGCAGTGCATCAAAGCACAACTGTTCAAATTTGGTAACAAACAGCAGTTTTTTTATTTCCATAATCTGCACTTCCCTGCTAAATTGTTTTGTCAAACTTTGGAGAATCAGCCGATGACCTTTTTAATTGTCTTGGCCAGCTCTTCAGGTTCAACCGGTTTTTCCAAATAAGCGTCGGGTTCCGGTATTTCCGCGCCGCCGAATTGTGTCAGCACCTTCTGTGAACGAAGGAACGACTTTCTGGCGATCCCGGAGAGCATAATCACCGGAATTTTCTTCAAGGCAGCATCGGTCTTTAAATTGCGATACAATCTGACCCCGCTCTCTTTAGGCATCAGCACATCGAGGAGAATCAGATCCGGTTTCTCTTTCTTTACAAATTTCATCCCTTCTTCACCATCGGTGGCTTCTATAGGGGTATATCCGTTCTCTTCCAAAACATTCACACTGAATAATCTTACATCAGGATCGTCATCTACAACAAGCACTTTTTTACTCATAGCGAGTCCTCCTTAAAAAAAGTTTATTATTACGTGAAACGTGAAACGTGATACATGATGCGTGAATTCACGTTTCACATTTCACGTTTCACGTTTCACTAACAGGCAGTTGAATAGTAAAGGCAGTTCCTTTCCCAACCTGGGAAGTCACCTCTATTTTCCCCTTATGTTCTTCAACAAGTTTCCTGGTAACAAGCAATCCGAGACCCGTTCCCCGGTGCCCCTTTGTGCTGAAAAATGATGTGAAAAGTTTCTCTTTGACTTCATCGCTCATGCCCATTCCGTTATCTGCGATTTCAAATTTTACAATGCTGTTCTCCCGCGCGGTTTTCAGGGAAACCTGCCAGTTTTTATCTGTGTCTGCATCGAACACACAGGCGTCTATGGCATTTGACATAAGATTCAGAAGCGCGCGATACGTGGCCCGGGCATCCATTGATACCTCGCCGATGGAAGGATTGAAATCTTTTATAATTTCAACATTGTTTTCCTGTGCAGTATCTTTCAGCAGTTCGCAAATTTCGTCAGCGATATCGTTCGGGTCACATTCCTCGTACTCAGCCTCCCTTTCTTTGGAATAGGAAAGTAAATCCATGGCCAGATCGGATGTCCGGGTGATATTCCTTTTGATCATTTTCCAGCCATCTCTGAGCTTATTACTATTATCTTTTTTGATTCCGATATCAACCAGATACATCCCGCCTTTGAACCCGTGCAAGATATTTTTGATACAGTGAGCCAGACCGGCAACAGTCTGCCCCACAGCAGCCAGCCGCTCTGAAAGGAGCAGTTCTTTTTCAAGACGTTTTATCTCCCTCAGATCCTGGAAAAAGGCGACGCTCCCCATCATCTGTTTTTCCTCGTACAGAAGGGTTCCTGCAAACCTGACCGGGATTCGGGTTCCGTCTTTGGCTGTAATCATGGTTTCTTTCCAGGGGATTTCTCCCGCAATATTCTGCCTGGCCTTTTCATTTTCCAAAATATCTTCAATTTCAGATGGATATAAGTCATCCATCTTGATTTTGCCGATCACATCGGATCGGGCATGACCGAATATGCGCTCCGCACCCGGGTTAAAAACGACAATGTTAAGATCCTTATCCGTGGCAACAATGCCATCATTGGAACTTCGAATCAGCTTTGTCAGGAAACTGGATTGCCGTCTTAATTCTGCGGTGGCGGCCTTAACCCTGCTTTCCAGGTTATCCGTATATTCTTTGAGTTTTCTTTTGATCTCAAGTTTATCTTCTGCTCTCCCGAGAGCAACGGAAAGAGCTTCATCCCTGATGGGTTTGTTGATGAAATCAGAGGCCCCGTATTTCAGCGATTCAATCGCATTATCTATATCCCCATGCCCTGTAATAATAATCACTTCCGCATCAGGATCAAGTGCTTTGATTTTTCCTAAAACCTCTATACCATCCATGCCCGGCATCTTTATGTCTGTCAGCACGATGTCCGGTGATTCTTTTTGAAATACCTCCAGACCTTCTTCGCCATTGTAAGCCGTGACAACCTCATAGTCGTCACTTCGTAATGACATGGCAAGCACCCTTACATTGTCTTCTTCGTCATCAATCAGTAAAATTTTGCTCATAGTTGCCTCATAAGTAATGCGTGATGCGTAATGCGTGAAACGTGATGCGTGATGCGTGAAACGTGAAACGTGAAACGTGAAACGTGAAACGTGATGCGTGATTCACATTTCCGGTCTTGATCTCGTTTCAGCCAAAGGTCAGCCCGCTCCATGCTCCCGCCGGATTGACAAATCCGGCAGATATGCTCGGATTTGCCAATCCGAGCCGAGCCTGTTTCACGCATCACGTTTCACGTTTCACGCATCACGTTTCACGCATCACGCATCACGCATCACGTTTCAGGAAAACTTATCTTAAAAGTCGTGCCCTTGCCAACTTCACTTTCGATTTCTATGGTTCCCTCATAGTCTTTGACTATTCCATAGCTGATACTTATGCCCAGTCCTGTTCCTTTACCGATTTTTTTGGTTGTAAAAAACGGCTCGAATATTTTATCTATAACCTCTTTTGGCATACCGGTGCCTGTATCTGACACGGTAGCAATAATCCGCCCATTTTCAGAGAAAGATTTTATTGTCAGACGATTTTTCAGATTCCTGGTATCCGACTGGCGGCTTTTCTCATCCATAGCGTCAATGGCATTGTTCACGAGATTGATAAAGACCTGCTCCAGACGATTATGGTCGGCCATGATCTCCGGCAGATCCGGGTTAAGATCAAGCTCAACCTCAATCTGGTGAATCTTTAACTGGTGTCCGAGGACTTTGAATACATCATTAATGGGGTCATTGATGTTCACCTTGGTTCGGACAACTTCGGATTGTCTGGCAAAACCTCTTACATGCTTGATAACACCTGTTGCCCGTTCTACATTAGCCACGATATCCTTTGTTATGGATTCCAGGTCTTCATCACTGATGGGCTTGCCTTTTTTCAACATTTTCAGAAAAAAATCAGCGCACACCTGTATGACATTCAGGGGCTGATTAATTTCATGCGCCATACCCGCAGCCATTACTCCCAGCGTGGCCATTTTGCCTGCCTGGATCAACTGGGTTTCTTTTTCAATACTTTCAGTAACATCAGTTGTAGTAGCGATTAAAACATCCCGCTTATCATATTCAGCGTAACTGATATTGATATTTACATAAAACGGCTGGTATCCTTTCCTGTAATGTTTCTTTTTAGAAAAAAGAACAGACTGGTTTTTAGAAAGGCTTTTTAGTCCGTTTATAACCTCTGCATCATTAGCGTCCCCCAAATGGAGAAACGGAAATCCGATCAGCTCTCTCCGGGAGTATTCGTAATAGTCCTGAGCTCTCTGATTTGTATCCAGAATGACAAATTTTTTGCTGTCAATAATAAAGATAGGGTTAGGATTACTATTAAAAAGAGAACGGTATTTTTCCTCTGATTTAATATATTTCTCCTGAAGCATGGTGTTTTCGACAGCAGCGCCGATCCTGTTTCCGATAAGCTCCAGCACATGCTTTTCTTCAGGACTGAAATGATAATACAAACAGCTGCCGATTCGTATGACGCCGAATCCCTTTTTCGCTTTAGCACTGATCGGTATATAAGCTAAAGATTTCAGCCCCTCCTGCTCCAAAAGTCCGATTTCTTCCTGGGTCCCCTCCGGGAGGTCTTCAAAGATCGTAATCTCATCACTTTCAGCTACCCGGCAGATTATGCTGTTTTCAACTGCAAACCTGTTTTTCTTACAGGGGGCTTCCGAGTCCCCGTAATCATATTCAAGATGAAAAGTCCCGTCCTCCCTCAGGAAAAATATGCAGATACTGTCGGCTGCCATGAAGTTTTTGATTTCCAGGATAACGGCCTTTATTCTCTCATCAAGGCTTATGGGAGCGTTCAGGGCCGCATAGATTGAACACAGCGAGTCAAGCTCCCGGGTATGATGCTCCCGGTCTTCTTCGGCTTTTTTATCCTCTGTTTTATCCCACAGGGTCTCAATGGCACCGACGATCTTTCCATCAGGAGCTTTGATCGGCGCTGCGGTAAACCAGCACCATTTGCCATCTTCGCCCAGTTTCGGAAAAAATCCTTCTGCTTCGTATGCTCCGTCAATCAGGGCGGATTTACGCCATTCGGTTCCGTAAAGTCCGTAAAGCTTCTTTATCCCTTCTTCCCCGACCTGATCCAAAATTATATCTGCCATGGTCGGGCGCTCATTTCCATAGAAAGGTTCCCATTGTCTGTTGGTTCCGATAACCTTTGCTGCGGAAACATCTGAGAATTTTTCCATGGCTTTGTTCCAATGGATAATGACATGGTCTTTGTTGATCACAAAGGTCGGTATGGTGCTTCCCTGTATAATCTGGGACAGGATTTGTTCATTTTCGAGCAGTTCCTTTTCCAGTTTTCGAGAACGGATATTTCTATTTCTGATGATTGAAGCAAAACGATCTGTCATCTGCTTAAAAATATCTGCTACCGCATCCAGATCGTTTCTATGCTGCTCCAATTCTTTAAGACCGTTTATTTTTAAGTCTTCTGCCTGAAACGCATCCCATATAGCGCTGGCTTCGAAATGGTCAATGAGTTTCACTTCCGGGGATTTGTTTATCTTTATAACCTCTCCGAGGACGGGATTATGGGTTAATTCCAAAATCACGTCAAGGTCTTTAAAACGGCAAATCTCAATGTAGTCATTGGTGGTGAATATCCCCATTTCCCTGGCATACTGCAATCCTTCTGCCTGTTCATTTATATCGGCTACACCTGAAATTTTCGGTCTTCGATCCGCAAAATTTTCACTCAGAAAGAATTGAAGGAAAATCTTGCAGAATTTGCCTCCTCCTACGATGGCAATATTTGAGTCAAGCAGGCTGTTGATCATGGATGACCTCTTTGGTAATTTACGATTTACGATTTACGATTGAGCGGACAGAAATCGTAAGTTTAAAAGAAAATAACGGTTATCACGATAAAGCACGGAATTAAGAGAACCAGGCTGTATTTTAATATATACCCGAAAAAGCTCGGCATCGGCGTCCCGGCTTCTTCGGAAATGGAGCGTACCATAAAGTTCGGTGCATTTCCGATATAGCTGCAAGCCCCGAAAAAGACCGCGCCTGCGGATATCGCCTTCAGATAGATGGCATTTTCTGTCATAAGCAGGGGAACGGCCTGAGCTTCCGTCATTCCCGGGTAAAAGCTGCCCAGGGCAGTGTTGAAAAATGTAAGATAAGTGGGTGCATTATCAAGGAAAGCCGAAAGGATTCCCGTAACCCAGAAATAATGGTACGGCTCTTTTACGGAATTGATCAGGAAAGCCAGTGCGCCATTGGGTCCTGCTTTCAGGATAAGAAGGCATGGGATCATTGTGATAAATATTCCGATAAAAAGATAGGCAACCTCTATGATCGGAAACCAGGTAAAGTTGTTGTCTTCACGCAGTTTTATCGGGGTCGTTACAAGTGAAAGGATTCCCATTATGATCAGGAGACCGTCTCTTAGCCAGTCCTGCACAGCCCGGTGAATCCCCAGCACAGTGACTTCACCCAAGTCAGCAATCCCGCTCATAAGTACGGAGCCGACAATGCCCGCAAGGAACAGGAAATTATATGTCCCTTCCAGTTTCAAAGGTTCTTTGGCTTCTTCTTCCGGGGGTTTGACACCTTCCTTCCGATAATAATATGAATCAATGATGAAATAAATAATCAGCAGAAGGATAACAACCGCAAGCATGTGGGGAAGTATCTTGAATGTCCAGAAAAAGGTGACGCCGTGAAGAAAACCCAGGAAAAGCGGGGGGTCTCCGAGGGGTGTTAATGACCCCCCCACGTTTGCCACCAGGAAGATAAAAAAAACAACCATAAACGTCCTGTTTTTACGATAATTATTGGCTTTCAGGAACGGACGTATGAGCAACATGGCAGCACCTGTTGTGCCCATCCATGAAGCTAATAAAGTACCGATAATCAGGATAGTTACATTTACAACAGGTGTCCCCCGCAGGGCACCGCGAAGCAGAATGCCCCCGGAAACTGTGTAAAGAGACCATAAAAGGATAATAAAGGGAACATAATCTGCGAGAATAATATGAAGGATTTCATAAAGAGCGATGCCTTTATAAACAATCAGGAAAGGTATTGCCATTGAAGCTGCCCATAAAGCAGAGACTTTGCCAAAATGGTGGTGCCAGAATTCCGGTGCAGCGAGTGGGAACAGGGCAATTGACAGCAGCATACAGGCAAAGGGGATACAACTCCATAGAGGGAGAATTTTTCCTAAATCTTCATGTCCCTGCCCGTGACCTGCATCCCCGGTGCTATGGGCTGTTTTGTCATCATTACCTTCTTCATGACTTGTTTTTGCTTCAACCGCATCATTTCCTGCGTGTTGCTGAGCCACAGCTTCATGTCCGGAGATCAAAGCCAATACCATCAGTAGAAAAATACTCAATGAAAAAACGGCTGTATTTTGGTTAAACCTCATTTACCACTCCTCTCCCTTTCATGTGTAATTTCAGTATAATATCTCATCAATCTTCTTGATTTCATCCTAATTATAGGGCTTGTTATCACATTTTTGCACTTTTGTCTAACCTAATTTTTTACTTTCAGCTT
>JAUCGG010000165.1 GCA_030378015.1 Desulfococcaceae bacterium HSG8
TATCCGTTATTATTATTATCGGATTTATTTTGTTCATAGCGCCCAAACATACGCCCATCCGAACACAAAAAACATCCGAGACAGATACGCCTGATGAAAATCGGAGACATACCCTGAAAATCCTGATGTGGAACCCGCCGGTCTCTTTTATTCCGACTTCTACAGGCGTTAAGGATACGGTGGCTCAACGGATATTTTATGAACCTCTGGCTGCATTTGACGAAAAAGGCGAACTGATCCCTGTTCTGGCCGCGGAGATTCCTTCAATCGAAAATGGCGGTCTATCTGGAGACGCGGTGACCTGGAAACTGAAAAAAAACGTAACATGGTCAGATGGCGAACCTTTCACGGCCAAAGATGTTGATTTTACGCATCGTTTCCATCTGAACCCGGCAATCGGATCAGCTCAAGGGCTGCCTCATAAAAATATTAAACATCTTGAAATCATTGACCAGCACACGGTCAGGCTGTATTTTAAGTCAGTGACGCCTTTCTGGGCAGACGCCTTTGTCGGTGCCGACCAGTGCATACTGCCTCAGCATATTTTGGAGCCATATAACGGGCCCAGCCATAAAGAACTTCATACGAATGTGCTGCCGGTCGGCACGGGCCCGTACCGTGTAATTCCCCCGGGAATAGAGTTCCTGGCAGGTTCTGAGGACAAAGAAGAAAAAAAAACACGGATCATTCTTGAACGGAATCCGTATTACCGGGGAAAAAAGCCCTTCTTTAAAAATGTTGAAATCAGAGGAGGAATTTCTCCCCTCGAGGCGGCCCGCCTTTCCATAGGCCTCGGAAAAGCAGACTTCGCCTGGAATCTCACAGTGTCAAAAGATATACTCGAAGAACTCCGACGAACCGGGGTTGGAAAAGCGGCTGCCGCGTTCACCACAACCATAGAACTGATAGATCTCAACCAGACAGATCCGGCAAAAGGCTCCGAGCTTGCCCACCCTCATCCCATCCTGACGGATCTGAGAGTCCGCCAGGCCATTGCCCATTCAATTGATCGGAAAGCAATTGCCCGATTCTATGGTGAAACCTCCGGAATACCTGCCAACCGGGCTGTCACAACTATTGCACCGCCCGGACGGGAGAACCTGACATACTACCCCTTTGATCTGAAAAAAGCCGCGGCCCTGCTTGAAGCAGCAGGCTGGTCAGACAGTGACGGCGACGGCATCCGGGACAAAGAAGGTCGGAAACTGGAACTGACTTTTCAGGGCAGCCGAACCACGGTTATTCAACAAACCCAGCGTCTGATTCAGAAGAACCTAAAATCTGTCGGCATGGACATAAATCTGAGGGCAACGGACACATCTGTGTATTACAGCGGAAACCTTGATGATCCTAGAAATTCCACCCGGTTTTCAGCAGATATGCAGGAAGCAAACTGGTCCGCATACAGCGCTGACCCTTCTGTTTTCCTGAGCTTTTGGACCTGCAAAGACAATATACCGCAAAAAAATAACAATTGGAAGGGATGGAATGACAGACGCTGGTGCAGTCCGGAGTATGACAGGCTGTACCAGAAGGTAATCCGTGAACTGGACCAGCAAAAGCGGCATGATCTGCTTGTAAAGATGAATGACATGATTGCAGAGGAAGCAATAAGCATTCCCATAATCAGACTTGCACGAATCCAGGGGCTTGCTCCGGATATTGAGGGATTTGCTGCCAACCCCTGGGATGTGGCAACCTGGAATATCAGTGAATGGAGGCGAACCGGTGGAAAATAGCCAGGGTTCAGTAATTTTTACCAAACGGGCCAGATTGTCCCGGCGTCTTCTAATAAATGTGGTATCAATAAGTGCCTTTTTTACTCTCCTGACCACCGGATTCCAGCTTTATATCGAATATGATCGGGATCGGGCTGCAATCTTTGGCAGCATGCAGTTTATTGAGAACAGTTATGTGAGACCGATTTCTTCCAGTGCATTTTTACTGCAAAAAAAACAGGTGCGGCTTCTGCTCCGAGGCGCTCATAAGCTTCAGGATATTGTTTATCTTGAGGTCAGCGAGATGAAAAAGTCCGGGAATAGAGTTTGGATAACCCAGGGAAATCCGAAAGCCAGGAGGGACATAACCAGGATATTCCCCCTGGTTTACGATGATCCGACTATGGGCAGGTTTGAATTTGGTACATTACTCGCAAGCGCGAGCCTCGAGGGCGTTTATAAGCGTCTGTTAAACAGGAGCCTGATAATTCTCGGATTAAATGCAGTCAAAACATTTCTTGCATCACTTTGTATCCTGATCTTCATCCAGTTCAGGATTACCCGGCACCTTGTCAACATGGCTGCATACACAAAAAAACTGAATCTGGAACAATTGAATAACCGGCTTGTCCTGAGCCGCAAAAAAACCAAAGTCTTCGAACCAGATGAACTGGATAAAGTCGTATGTGCAATAAACCAAATGCAGAGCAGGATTAAGGCAGACATATCCAGGCGGGAGGAAGCTGAACGGGCATTACGGGCAAGTGAGGAAAGATTTGACCTGGCCATGCGTTTTGCCAATGACGGTATTTATGACTGGAATTTGGAAACCAATGAGATTTACTACTCTGCAGGCTGGAAAAAAATACTGGGCTATGAAGACGACGAAATCAGAAATGAATTTTCCGAATGGGAACGACTCACAAGGCCGGAAGATGTGAAAGATTCATGGTCAATGATGAATGAACTTCTCGACGGAAAAAGAGAACGCTTTGAGAAGGAATTCAGAATGCTTCATAAAGAGGGGCACTGGGTTGATATCCTGTCACGGGCGAATATTGTTTGTTCTGATGAAGGGAAGCCTGTCCGTGTTGTGGGAACACATGTTGATATCTCCGCTCTCAAGCGAGCCGAAGAACAGCTTAAAGAATATTCCGGGCGGCTGGAAGAAATGGTGGAGGAAAGTACAAGAGAACTTCGGGAGACCCAGAAAGAACTGCTTATGAAAGAACGTCTTGCCGTACTGGGGCATCTGGCAGGGAGCATCTCCCATGAAATCCGAAATCCTTTGGCCGTAATTGACAGTTCTGTTTATTTATTGAAAATGAAATTCGGAGATGGAGATGAGGATGAGAAAACACTCCGGCATTTCGGGAGTATCACATCCAATGTAAAAAAGGCCACTGCCATAATTGAAAGTCTTCTCAATCTGACCCGGATGGAAAAACCGAGAACAGAAACCCACAATTTTTCCGACCTTGCAACCGAAATCCTTGCAAGCGTAAAACTGCCGGATACAATTGAGACGATAACAGATTATCCTGAAGATGATGTATATATCAATGCGGATGCCGAGCAAATCCGCATGGCATTGAAGAACATCATAAAAAACGCTGTCCAGGCTATGGACGGATCGGGAACGATTACGGTTTCTGTCCGATCTCCGGAAACCGGGACCGCGGAACTTGTCATATCTGACTCAGGACCGGGGATTTCGCCTGAAAACCATGAAGAAATATTTCAGCCCCTGTTTACTACAAAAGCACAGGGCATCGGGTTCGGCTTATCCATAACAAAAATGATTGTTGAAAAGCACGGGGGAATGATTCAGGCATCCTCAGCCGTCGGAGGCGGGGCGGTCTTTGCAATCGCCTTGCCCATAGCTGGGAAAGGTGCAAAAAATTTCGGTTAGGTTTTATCCTTTTGAATAAAAAGGAGTCCAAAAATAGAGCGAAGCGGTTTTTTGCAGTTTGCAGCGCAAAAAACCGCTTCGCTCTATTTTTGCACTCCTCTTCCTTCTTCATTTGTCGCTTCAATGTAGAACAATTTTTCAAATTGTTTAAAACGATTTGAAAAATCGTTCTACATTCAGTAGATCGAAAAGTTTCCGGTAAACCTTGATATAACGATCCAATTTTGTTTTTACCCTGAAGGAGTTACATAAAATAAATACCCCGAAGGGGTTAGATAATATAGCCTAGGGTAAGCGAAGCGTCACCCTGGGATAACGATCCAATTTTGTTTTTACCCTGAAGGAGTTACATAAAATAAATACCCCGAAGGGGTTAGATAATCTAGCCCAGGGTAAGCGAAGCGTCACCCTGGGATAACGATCCAATTTTGTTTTTATGTAACCTTCAGGGTATGATTTTTTGTGATGAATTTATATTCAGTAGATCGAAAAGTTTCCGGTAAACCGCTGTAAACGGTGGATTCCGGGTTAAAATTAAAAAACATCCGTTTTTTAATTTTCCCCGGAATGACAATTTAACGTGCTGTCATTCCGGGGAAAATCGGAAAACGGATGTTTTCCGGTTTTAACCCGGAATCCACTGTCTGCAAAAGTTTTCGATCTACTGATATTATTTAACCCTCCGGGGTATTATGTAACCCCTTCAGGGCAAATCGTTTTTGTATTTTTTTCCAGGGTGGCGCTTCGCTGACCTAGGCTATATTATCTAATCCCTTACAGCCATAAAGGCACGAAGGTTCTCTTCTTGTGTTTCTTGCTAAGAATATAAGAATAGGCGGGACAGCTTCATAAAAAAAACCTCCGAGGTTTTTGAAACCTCGGAGGTCTGAGAACAAAACGAGGGGGGTTGTTTTCCGGACTAAACCTCAAGCCATGAATCAGAGTACAATGTTTTCCCGAGGATAACGTCAACGGTTTTCTTGTAATCCTGCATCTCTTTTGAGAGACTTGACACATCTGGATCATTCCCGTCCAGCATACCATATATCAGATCCACGATATCCTGACGTTTTCCCTTTGCAATGTCAATCAACTGATCATCAAGGGGATCTGCGATAACGGAAACCATGCCGCATTTTTCAAGCATGACCATGTAGGTCTGATTGAGAATGGGACGGAGGTTATCCGGGGGGCCGTTGGAAATATTTGACAGACCGCAGGTGCTCTTTGCGCCCGGTGCGATATCCTGAAGCATTTTCTGGAACTCCATCAGGCTCATGAGCTGGGGCTGCTGAATGTTCACAGGGGTTACAATGCCGTCCACCCAGATTTTCTCATTGGGAATACCGGCTTCATTTGCAAAATAGAGGAGTTCGACACAGAGAGAAGCCCGCTCGTTCTCATCCCGCGGCAGTCCATCAGGGCCCCACATCAGCGCGATGAAATCCGCGCCGTGTTCGGCAGCAATAGGAACCATTTTTTCATACCGTTCCGGACGCACCATGATGGAGTTGACCAAGTGGGGTACGCCGTTCTTGGATGGTTTGATGGCTTTGAGCGCGGCTTCGATAGCGTCAATATTTGAGGTATCCAGTGCCAGGGGAAGATCATCAACAACTTCCTGAACCGTCTGAACCACCCAGGGCATCAGTTCATGCCCTTCCTTTTTGGCAGGGCCGAGATTGATGTCAATGAAATCCATACCTTTTTTCTTTTGAAAAATGGCCTCTTCCTGGATTGGCTTGGGGTCACGCGTCTTGAATGCTTTACCAATTTTTGTCGATATTACGTTTAAACTCTCTCCGATAAGCAGCATAAATTCTCTCCTTTTTGTCAGTGGTCAGTTGTCAGCGGTCCGTTGAACAACGGACCACTGACTAATGACAAATTTATTTTCCCTTGAGGAAAGCGGGAATATGGGCAGCCTCTCTCGGGCCCACAGTGATGGTCCAGCCAGGCAGTTCCTCTTCCATATCACCGGCAATTGCAGCCGCATATCCGGGGATAATGATTTCCTGATGTTTGACCTTATCCGCGATACCGCATTTTTTCACGAAGATCCCCACATCATCGCCGGCAAATTTACCGGCAGCCCACGCTGTCATAACGGACAGACCTTCGGAGTCCTTGATCAGCAGCCAGGCCGGAACCCTGCTGCCTTCAATCTCGCCGGATACGATAAAATAGGTCAGGGCAAAATTGGTGGTTACCATTACAGGTGAGTTTTCATCCGGATTGTTGATCGGGTATATGTCTTCCGTAACGGTCATGGGCCGCTGCGGGTCAGTGTAGATGTTCAGACGCTCAAGCAGAAGCGGGAAGAGGCTTTCACCGGTAAAATCGGAAAGCACGACAATTCCGCCGTATTTGGCAACAAACATCCCGGCGACCAGGGTTTCCATATCCAGGTTCGAAGCCATTTCGCAGGGGAAGGTAATTGTCGGGAAACCAATGTCCCTGTTGCTGTTTTTGAGAGCGGCGCGGCGAATAGCGATCTGGTCTTCAAATGCTTTCTTCACATTCCTGGAACCAGGGTCAAGAATCAGATCTTTCAGCCCCATTCCGGTGAGCTTCTGGCTTAACGGGATCAGGGCCTCCACAGAATCCGCCTTGATAGCAAGGGGCAGATCGTTGTCCTTTGCAATCGCGCCGTAGTCATCTGCATTCGCCTCAGTGGCCGCATACATGAGCGGTTTTTTGAACGCAGATGCCTCGACCCCGGCCTTCATGACATCTGTGTTATCTGTCATGAGCACCAGGTTGAATTCCGAGGTTTCAGCAACAGTTTTAGCTACTTTTGCAAATGCGTCTTTATTTCCGTTCGCATCCTTCAAAGCCACCAACTGGGGTCTGAGGTTCAGTCCCACCCGCTCATACTGGAACGCGTTCCATGTCTTCAGCTTGGCCTCAAGGTCAGCATCCGAAATATCCGAACTGATTACGCCGGCAAAAGCGGTCTGATTAAAAAAAGTCTTCTCATGTCTGTACAACACAGTCTCACCGCCGACTGTAAATGCCCGGACTCCCTTTCCGATTGCCACCGGACGGATCGGAGGTGCGGAAGCCTCTGCAAGTTTCTCTCTTGCTTCGTCAGATACATAAGGACAAGCGTCGAGTTCAGCCTTGCCCGATGCCAGGTTCATGGCAAAGGCAAGACATGTGGGAACGCCACATTCTTTACAGTTGGTCTTCGGCAGGAGCTTAAAAATCTGAATACCGGTTAATGCCATTCTTGTCTCCTTATCTTATATAAAGAAAAAGCCGCCTCTTCATTTTCCTGGGATAAAACCGGCATAAAAAGGAGGCTTTATTATATTAAAATCATTATAAAAAGGGACGGTGTTTCCTCCGCCCCTGTTTTCCGTTGAATATTGAAAAGTGAGGATATCCGAAATACCCTGCTACTCGGTTCGGATTGACAAATCCGAACCATGAGGGCGGATTTGTCAATCCCCCGCGAGCAACGGGTATCTCACTCTTCATAATTAACCAACTATCGGATCCATTTTCAGTGCCGGATGTCCTTTTTTCTGCAGGAAGGGGAGAATCTCTTCCTCGGTAACCCCGACAGTCTCATCAGCGATCATATCATAGAGATTGGGCATACCCATTGCAGCGCCGCGTTTTTCAATCCGCTCTTTGATTTCTTCTTTGAGTATCTTGGGCATCCACACCATGCGGAGGAGTCCGCCGTCACCCTTGATGAACTTGCCCTGGGTGATATTGAACTTCGAGTGCCCCACAAATCCTGGAGAAGAAGCACCGCCGCCCATGACACCGGCCAGGGTGGTGAACTTCATTCCGCAGGGGGTCTCGCCTGTATAATCCCTGCCGACCGTCATCACGCCGTTGCAGCCAGGAAGCATTGCAGCAATACATTCGCAGCACCCGCAGGTGGTCATGGGATCAATAACCATGGAATAGAAGTTATAGTGAGTAATCGCGCCCCTGGATGCTTTATTTACAAACTCATTGACGCCCTTCCACTGACCCAGGACAGGATCAATACATTCACCCTTTTCGATAGGCTGGTTCGGTCCCGTGGGATTGATCTCGTATGATGCCTTGCAGTCCATCCAGTTGTATGCGCCGCAGAGTCCGGTTCTTTCCGGGCTGACCGAGCACACATGGGTGGGTGCGAAAGACTGGCACAGGGTGCAGGAGTAGTAAATTTCCACATCCTCATCCGTCATCTTTTCCACACGCTCATCTCTGAACTTGTATTCTGCCCTTGCCCTTTTCGTAAGCTTGTCAACTTCGGCTTTATCCGTGTAAAGGGTGACCTGCACCTTGTCCAGGATCTTCCCGAAGTCCTGATGGAATTTGGCATGAAGCACAACGCCGATATCCTTAAGGGTAAAGCCTTTTTCTATAGCGGCCTTGCTCACGCGGATCCATGCGATATCTCTCTGACCGATGTGCATGATGCCCTGGATATAGTTGATCAGATGGTGGATCTGACGTTCCAGGATCGGCTCAAAGTCAGTCTGCATTTCACGACCCGCAACCTGTACGTAGATACCCAGGGGAAGTGTTCCGCCTTCCTTCATATCCCCGATATCGGGACCCACGACTTCCACCTTTGCATCCTCGATTTCCTTCATATCTGCCATCTTGACAAGCTCGGTGGCCTGGGTTTTGCCGCCGCCCATTTGGCAGAACAGGTCCGCACCCCTGACACGCTCTCCCTCAAAAGCAGGACCGAACGAACACGGGATTTTGATCTCGGAAACTGCAACCTTGAGTCCCCTGATCTCCACTGATTTCTGGCAGATTTCATCATGAGACACATTGGCAACAACGTGTTCGTATGTGCAGATACCCGTGGGAAGAATTTCCGGGATATCAGTGTCTGCCAGGGTCGGGAAGCCCCAGTTCACACAGCCGGCAGCCGCAACACCCCATTCGGTTCCGATATCGCCCAAGGCATTTACAAATGCAAAAACACGATCCTTATTATAATGAAGAATCTTTTTATAGTCACCCGGCTGAACACCGCCGAATGCCATTGCTGCCCTGTTTGCAAAACCGAGCGCGAAGACCGCGGAAGAGATATCCGGTCCGAAAGGCACGATCCTGGTATTCCAGCCGATCTGGACACCGGCTTGAATAAGCTGCTCTATGACGCTTGTGCCATTATGCTTTGCCGCACAGAAAATGTAAAGGTTCTTTTTCTGGTAGTCTTCCACAATCATCTTGGCAGTTTCAGGATCAGGCGCAGCACCCACAATTGCTGCAAATCCCGGGGCACTGCCGTCAACAAATTCAACGCCTCTTTTCCTGAGAATAACATCGTCCGCCGGCCCGACCCAGATCTTTCCGGCTTCTATATCCGGATCTTCCTGGGCAATATAAAAATCAGGCTCACGAAGAATACGCAGGGCTTCAATGATTTCATAAGCAAAGATTGCCGCCATGCCTGCATCCAGAAGGGGCCCGAGATAGGGCAGGTGATTTTTGCCTTTCACATGCGGCGGAAGAAGACCGCGGGCAAATTCCAGGGGTTCCTTTATATCCTCAAGGGTTTCGACCTTCATCCCGGTAAGTGAATAGATCACCGGCAGATAGTAACCTGTGTTCGGAAATTCTATCTTCGAATCTGCATTAAAGGTTTCCAGCGCATTTTTGTACTCGCCCTCAGCAGTTGAAACAACTTTATAGCCGCCCTGTATGGCTGCAAATGCTACTAATTTAGACATATTATTTTCCTCCTTCGTTGAGGATTTTTTTAATTAAAAAAAATTTGTCCGGTTATCAGTTGTCAGTTGCGTCTCAAAGAAATCGGATCCCTGATCGGAGTCAGGGGCAAGTTTTTCCAAAAAATCCGATTTCTGTCTGACCACGGACAACTGACTACGCTTCCAAAGCCTGACGGTCAGCCATATCCATAAGAACTCTTTCCCTGGCCTTATCAATACCCAGTGCCTGGCGTTTCTTATCAATATGAGCAATCATCTTGCGGGCATGCTCTATCGGATCCGGCTCCAGGTCCCACATACCGCCGTACATTTTCTCCAGTTCTTTGGACAGGTAATCATGGAAAACCGGTGCGCCGGAAGTGGGCAGCACATAACCGAAGACTGTATAAACGCCCGAGCTGACAAAATAATGTCCGATGCTGATGGCTTTCTCACTCATCCATTCGGGAGCGCTTCCTGCAGCGGGAAGGTCGCAGAGATCTTTCCCGAGTCCGCCGGCTTTTACAACCTCTGTCGCGGCCAGGAGGATCCGGCTGTTGTCAACACAGGAACCGAGATGGAGAACAGGAGGAATACCGACTGTCTCACATACTTCGGCAAGTCCGGGACCGCAGTAAACAGCCGCTGATTCGGGTGTGAGCAGCCCTTCCATCGCACAGGCGATGCCGTTGCAGCCGGTGGTCAGGACGATCACGTCGTTTTTGATCAGTTCTTTCACAACCGCTATATGGGCTTCGTTATGCCTTGTCCTGGCGTTGTTGCAGCCGACAACACCGGCAACACCGCGGATACGACCGTTGATGATATTGTCATTCAGGGTGTAGTAGGTTCCGCGGAATGTTCCCCCGAGGTGATATTCGGTAGATTCGACACCGAATCCCGCAATCTGACTGCTTTTATAAGGCGGGATCATCACTTCAGCCTTCCGCTCTCCGAAACTGTCAATTGCCATTTTAACGATCCGGGTCGCATCTTCCATGGCGTGATGTTCGTCAAACTCAATATGAATCACATTGTCCTGCTCCATCTTTGCAATGGGATGGGTGGTAATCAGCTTGGTGTGAAAACATTTTGCCACATTGGCAAGATTCTGGAAGATACACTGGATATCAACGACCATTGCATCACATGCACCGGTGATGATGGCAAGTTCCTGCTGGAGGAATGTGCCTGCCGGGGGTACGCCGTGGCGCTGGAGAATCTCGTTGGCCGTACAGCAGATGCCGCCGAGCTGGATGCCTTTGGCGCCTTTGGATTTGGCGTAATCAATCATTTCCTGGGACTGGGCCGAGGCAACGATCATTTCTGAAAGCACCGGCTCATGACCGTGAACGATGATATTGACATGGTCTTCCTTCATAATGCCCAGGTTTGCCTCGGACTGAAGCGGATACGGTGTGCCGAAAAGGACATCCTGGAGATCCGTTGCCAGCATGGAACCGCCCCATCCGTCCGCAAGCGCTGCCCGTGTTCCCTGTTTGATCAGGTTTTTGTAGTCCTGGTCAACCCCCATATGGGTGCGGTGCATGATCTCGACGATCTCCCGGTCAATATTACGGGGAAGCACGCCGTATTTCTTCCATTTTTCATACAGCGGTGCCGGCGCTCTTTTCAGGTAATAAAGCTCGCCTTCGGCTTTGCCCCACTCACCCAGGGCTTTCTCCGCAACTTCGAGCGCGATTTCATCTATATCCCTGTCCTGTTCCTCGCCATCTACTTCAACCGTCGTATCAATGTCAAAATAGGGTGCGATTGACAGGAGTTTGTCCTCATCTTTGATCCGGTAGTCGTGGGATTCTTTTCTCGCCACAGACATGAAGACCTCGGCTACACAGCGTCCGTGATCCGAATGCGCGGCAGCGCCGCCGGCAACCATGCGGATAAAGTTACGGGCTGCGATGGTGTTTGCGGTTGCTCCGCAAAGCCCTTTCCGGGTGTCTTCGCCTTCGATTCCTCCCTTGGGAAGGGGAAGGCGGCACGGACCCATGGCACAGTTCTTACAGCATATTCCCTGCATTCCGATACTACAGGGTTTCATATTTTCGGCTCTGTCAAAAATCGTATCAATCCCCAGTTCCTGGGCTCTCACGATCATTTCCTGGGTCGCTTTATCAATAGAAGCTTTGATCGGATCAGCCACTTTCGGGGCCTTTTTGGCTTTCACTACTTTTTTTTCTTCTGCCATCAGAGGTTCCTCCTCATGTTTTCATTACGTTAAATCAACTTATCTTACAAAGAGCAATCAGGAGATTTCAGCTTACCTGCGTCCTTTTTTCAATTTGTTAAGCATCTTGCTTGTCTTGGATTTCTGAACTTTTGCCGCAGTTTTGGCAACTTCCGTGTTCGCTGCCGTAGCCCGTTTTGTTGCAAGTTCTTCACGTTCCTTTTCTCTTTGCTGGCGAACCGCATCTTCTTCAGCTTCTCTCCTTGTTCTTTCCTCAGCTTCCTTTGCCCTAGCATCTTCCTCAGCTTTTCGCTTGGCATCTTCCTCAGCCTTTGCTTTGGCATCAGCTTTGGCTGTTGCTTCTGCATCAGCCTTTGCTTTGGCATCAGCTTTGGCTGTTGCTTCTGCATCAGCCTTTGCTTTGGCATCAGCTTCTGCTTTTGCCTTGGCTTCTGCTTCCGGATCTGCCTTCGGGGCTTCTGCTTTCACTTCGGGAGCAGGTTTTGCTTCAGGTTTGGCGGCCGCGGCAGGTTTAGGTGCGGCAGCAGCAGGAGCAGCTTTCTTTGCAGGCGCGGCTTTTTTCTCTTCCTTGATAGTCAGATCCGGTTCGGGCGCAAGGGATGCAAGGTTCAGATCCGCATCGTCCAATTCTTTCTTCACCGGTGCCATGTCTGCTGCTCCGCCATCGGTCATCAGACCAATAAAACCTTTGACCAGGCGGACAGCCTCCGGATGCCTCATGATCAGGATATCCGAACCAGCAATCAGGTAAGATACAGCTCCCACAGCTTCCATGAGGATGCCGCGTTTTTCGGGATCACCCAGGGTCGGGGCTTCGTCAGCGGTCTGTTTGGCTTCCTTGCACTTCCAGACCTCATTGCCCAGATTGTTGATCATGGGGAATTGCAGCTTGTCATCTCCCTGGGCCATGGCTGCCATTCTGAGCCTTTCCATGACCGAAAAACTGTATTCCATGCCATATCCCAGGCCGCCTGTGGTGGGGTCAACAATCACCCTGTCCATGGGCATTCCCAGGTTCTCAAGCAGGATGTTGACCTGCTTGGCAAGGTTTACGTCAATGGGAGAGGATGAAATCAGCGTATGGCCGAACCCCATTGCAGAAGCCCCGATTCCTTTGTGGTTTTTATCTTCCACAGGACCGAGGATCAGGTTTTCACCCTGGCATTCTTCTGATATCTTTTTGAGGACTTCCTCATCTTTTTCCACATTGGCAGTACCCCATATAATCAGGGGTACATTCACTGCCCCGAGGACTTTTTTCACCGTGGCAGCAGCATCATCCGCACTGGCATTACCACCATTGGGGTCGGTACTTTTGAGCTGAAGCACGATCATGTCTGCCCCGTATGTGTCAACACATTTTTTGGCCCAGGCCGCGGGGTCAGAAATTACATCCTTGAAAGGACTTGTTGCGGATTCAGGCCAATCTTCCGGTTTCATGTCCCATACTTCCATTGCCACTTTGGGCTTATTAGGCATTTCGCCTTCGAACTGGCAGAACGGATAACACGTTTCACCACCAACGGTAACGGCCTTATCACCCTTTCCCAAGGTGATTTCCTTGACCGCTCCGGAATAAGATTCTTTATAAAAATCAAAAGCCAATCTCACTACCTCCTGTTATTGATTTATTGAGGTTTCTCAAATTTGCACAGATATCCGTAAAAAAAAGTAACACAAAGGGGACAACTCTGTACAGCCCCGTTTCTGGAATTCTATCATCCCCCCTTTCATAATTTTTTCTATCAAAACATCTCAAAGATGTTCAAGCCGTTTTTAAAACTGATCCGAAAAAATTTAAGCCCCGCTTCGGGCACTTGGACAAGATCCCCGTCGTCAGGATTTTCCGTATCTGAAATCAGGATTTTCCTGATTGAATTCCTGTTTGTTTCAGTATATCCTGAACCACAGGAATGAACTGTTGCCGGGGATAACAAGATCGCCACCGGCCCGATCTGATGCAAATTACTTTAATAAAAAACGAATCCCATTTAGAAAATAATCTCAGCTTTGCTGAGATATATGCCAAATCGCATCTTTTATATCAATCTTTTTTATTTGTCAATAAATGAGTTGCG
>JAUCGG010000166.1 GCA_030378015.1 Desulfococcaceae bacterium HSG8
AAAATAACATATCCTAATGGTTATAAAAACAAATTAAAATCGGTTCTTATAAGATGGCGAATCGGTAAACGCTTGCCAGACAAGGCTTTACAGATTAGGATTAAAATTTCGAGCAACATTTAAGTATCACGTATCACGTATCACGTATCACGCATCACGCATCACGCATCACGCATCACGCATCACGCATCACGTATCACGTATCACGCATCACGTATCACGTATCACGTATCACGTATCACGTATCACGTATCACGTATCACGTATCACGTATCACGCATCACGCATCACGCATCACGCATCACGCATCACGCATCACTCTCCACTTTTCATAATCTTTTCAGCAGTATCCTCTGCCCGTTTCATAACATCTTCACGCGCTTCTGCTTCTCCCTTGTCGCTGACGCCGCAGGCACGGATAAGATGGTTGTCGTTAAATCCGTACCATTTTAGGAAAGATTCGTACCTGGGGAATACATCCGCATAGCTGCTTTCTTCAGGCTGTGCCTGGGTCTGGATAAAAACCAGTTTTTTGCCGGGGGAAAGACGGCTGGGTTTCGGATTGGTCGTGTAGTCAGGTACGAGATAAGAAAAAGTACGGTCAACAAATCCTTTCATCTGACTTGAAATCTCGCCGTAATAGGTGGGGGTGGCCATCACAAGGATATCTGCATTTCTGACTGCATCCAGGACTTCTGCGAGATCATCTTTGAGTACGCATTTTTCCAGCTTGGTTTTGCAGGTCATGCAGGCCTGGCATCCCCGGTATGTGAGTTTGTTTAAGGAAAATGTTGTAATATCAGCACCGAGCTTTTCGGCGGTTTCGCAGAAGCGTTTCGCTATAGCCGCGCTGTTTCCTTTGGGCCTGGGACTTCCGAACAGGCAGACGATTTTTTTCATGATTTTTTCCATCTGGTTTTGCAGGGCGAATGAAGCGTGTGTGCTATACCAGGCGTGCTCGCTGGGCCCGCTCAAGAGGTTCGGATTTGTCAATCCGGACCGAGCAGGAGAGGAGTTGACCAGCCGTGCTCGCGGGGATTGACAAATCCCCGCCCAAGGGTTCGGATTTGTCAATCCGAACCGAGCAGAGGAGGATATTCCCTTACAGGGTACGCTTCGCTCGCTCTGCGAAAATTACATTTTCGCACTCCCTTTATCTACTTGTTTTTCCATTCGGGCTTCCGCTTTTCTTCAAAGCTTTTAATGCCTTCCAGGGTGTCTTCTGTTTTCATAAGGGTGTTGAGAAAAAGGTCGCTTACGCCTTCCAGTGCTTTGGAAAAATCCGCCCCGAGGTGCTGCTTAACTGCACGCTTGTTCAGGCGAATGATGAGCGGGCTGCTGTATCGGATTTCATTCACAAGCTTATCCACTGTTTCCGTGAATTCATCTCCGTCAACCTTGTAGCTGATAAGCCCCATTTTTTTGGCTTCTTTTGCTGTGTAGCGTTTGCCGGTAGTACAGATTTCTATTGCCCTGGACTGTCCTACCAGTTGGGGCAGGCGGATGGCCGCGTACGGAGGGAAGAATCCGAGCTTGATCTCCGGCTGGCCGAAAACAGCTTTCTTTGACGCGACAATGATATCACATGCAATCGCCACTTCCATGCCGCCCCCGAGACATGCCCCGTGGACTGCCGCGATGGTCGGCACTTCAAGCTTGTCTATGAGTTCGAAAATGCGGTTGAAGGTGGAGATCATATCATCCACCATTTCAGGTTTATGATCAGCGACTTCAACCCCTGCGCACCAGCTCTGCCCTTCCCCGAGGATAACAAGGCATTTGAGATCATTATCGCTGATGAGGCTCTCCAACTCGGCATTCAGTTCATTCATCATTTCAATGTCGAGGACATTGTGTTTGGGCCTTGCAAATGTGATACGGGCAATCCCCTCGGATTTTTCTATTTTCAGGTATTTGCGAGTCGAAGCAACGCGGGTAACATCGTCGTTTTTTTCTATTTTAAGGTCTTTTACTCCGGACATTCTGATTTTTTCCTTATAATATACCCGATATGCAGGGGTTTACCTCGTTCCCAAACTCCGTTTGGGAACAAGGCATTACCCTGCACGCAAAATACCGGGCACTTATTTGTTGTTAGGGTTTCTGAAAGATATAGTTTAACTGCTCGTTGGGGAGCCTGTTGGCAACTGTCTTCATCTCCATCCCTATCTTTATATCGTCATCCGGTATCTCGCCGGATATTCTCCCGAAGACCTTATAATCTCCGTAGTCAAGAAGTGCGATGGCATACGGAAGATCCTGGTCAAAACCCACCGGGGCGAACTTGAGTTTGCTGTAGGTCACGAGTTTTCCGGTTCCGGAAACCTCAAACCACTCCGTGTTATCAGAGAGGCACTGGCAGCAGTCAGCCCTGGGCGGGAAAAAAGCAAGGCCGCAGTCCTTGCACTTGGTTCCCGCGACTTT
This sequence comes from Desulfococcaceae bacterium HSG8, assembly GCA_030378015.1. Classification (GTDB taxonomy): domain Bacteria; phylum Desulfobacterota; class Desulfobacteria; order Desulfobacterales; family 4be13; genus JAUCGG01. The sequence continues at coordinate 2,425 of JAUCGG010000166.1, forward strand.
ATCCTTTTCCAGGTAGTCTATAAAGTCATTCACTTTCGTGGTGGCGGCAAAGCTTACGGTCCCGAATTTGTTTAAACGAATATCTGCTTCTTTTTTTCCCATTTCTACCTCCCTAAAACTGTGACATTTCCGTAAATTCCCACACCGCCGATATTATGAACCAATCCGATCTGAGGATCTTTTACTTGGATATCTCCGGCTTCGTCCCTTAGCTGCAGAACAATGGTTCTGATCTGAGAGCCGCCTGTCGCGCCGATGGGATGTCCCTTTGACAGCAGTCCGCCATCAACATTTACAGGTATGCTTCCCTCTTTGTAGGTTTCCTTGCTCTGAATCAGTTCCTTTCCTTCTCCCGGCTCTGCAAAGCCCAGGTTTTCATAAGCCATCATTTCAGCGATAGTAAAGCAGTCGTGAACTTCTGCCACATCAACATCCTTGGCTGTAATACCCGCCATTTTATATGCCTGATCAGCAGCCTGAGTGGCTGCTTTCAGCCCCGTGAACAGGTCTCTCCCTGTCAGATTGACCGATGCTGTTGCAGCGCCCACGCCCATGATCCACACCGGCTTTTTGCAAAAAGCCTTGGCCTTTTCCTCATTTGCCACAATAATACACGAACTGCCGTCCGCATTGGCGCAGCAGTCTCCCACCCGAAGGGGGCTTGACACGGGCCCCGCCATCCGGTTCTCCGGGTCCGAAAGCATTTCAGACGTGACCGGTTTGCGATAGACGGCTTTTTCGTTCAACTGGCCATAAGTCGAGGCCTTTACGCGAATGAGTGACAAATCATCAGGCGTGGTTCCGTATTTCTCCATATGCGCCCTCGCGTACATGGCATAATACGCGGGCATCATGGTTCCGAAAGGGCTTTCCCACTGGATATCCGCGCCTCGCCCCATCCGTTCCTGGGTCTCGGCAGAGGAAATCTCTGACATTTTTTGAAATCCTATAACCGCCACCACATCGTGAAGGCCTGATTCTACCAGGGAATACGCCAGTCTTACCCCAGTGCTGCTGGACGAACACAGACTTTCCACATAAAAAGTGGGCTGGGGATTAAGCCCCATATACTCGGCAAATACGCCTGCCGGTGATCGCTGTTTATCGTATTCCGGCGCTGAACAGACCACAGATGCTCCGATGTCTTTGGTGGTTATCTGTGCATCCTTCATGGCATCTTTAAAACCTTCAAAAGCCAGTTCACGGATCGAACCCGGATACTGCCGGACGAACGCGCTCTGCCCGACGCCTATAATTGCTACTTTTCCCATAGATGATCCCCCTTATCGGAGTGCCAAACTTGCAGTTTGGCAGGAGCCGGACTTAAATGCGGCACCTCCGTTTTAATCTGCCAAACTGTAAGTTTGGCACTCCGCTTATTTCCGATAATACCTTCTATATATACTGGCCGCCGTCAACCTTGATGACTTCGCCGGTGACGTGCCTTGATTTATCTGATGCAAAGAACGCTATAACATTTGCAACATCTTCCGGGTCACCCACTCGCTTGAGTACGATTTCACCCATTGCCATATCTACGATCTTATCCCGGGAATCCGATTCCCTGAGCATCGAGGTCTCAATCAGACCGGGGGCAACGGCATTCACATTTACATTAAATGCTCCGAGTTCCTTGGCCACTGCTTTGGTATAACCGATGATACCTGCTTTGGAGGCAGAGTAATTGCTTTGGCCGAATTTTCCACGGAGACCGTTTATCGAAGTGACGTTAACAATTTTCCCGTATTTCTGATCTTTAAAGAGCGGGGCAACATGGCGGGTGAAGTTGAAATACCCCTTGAGGTTGACCTCAATTACCCTGTCCCACTGCTCTTCGCTCATTTTCCAGGATACGCCGTCCCAGTTCATACCGGCATTGTTTACCAGGATATCGATTCTCCCGAACTCGTCCAACGCGGTCTTCACGACCCGTTCCGCGTCAGCAAAGGAAGATATATCACATTGAACCGCAATGGCTTTCCTGCCCATTTCCCGAATTTCATTTTCAATTTTTCTGGCCTCTTCCTCATGTTTGCGATAAAGGAGGCAGACATTGGCGCCCTCACGGGCGAACTCAACAGACACAGCGGCTCCGATTCCCTGGGAACCGCCGCTGACAATTGCACTTTTACCTTCTAACAGCATTGAAGTCTCCTGATGATGTTGGCCGGGCCATATCGGAAGGAAATACCGAAATTTTCGGGTCTGAAGTCAGGATTCCCGGCTTTCTGTGTCCTGATCTGAGTGATTCGCAGAGGGTTTCAGGTTTCCATAAAAATAATTTCAAAGCGTTATCCGTCGTCGGAATATGCTTATACACCTGCTTTGTGAAATTAATTTTCCGGCTTTGGAAAACTTCGGAAGCTTTTACCCTGGTTGTCATTATCTGCTGAACTAAGCATCAGCCTTATCTGACTGATTAATCACTCAATTCAGGTATGGTTCGATGTTCAGAACTCTACCTATGATAATTTAAATTAAAGCTAAATAAAAGCTACATTACAGCTACATTTTAATTTAGTCAAGCAAAAAATGAGGGGAACAGTTTCGGTTGGGTGCATTCCTAAAGTGGCATGAAAGGTAATAACTTATTGAGATAATTGATACAGATATGAAAACCCTGAAAATATCTGTATTAATAATTTCAAATAGTTGTCGAATTATCGTCATGCACCCGTTTCGGTTCGACAGGGTGCAATTAAAAGTGTCAGGTGAGCCATCCTCGTTCCCGAACTCCGTCTGGGAACGCAATTGCAGGCAAAACTCCGTTTTGCATGGCAGACAGAGTTTGCCTGCCGGGCAGGTGTGTTCCCATACGGAGTCCGGGAACAAGGACATACTGAACCCGACACTTTTAATTACACCCGTTCGACAGGGGAATTAATTTATGATCAGTTGAAACCAGGGAATTGTTTACGGATCAAAATTTTAATCATTTCAGCGGAGTTCAATTCAAAGCTTGATTTGTGCGTTTATGCAATAAAAACGGATGAACAGGATGAACACTAACAAAGCAGGCTTTGAACTCCGCTGAAATTGAAAGCACTTGGAGAGGTCTTTCTTAGTTATATTTATTATCTCGTGAGTCGTAAGTTATCATAAATAGCTGAAATGATTCACCAGGAACCTCCACCCTTTTTTAAAGGGGGGCCGGGGGATTTCCCCAACCTGCTGAAATCCCCCTGAATCCCCCTTTAAAAAGGGGGACTCAGAACAGCGGCTTCAGAGAACTTATGACTGTCGAGTTATTATTGATCCAAATATATTATAACTCAGAAACCGGTCTCAGTCCCACATGCTTCGGTACAGCAACTCGTAAATTCCTCCCCCCTTTTGTAAAGGAGGGTGGTTTTCCTAAACCATCTTAAATTTCTCTGAATTCATCTTTACAAAAGAAGGACTCCGAACAGCGGCTTTGGACGGACGTAAATCGTAAATTACCTGTGAGAAAAACAATCACGTCAGTGCCTGAATGTCCTCAGGGGTCAAGCCCGTAACTTTGGTAATCAGCGCAGCATCTAATCCTTCCTGCAACATGCTGAGGGCGGTTTCAAGGGCTTTACGCCGTTCACCTTCAGCTATACCTTCGGCAAATTTTTCCTCTTGGAGCTTTTCATGGCCATGCTCATCAAACATCTCAGCCCGTTCGGCCGGTGATACGGAATCTTTTTCGATGTGATCGAATATCTTACGTATTTCCGGTTTCTGATAGACCGTTTCGTCAACTTCCTCATCCAGCGTGTCCCGGATGGCAAGCAGCCATGAGCGGAAAGGTTCCGGGGTCTCGTCATTCACATATTTCGGGCACAGGTACATGACTTTGTGGTTAATTTCTCCCAGCGCGTTTCCTTCCCGATCCCTGGGATCGAAGTCGGTGACGGCAATATCTTTTTTATGCTTGTCACCCGAAGTCAGCACCACAATTGTGAACACGCTCATCGGCGGTGTGTAATCATACGCGTTTTTAACCTGTTCCAGGACGGCCGCCATGTGATAATGCATGAACCGGTCATAATGATCGGAGTAGCGTTCATGCTGAACGTCAACCACCAGACGGTTTTTCTGATCCTGGGCAAACAGGTCGAAACGGGATTTCACGTAGCCGACAGGCGAGTCGAATTCCTTTTCTGTTTCAACCATATCTATTTCAATATCCACACCAGCAATATCCCGCACAAACGCTGTGAATATTTCCGGATCGCAGAAGGCTTTTTTGAAGATGACGCCGTATCGGAGTGAAGCTACTTTTTTCATTTGGAACCTCCTTTTTTCATTTGGAACCTCCTTCGGGGATTTACGATTTAGATTTAGTCCTCTTCTGCTCGGTTCGGATTGACAAATCCGAACCCGGCGGGGATTTGTCAATCCTCCGCGAGCAACAGGGTATTTTATTTTCCGGGAAATCCCTTACGATTTACGATTGGACGGACGTAAATCGCAAATCCCAGATCGTAAATCCTAAAAATACTCCAGTTTCACCTCAAGTATTTTTTCCATTTTCGGAATAGCATCTCTTTTCGCAAATATGATTATCCTGTCCCCGGGCTGAATAATGCTTTCGCCAGAGGGAATTGTTATGTCGTTTTCACGGATAATGCAAATCAGCAGTACACCCTTCGGGAAAGAAATGTCTTTCAGAGGCTTGCCCACGATATCAGATGTTTCCATAGCCACAGCTTCCACAACTTCCGCGCCTTCTCCTTTTATGATTTTGGATGAAAGCACTTTTCCCCGGCGGATGTGCCGCAAAATGGTATTGATTGCCGAGAGCCTCGGGTCAACCACCTGATCAATACCGATGGTAGGCATCAGGGAAAAATAACTGAATTTACTTATTTTTGTAATGGCTTTGGGAACCCCCATCCGTTTTGCAAGAAGCGAGGCAAGGATATTGGTCTCTTCATCGTCGGTCAGGGTAACGGCCACATCCATTTCTTGGATATTTTCTTCCGCGAGGAGGTCCTGATCAGAACCGTCTCCCTGAAGTACGACAGCTTTGTTCAGTTGCTCCGCTAGCAATGCACACCGGTCCGGATTCTTCTCAATGATCTTTGTGTAGATGGATTTTTCTTCCAAAAGGGCTGCCAGTCTGAACCCGATGCGTCCGCCTCCTACAATCAGAGCTCGCCGAGCGGGCTTTGCATATTTGTTGAAAACCTTCAGAAAATCCTCCAGGTTTTCCTCTTTACTGATAAAATAGAGAGTATCATCCGGCATAAGGACGTCACTTCCCCGGGGAATGATCAGTTCATCATTCCGAATTACCGAAGCAATCAGCGGTAGGGATTTCCCGGTTTTCTGGGAAAGTTCGAAAAGCGGAATCCCTGTCATCTGACTGTCCTCATCCAACCGGATTCCTACCAGTCTGACATTGCCGTCCGCAAATTCACCCACATCAACCGCTCCGGGCACTGTCATCAGCCTGTCAATGGTTCTGACCACCTCCACATCCGGATTGATGATTGTGCTGATATGGGGGGCACTGTCACTGAAATTGCTGTGATACTTATCATAATCAGCATCCCGTATCCGGGCCAGCTTTTTTGTGGCAGGGGAAATAATGTCCGCAACCATACATGCCACCAGGTTGGTTTCATCTTTGTTGGTCACAGCAAGCAGGATTTCAGCATCTTTGATGCCGGCTTCTTCCAAAACTACCGGGCTGCTGCCTGATCCGCTGATCACCTGGACATCCAGGCTGTCGGAAATCCGTCGGATCGCATCTGCGTCATTATCAATGATTACAACATCTTTATTTTCAAGGGCAAGGCGGCTCGCAATGTGAAAACCGACCTCTCCCGCACCCGCTATTACTACCTTCAAGAGAATTACTCCTTATAGTGTAAATTCCAAATTACAAATCACAAATTACAAGTAGATCGAAAACTTTCGCAAACAGTGGATTCCGGGTTAAAAGCGGAATGGCAGAGGCTCTGCCTCGTATTTCAGCTTGGAATCGGTGAGTTACCTCGCAAGGCAGAGCCGTTGTTCGGCTGAACTCTTGCAGGATGCATTCCCAAGCTTCTGGGAATGCATTCTGCAAGGCTCGGGCGTATTTACAAGTTAGGGGGAGTGATTTTCAGTCCCGTAGGGACGACTGAAAATAGCTCGGCAATTCATTGCCGGGTAGAGTATTCCGGATCATCACGTCCCGTAGGGACGACTGAAAAAATTGTTCTGCAGTCAGAAAAAAGTGTAAACTACTTTTCAGCTTTTATGAAGGATGCCTTTATTTGTAATTTGGTGCTTGTACTTTGTAATTTTTCTTAAAACATTTCTCGTCAGATTTCAACAATTAAAATGCAGAGACAGATGATCAGCAAAAGAGCCAGCCAGTCTTTTCTGCCTGATGAAAGCTCCGGGTCTGTCCGATTTTCCGTGTAACATCTTGCCTCCATAGCAATAACCAGTTTATCTGCTTTTTCAAAGGTCCGGCGCATCAGGGGGATGATCAGTTTTACGGACCGATACACCGGATTTTTCCGATTTTCGATTCCCCTTGCACGCTGGGCATCGGATATTTCCCTTGCCTGATTAAGAATGACAGGCACAAAACGCATCACCAGACCAATCATAGTGGCTGTCCGTTTCCCCGGGATGAACGGAAAAGGGCGAAAAAACCATGCCACGGCTGCCCGTATTTCCGAAGACCGGGTGGTTGAAACCAGTCCCAGACCCAGCAGGACAATCAGCAGAAGGCGCCAGCAGACCAGTGTGCCTTCATAAAATCCCTGGCGGGTCAGTGTGAAGGGGATCAGAACTTCGTTTTCCAAGACAGGCGTTCCGGGAGTGGATAAGGCTCTGGCAGTGAATACAAAAACCAGCAGGATGAGAAAATAGCGCATTTCTTTGAAAACAGAGATAAAAGGAATACGGATATGAATGACCACGAAGATCAGCACAAGTGTGAGCAGAAAAAGCCCTGACATATTGGCTTTCAGGCTTGAAAGGCTGATGAACGCAAGGGATACAAGTTTGCACCGGACATCCAGGCCATGAAGAAGGGATGCTCCGGGACGGTAGCTGAAACTGGTCGGTTCGGCCATAATCTTTTTTTATCGGTTCCGAAAGTCATGTACTATTCTTTTTCAGATATAACCGGGCTGGTCAATGCGCCGATATGCTCCACGGAGATTTCAACTACATCACCGGGCTTCAGATAAACCGGGGGTTCCCTGACAAACCCCACGCCGCTGGGCGTTCCGGTCAGGATAACTGTTCCTGGCAGAAGTGTGGTGCTTTCGGACAGAAATTCAATGATCCGGGCCACGGAAAAAATCATATCGGATGTATTTCCATCCTGCATAACCTGATTGTTAAGCGTGCATCTGAGCTGCAGGGTCTGGGGATCGGGGATCTCGTCGGAGGTGATAAGTTCAGGTCCCAGGGGACAGAAAGTATCAAAACTTTTCCCCCGCACCCACTGCCCCGCGCCTCCGTGCTTCTGCCATCGGCGGGCAGATACGTCGTTCGCGGCGGTGTACCCCAGCACGTAGTCGAGAGCTTCGGACGCAGTAACATCTTTCGCAGGTTTACCGATAACTACAGCCAACTCAGCTTCGTAATCTGCCTGAAGCGGATCAAGGCATGAGCGCGGCAATATGATCGGGTCCCCGGGATGATTGACTGACGCTGGGTTTTTCATAAAAAGCACCGGGTGACTCGGAAGCTCTGCCCCTGTTTCCCTGGCGTGTTCGTGGTAGTTCAGGCCGATACACAGGATGGCGGTCGGCTGTAGCGGAGCGAGCAGTTTTTCCACCCGGACATCCTGACCCGTGTCTTGGAACCCATCGAACAAACGACCTTCCAAGAGGGTTGCAATGCCATCCCGATAATTATGACCATAATAGTCTTCTCCGTTTTTATCTGCAAAGCGAATGATACGCATTGAGAAATCCTTTCGTTGTTGATTTTACAAATTTTTTCGTCCTAACCGTAGTAGTAGTACACCACTTTTTAAGTTCGTTCCCCCCTTTTTAAAGGGGGCCGGGGGGATTTTACGTTACTAAAAAAGGGTGTTGCGGCAGAAATCCCCCCCCGGCCCCCCTTTAAAAAAGGGGGGAGGAATTTACAAGTTGATGTAGTATATAGTAGTCGTCGTAGCCCGAAGCCGAGGGATCATCAATCCCCCCGGCTGATAGCTGAAGCAGCCTAAAAGCAGCTAAATCCCCATAAGGGGAGTGCAAAGCTTGCTTTGTGCGGAAATACAGGTATCAGGGCTTCGCACAAAGCAAGCTTTGCACTCCGGACTGGTTAAAAGGGCCAAAGACAACAGCCACCGGTTTCTCGGAATTCTTCTTCGCATGAGTTCAGTTGGCGGATATACGTCTTTGCCCTTGTTTGAACTGTCTTGGCAGTCTGTTTTAACCAGGCTTTATTCTGATAGGTTTTCCGCCGAAATCCTTCCTGTCCCTCATGATAAGCAAGATAAAGGTTGTATGCATCATTCCTGCGAATACCGCACCGGGCATGGCTCTGATGGCAATACCAGCCTACGAAATCTATCGCATCATCAAAATTATCCCTGTCAGCACCGTGGTTATCTGTGAATTGCTTATATTTATCCCATGTCTCATCCAATGCCTGGGGATAGCCGTAGGCCGAGGATGGCCGGGGACCGGGAAAAATAAAAAGACAGGTGGTGCGCGGCGGTCTGGCCTCGGCATTGAACCGGGATTCCTGGTATATGATTGCCATCAGAACGGGGATGGGAACCTGCCATCTCTCATGGGCTGTATAAGCGTCCTGGTACCATTCCTGTTTCTCCCGGAATATTTCACATATGTCCTGCGGATTTTTAGGAGGAGCTACAGCACACCCGAACAGGCATAGGAGCAGGAAGCATGTGCAACCTGATTTAAAGCGGGCTGCCTTATTTATGATTTCAATATGTTCCACAATAAAATTCAAAGCATATACGGAGTGCCAAACTTACAGTTTGGCAGATAAGCATATTTCCGCGTCTCCTGCTCTGTTCGGCTTCGGCGTGAGATCAGTCGAACGATTGACAAATCCGAACCCGCGGCGGGGGATTTGTCAATCCCCCGCGAGCATGCGGGTATTTATTTGGCAATCAGTTTATCAGGAACTTCAACGCCTTTTTCTTTCAAATATTTAATCGCCCCCGGGTGAAGAGGAATCACCGAATGTTTCGCAGCATTTTCAGGAGTGGTATAGCTGGCAAAAGGATGAATTTTAATCAGATAATCCTGATGTTCGAACACAGCTTTTGTCAGATCATAAACCAGCTTTTCGTCCAGATCAGCATTGCAGATAAAGGTGTTCCACACCGTTGGCGTAAGAATAGCATTATCCTGCCCCTTGTATGTCTTGGCCGGAAGATCAAAGCCTGAATAAAAAGGATATTTATCCGTGATTTTTTTAATCTGGGCTTCTGTAAAGGGGATGACACTGACCTCATGTGTTGTCGCCAGATCCATAATGGAAGATGTGGGCGGCGCAACGCACCAGATGCCGACATCAATGGTTCGGTCCTTCAGAGCGTTAGCGTTTTCAGTAAAAGAAAGACGAAAAACATTGAAATCAGAATAAGGTATGCCAAGCGCACCTTCCAGGATGAGGTTAGTCATGAACTCAGTACCGCTTCCCGGCGCACCGACAGAGACCTTTTTTCCCTTAACATCTTCCACAGATTTCAGCCCCAGCTTTTTCAAAGCCACGGTATGAAAGAAATTGGGGTACATGACGAACATGCCGCGGATTTTCTGAGGTTTTCCTTCAAATTTATCCACACCGTTGTACGCCTGAAAGGCCACATCACTCATGATCTCGCCAAACAGGGTTTCTCCTTTATGGCAGAGCTTTGTGTTCTCCACTGAAGCCCCGGTCACTTCGGCAACAGCTTTGACGCCGTCCACATGTTTTGTCCAGATTTCAGCCACTCCGCCGCCATAGGGGTAGTACACCCCGCCTGTTCCCCCGGTTCCGATAGATACAAACTGGGTTTTCGCCAGCGAAGAAGCAGTTGCAGAAAGACTCAGGAAAACACTTACAGCCACAATGATGCCAATCGAAACGGACTTTTTAATACGCTTTTTCAATTGCTGATCTCCTTCAGGTTTGATTCATATTCAGCAGATCGCAGAAGCCGCCTGAAGGCGGGACTACGAACTTTACGGATTTCCGATCTGCTGATATTAAATAAAAAGTTACTCCGCCATTTCCCTATCAGAACTTCCGCATCACCTCCTTTATGTAACTTCGGTCATCCCTGTTTTTTTATCCTGACGATCCTGGCTCTGTAGTTTTCCTTTTCAGACATCCTGTTCCCTATTAACCTGACCAGCAAAAACGATAGAAAGAAAAACAGAAAACCCAGTATCATGGACAAAGCAGATGCACTGAAATCATAATTCGGAGCAACCTCCTGTCCGATCACCGCGCCCGCCATCATACTTATAATCGGAAATACATAGACAAGAAATGAAGCTTTCAGCAGGGAACTGTTTTCAAATCCGATGACAACATTATCTCCTGTCTTTGCCCCTATCATATTGATCGCCTCAATCTCTGCTTCCTTTCCTCCGCCCAGGGTATGGCAACCGTCTTTTGCAGCACAGGATTCACATGCACTGGTTTTTGTTGTCCTTACCCATGCAGTGGTGGCAGCCACTTTTATTATAACACCTTGTTCTGTTGCCAGCCCGAGCCTCCTGAGAACGGTGCGTGACAGTTTCCCGTCACACCGCTCAGACCTTCGAGAAGGTCTCCCTCATGGGGATACCCGCACATTAAATGTGCTTCACGTTACTTTCCGA
>JAUCGG010000167.1 GCA_030378015.1 Desulfococcaceae bacterium HSG8
TTTGTTTACTTTTTGCCACATTTATCATAAATATCTCCGAATTAAAAATTTTTTAACAGGAGATCGTATTATTATGAGATTAATAAATTTTTATATCACTTTATTCATCATGACTTCAATACTCAGCCCGGCTTACGCGGACATATCTCCCAGGATAACCAACGGCAGTGATGCCCAACCCGGGGCCTGGCCCTGGATGACTGCACTGGTTCCCCGGGATGCATCTCCTGCCGAGAACTATTGCGGGGGAGTACTCATCCATCCCGAATGGGTGATAACAATAGCCAACTGTACAGAATTCACACAGCCGGACGAACTTGATATTGTGCTGGGTATCCATGATCTGGAAAAAGATAAAGGAACACGGATTCGCGTAAAACGCATTCTCTTAAATTCGGACATTGCCCTCTTGGAATTGGAGACCCCCGCGCCCCAGGAAACCATCCCCTTCTTTACAGGCAGGGCTGATCCCGGGGAAGAAGCTGTGACCATCGGCTGGGGGCTCACTGATCCGGATACTATGGAGGTTCCCGATACCCTGCAACAGATTTCACTTCCCATTGTTTCTGATGAAGAGTGCGTTGCAGCTTACGGGGACGATCTGATTATTGAAAACGTGCTGTGCGCGGGCATTCAGGAAAGCATGAAGTCGGTATGCCGTGGAGACAGCGGGGGGCCCCTGATGCTGCGTGACGGGAATACCTGGAAACTTGCAGGTGTCGTCGCCCGGGGGGATTGCGGTGATCCGGGATTTTTCAGCGTGTATGCCCGGATATCCCGATATGTTGATTTTATTAATCAATACGTGCCTCGGAGGTATGAGGTGGACATACAGATTCCTGAAAGTGCTTCGGAAGGAGACGGGGTATTGGAGGAGCATGGAATCGTAACAGTGCAGGAGGCCCCGGATACAGACCTTATGGTCAGACTGGATTCAGATCATCCCGGGGAGATTTCCCTGCCCGATACTGTGACAATCCTCGCTGGACAGACATCTGCCATGTTCGATATCACGATCCTGGGTGATGACGACCTCCTTGACGGATCACAGATTGTCAGCATCACGGCATCTGTAGCAGATCACAGCCTGGTGATGAAGAACATAAGGATAGACGATAATGAAAAAGCCGCGCTGTTTGTTCGTGTACCGGAGAATGCTTCCGAGGGAGACGGGGTGCTGCACAATCACGGCGTGGTCACGGCCAGCAATCCTGCGGATAAGGATGTGGCTGTATCCCTGTTTTCAGACGACACGAGCGAAGTGACGGTTCCCGACAGCGTAGTTCTCCGAGCAGGAGAAACAGCGGTCTTTTTTGATATAACGATCATCAATGACGGAAAAGCTGATGGCACGGAGACCGTGACAATCATTGCCTCGGTGGAGGACTGGATGTCAAACAGCGATGCCATTACGGTCGCGCACCGGGAGCCGGATTATTTTACCGAGCAGTTCCGGGGCGACAACGACATGGATTATCAAACCCTGACCTTTACCCCGGATGGCTCACCTGATTTTTATACGCTCTGCCAGGAATACGCGGAAACATTTCCCATTGATCCTGCCGGCGGAGTCCGGCTTGCTTTCACAAACGATTCCTACAGGCAGGCAGAACTGTCCGGGGGAATCACCATCCCGTTTTACGGTGTCAGATATCCTTTTTTTTACATCGGAAGCAACGGGTATATTACCTTTGAATCCGGGGATGACAAACAATCAGGTCTTCCGGAGGATCATTTTGAACAGCCCCGGATATCCGCGTTGTTCGGCGATTTCAGGCCCGGGGACTCGACTCGGATTTCCTGGAAGCAACTGGATGATCGGGCCGTTGTGACATATGAGGGCATTCAGGGGGCCGTGGGCAGCGGTTCAAGCAGTTTTCAAACGGAGATGTTTTTCAACGGCTTGATTCGGATTACCTGGCTGAATATCGCGGATGACTCCGAGGAATACAGAATTTCGGGGCTTTCAAAAGGAAACGGCATCCCGGGCCGTTTTGTTGAGAGTGATCTGAGCAGTTATGCGGACTGTGATACTTTCATCTCCCTGGAACTCCCGGACACAGCAAGTGAGGGAGAGACCCGCCAGGGAAAAATTCGCGTGCAGGACTCGCGGGAGAGCGATCTGCGGGTAAACCTGGCTTCGGATGATCCTTCGGTGGTCACAATAGGGCCGACGATTACGATTCCCGCCGGCCAGACTGGTGCCCCGTTTGATTTTACTGTTCTGGAAGACATACTCCTTAACGGAGGGCGGACTGTTGTCATCATTGCCTCTGCCCCGGGATATAACACCGGGAGCAGCGGTATTGAAATCAGTGACATCAGCACTGCCGAACTGACAGTAACGGTTCCTGAAACCGCTGCGGAAGGAGATGGTGTGCTTACGGGCCAGGGTAAGGTGACTGTCAGCAAACCGCCGGACACTTATGTCACTGTGTCGCTGGCGTCGGACAATATGGGGGAAGTGATGGTTCCACAGGATGTCACCATTCCCGCGGGCCTGACCGCCGCGACATTCGATCTGACGATTGTTTACGATACCGAAACCGATGATACGACCCGGACCGCAGCTATTACCGCCTCCGTCCCGGGCTGGACTTCCGGAACCGATACCATAGCGGTGACCCATTATGAACAGGACTATTTTACGGAGGATTTTGACGGGGATAATGACTTGTCCTATCAGACCCTGACCTTCATACCTGATGATTCCGTGAATTTCTACAGGGTATGCCGCGAATACGCGAAGGACTTGCCCACTGATCCTGCCGAAGGGCTTCCGCTTTCTTTACAGGATGATTCTTATGAACAGGTCGCGCTGTCAGAAGCGGACCAGATATCCTTATACGGCCTCAGCTATTCCTCGTTTTATGTCGGCAGTAACGGTTTCATCGCCTTTGATTCTGAGGATTCAGCTTACCAGGAGTCACTATCAGACCATTTCAGACTTCCCCGCATTTCAGCCCTGTTAAAACGTCTGCGCGTGGAAGATGCAAGCGTTACCTGGAAGCAAACAGAGGACAGGGCTGTGGTTACATGGGAAAATGCCCGGGATTCCCTTGCCGGAGAAAATGCGAATACCTTCCAGGCCGAGATGTTCTTTAACGGTGTCATTCGGATAACCCACCTGGCCATATCTGCCAAATCCGGAATTACAGGGCTTTCAGAAGGAAACGGAATTCCTGAAAATTTCATTGAAAGCGATCTGAGCGAGTACACTTCATGCGGCGAACCCCTGTCATTGGAAATTCCCGAAACCGCGGCAGAAGGCGACGGTATCCTTGCGGAGCAGGGAATAGTAAGAACAGAGCATGTCTTGGAGACGGCTCTGCCGGTTAATCTGATCTCAGATGATCCTTCGACAATTGTTGTGCCGGAAACCATTACCATTCCTGTAGGAAAAAGCTGGAGTTCATTTGATCTGACTGTGGCGGAGGATAAGCTCCTGGAAGGAACTCGGAAGGTCATTGTTACTGCATCCGCGGGGGGATATAAGTTTGCTGACAGCGTTATCCGGGTGGCGGATAATGAAACTGCGAAACTGACAATAGAAATCCCCGCACAAGCTGCCGAGAATGACGGCGTACTTGCCGGTCAGGGAACGATTACCGTGAGCGTGCCTGTGGACAAGGATACACTCGTATCGCTGGAATCCGCTGATACGAGTGAGGTCACGGTTCCGCAAACTGTTACGGTTCCCGCGGGCCAGAACACCGCCAGTTTTGATATAACGATCATTTATGACGGAGAAGCTGATGATACGCAGGAGGCAGAGATCACCGCATCGGTTGAAGGCTGGATTTCCGGCACCGCTGTCATAGCGGTGGCCCATACTGAGGTTGATTTTTTTACCGAACAGTTCCAGGATGACAATGATATCAGTTACCATATCCTCACGTTCACACCTGATGGTTCCGAGAAATTCTACAGGGTTTGCAGTGAGCGCATTGAAAAAGCCGAGGTTTCTGAAAGTGTTCATGATGATATCCTGGCCGGAACCCCGGTTTTCTTCCAGAACTACGATGAGTATGAGCGTATAGAAGTGAACGGGGGCAGGGTATCTCTTTATAACGATGAGTATTCTTCATTTTATGTCGGGGCAGAAGGTGACATTATCTTCGAATCACCTGGTTATCGGGAAAACTCTCTTTCGGATCACTTTGAGATTCCCCGCATTTCTGCCCTGTTCGGTTATGTTTATTACGGGGAAGAATTTTCAGTAACACAAAGGCAGACAGATGAGAAAGCCGTCGTCATTTGGCAGAACCAGGGGAACACTTTCCGAGTCGAGATGTTTTTCAACGGCGCCATCAGGATGACTTACCTGGATATTTCTGACAACTCCTTTATCACAGGTCTCTCCCAGGGAAAAGGAATGCCTGTGAATTTTACGGAGAGTGATTTGAGCGAATATGATATATGCCAGCCTTTTCTCTTTACGGATATCCCCGAAACCGCTGTGGAAGGAAGCGGCGATTTCACCGGCAGGGTCAGCGTGGAGGATCCGGGGGGCAGAGATATCCTGGTAACACTGACTTCAAGCGATGTTTCAGAGATTGTTGTTCCTGAATCGGTCACGATCAGGGCCGGGCAGTCCTCGGCAGTTTTTTACTTTACAGTTCTGGAAGACCACCTTTTGGACGGCTCGCAAAGTGTTATGATTACCGCGTATGCTTCGGAATACCATTTCGGCCACGATACAATCCGGGTCAGTGACAATGAAACCGCGGTGCTGACCGTAAACGTGCCTGGGAATGCCTCTGAAAATGACGGGCTGCTCCCTGGCCGGGGAATGATTGCCGTGAGTACGCCTGTTGATGATGACACCGCTGTATTCCTGGCTTCGGATGATACAAGTGAGGTGACAGTTCCGGAAACAGTGACAATCCCCGCTGGTCAGGACACCGCGGCATTCGATATCACCATAATAGACGATGAGGAGACAGATGGCGATGAAACTGTGACCATTACCGCATCCGTTGCAGGCTGGACTTCCGGCAGCAATACCATCATTGTGGCGAACTATGAAACCCCTGATTTTTTTACCGAGCAGTTTGAAGGCGATAATGACCTGGCTTGGCAGAGCCTAGCATTCGCGCCTGACGGATCGGAAAGTTTCTACAGGGTATGCCGTGAAAACGTCACAGTTTTTTACACTGATCCTGCCGGGGGAACCCAGCTTATGCCTGACGATAACGCTTATGAGCAGGTGATGCTTTCAGGAGGAAAACATATATCTTTTTACGGCCTCAATTACACCTCATTCTATATCACCGGTAACGGCTCCGTCACTTTTGATACAGGAGATTCCGACGCGGATTTATCATTATCCGATCATTTTAAATACCCGAGGATTTCAGGGCTGTATGCTGATCTGAATCCGGGTAAAGCATCTGTAAGCTGGAAACAGTCAGATGACAGGGTGGCTGTGACATACCAGGGTATCCTGGGAAATACATCGTTATCGCCGAACAGCTTCCAGATCGAAATGTTTTTCAGCGGCGTCATTCGCATTACCTGGCTTGATATTTCTGAAACCGGGGGTATAGCGGGGCTTTCCGCGGGGAACGGGATACCTGTTTACTTTGAAGAGAGCGATCTGGGTGAATATGGGCTTTGTGTCCCCCGGGTTTTCCTGGATATCTCCGGAATCGCTACGGAAGGGTTTGATACTAAGGGATTTGTGAGGCTTGAGCAGGCATTGGAAAGCGATCTGACAGTGCTGATGACCTCCGATGATGCAACGGAAGTTATCGTGCCGGATATTCTGATTATCCCTGCCGGGGAGACTGCCGCTGATTTTAATCTCACCGTCCCGGATGACGTTCTCCTCGACGGTACGCGGCAGGTAACGATTACGGCTTCCGCTTCAGGGCATATCCCCGGTTCCCGTGTGATCTGGGTCAATGATAATGAGATCGCGTCCCTCAGTCTCATGATTCCGAAAGAGGTGAGAGAAGGCGACGGCTTGCTTGACAGTGAAGGGATTATTATCGTGAGCGCGCGGGTGGATAATGATGTCACAGTTTCCCTGGCTTCAGATGATACCAGTGAAATCACGATTCCGGGATCGGTTCTCATTCCTGCAGGCCAGAAAACCGCGGCCTTTGATATAACTGTTCTTGATGAAGGAATCTATGACAGGGTTGAACGTGTGACCATCACAGCATCTGCCAGGAATTGCGCCTCTGCTTCGGAATTCGTTTATGTTCTTGACAGGGATTCCTCCGGACTTATCGGCGATATTGATTACAGCGGAGAACCGGGATTGGGAGACGTCATATTGTCGCTGAGAGTCCTGTCAGGGGCTGGTGAAGGATATTATATCTACATTGACGGCGATACAGATGGTGATGGAAAGATCGGGATAGAAGAAGCTATGTCTGCTTTGAAAATACTGGCGGACGGGGAGTGAGCCCAGTGGAGTACAAAGCTTGCTTTGTCTATTCGGGATCAGATTATCGCAAAGTAAGCTTTGCACTCCGCGTTCAGAAAATTCTTTGAAAAGGAGTGCAAAATATAACGAAGCGGTTTTTTGAACTACCGCAAAATGCAAAAGGCCGCTCCGCTTACCTTTCGTACTCCTGACAGGCATCCCTTAAATTAACAATTTATTAAAAAACGAAAAGCTGGAGAAAACTATATGTCAGGCGGGCAGAACATGAAAAAAACATCCCGGCAGGCAATAAAAACCCTTGTCCCCGAGGAAGTCTATACGGATCGTCAGGAATTCATAGACTATTTTTACAATTACGCGATCAGTGCCGTCCCCCGCAGGGCCATGTCATCAGTGCTTCTCGGACACCGCCGCATGGGAAAAACAGAGATATTCAAACGGGTGGTGAACCGCCTGTTTTACGGGCAGGATCATAAAGACCCGGCCGCGGTTGTTCCGGTCTGGTACAGCTTCAGGGACGAGGTGACTGACCGGTGGGATTTTTCTGTGAGATATGCGGAAAACTTCCTGCGCTGGTACGCGGGGTTCCGCTTCCGCGATCCCGATATCGTTTCGGCCTCATCGGTGCGGCGTCAGGAACTTCCTGATTTTATAAAATCAAATATTGATATGACCCCGGGGCTGACCGGCGCGCTGAATATATTTCAGTGGCTCCTCGAACGGGATGTGACCATCCCCGAAGAAACCGCGCTCATGCTCCCGAGGCTCGTGTCAGACCGTGATGACAGCACGATTGTCATGTTCCTGGATGAATTCCAGAACACTCACCTTCATAATTTCAGAGTAGTCGGTTATATGCAGGAAGCCGTGGAATCCCCGACCTGTTCCCATTTTGTCACAGGCTCGGCCATGACGATTCTCTCCAAAGAAATCCTCGGCAGGGGCGCGCTGTTCGGCCGCTTTGACAGCGAGCCTATAAAACCGCTGACACAGTACTGGGGCGCGGTGCTATCGCTTCGGGCTGCCCGGCATTACAGGGCGGAACTGCCTGAAATCATGGCTCCTGTCCTTTCTGACCGCTGCGGGGGAAATCCGTTTTATATCACGGCTGTCATCAGACAGGCTGCCAAAAAAAACGAGGCCATAGACAGCGAAAAGTCACTGAACAGCCTGCTGGCGGTTGATCTGTCCTCGGGTTTCATCTGGGCGGAACTGAATGACCAGGTCACGAGATGGATACAGAGAATCAACGAATACGGCATTACCAAATGGGTGCTGTATCTTTCGGCCCTGGGAGAAAACGATAGGATTTCTCCCGAAGATATCCGGAAACAGCTTGCTGAAAAAGAGGGAACTAATGTTAAAATTGAAACCGTGAGGGACGTCCTGGTTATGCTTTCCAGGGGCGATCTCCTGGAATATATGGAACTCGGGGGATGGTTCCGCAAAACCGATGATCCGATCCTGTCGGATTTCCTGAAGGTGTGGGGGCGCATCGAAGTCGAGGGGCACAGCCGTCCGAGAGTTGTGACGGATATTGTCAGAAAATACACAAGACAGGAACGGCGCATCAGGGATCAGAAGGGATATCTTGCGGAAGTCTGGCTGTCACAGATCCTGTGGAACGGGCAGGGAAAAACCTTTCCGGGAAGATATTTTCACAGCAAAGCGGATGTCACCCTGCCGGACAGATTCTATGACATGATCCACCGGCTGAGACTCGGGGCATCTGAGAAAAGCGAGGCGGATATCTATGCTTCGGCAAGGGACGAGACCTGGATATGCGAAAGCAAATGGTGGGAGACAAAGAAGGTCGGGGTGAACGTGGTAAATGATCTGATCCGGCTTTCCGAAAAAGTGACGGAATTTGAGAAAAAAGAATATGAGGCCGGGAATCCGGTTCCCGTCCGGTGCTGGCTTTTCGCGCATAACGGTGTTACCGGGCCCGCGGAAAAGATGCTGCGTAAGCATGATATTTTCTGGTCAGACCGCTCCGATCTTGATGCCCTGATCCGGGAGACGGCCCTGACGCGACTCATTTGCCGAAAAGTCGGGTAGCCCCGAGCCCCCCTGAGAACCGTGCCTGAGAGTTCCCCTCACACGGATCAGGCCTCCGAAAAGATATCCCTTATGGGGATACCCGCACATTGAAATGTACTTCACGTTACTTTCCGACTGTCAGAATGGCCGGGGCATACGGAGCGCACCATCCCGAAAGACGTCATCTGCTTTCTCCGGAGTTTGCGTGACCGGAGACCCGCCGAACGTCTGCCGTCAAGAAGAAAGCACCCGTCCGCTTCAATGATTGTTATGCCGCTTATCAAAGCATCTTCACTGTTCGGTTTCGATTACAGTACCGCAATCTCATGGAACGGGGTCAGAATCAGGATTTCCGGTACATACCGTAATTTGTTTTTATTTTTAACAAATTCACTCTGAAACGAAAACCTGATATTTCTTTATCAGCCGTCTGATCATTATATTTTCTTCAGCTATAAATTTGTCAAACTTGTCAACAAGTCCCGGATGCTTGGTTGTAGACACCAGATACGCGTATTTGTCATAAGGAAGACCGGGATCAAACACCAGTGCATCAGGCTGTTTTATTACTTCTTTTAATATATGATATGCACAGTCAACAGCCATATAAGCACCGTCAATACGCCCCAGTCTGGCCATCCTGAGTAAATTAAGGCTGTCATAGCCTTCTTTTATTTCAACTTTTCCCTTGTCAATATAACCCGAATAGCTTGCTGCCGTAAACCCCATTATTGTTCCCAGTTTTTTTATATTTTCAACACCGGCTCCTTTATTTTTCGGTAATACCATAGTACCTTCTATCACTTCTACAAAGGTATCACTGTAGTAAATATTTACCCCCTTCTTCTGATCTGCCAGCCAGAGAGGATTGTCAGGGAACATAAGATCAATTCTCTGTTCCCAGTTTGTTTTCATTAATCTCTTTACCGGATACGGTTCATATTTAAACATATAACCGTATTTTTTGGCAAAAGCATCAAGAACTTCCCGTCCGAATCCTACCCATTCATTATCTCTGAGGGCGTAATGAGGATAGTGATTGATGTTTTCCACCCCGACAACATATGTTCTCTCTTCAGCGAATCCGTAACCTGATAATGCTGTGACTATGAATATAATCGCACATAAAGTTTTCATAAAGAAACCTCCTTTGTTGTTTGCTGTTCAACCGTTTATACAAGGTGATCTTATTCGTCATTTATTATTCATGTTTCCTCCTTTATTTATGCAGCCTGCATATTTAATATATGATATCATGTAATTACTGATAGCTAACGCCAAAATCAGCGGCGCGGTTTTTTGCGTCCGCTGGATTTTTTTGTTATGTGGCGTTTTCGATATGCCATCTTCCTTTGTAATAAGTTCCTTATTGTGGACTACAGCGGTTAGCCTTTTTCATCAAAAATTTTATTCAGAACCTCAGCTAACTGACTCATGGCGTAAGGTTTCGGCACAACTCCATAGTCCTGATAATTCGCCATGATTGGATCATTAGAATAACCACTGGAAACAATGGCTTTTATCTTGGGATCAATTTTTAATAATTCTGGGATGGTTTTAGCACCTCCCATGCCACCAGGTACGGTTAGGTCGAGAATGACCAAACCAAACGCATTTTGGAATTGATAGGCTTCACGGTATAAAATTCTATTGCCTGGAAACCATCAGTGGCAAAAACAGTCTCATATCCCATGCGGTTTAGCATCATTCCAACCATCTTCAAAATGGGATCCTGATCGTCCATTATCAGAATCTTATCTTGCCCCGCATGTTCGGATTCTTCCCTATCCTCAACTTTACCAACCTCCTTTGTGGAAGCAGGTAAATAAATATTAAAAACGGTTCCTTTTTCGGTTTCGGAATATACACTGATATGGCCACCATGCTTTTTAATAATAGAATATGAGGTTGCCAATCCGAGGCCACTTCCTTTTTGTTTTGTTGTAAAATATGGTTCGAAAATGTTTTGAAGATGTTTTTTGGCAATCCCGACACCTTGATCTTCAACAATAATTTTAACATAGTACAGCACTTTGGAAGTCCGTGCCCTGTACCGGGGGTTAACCCTTTAAATTTATTAAGAGCCGGAGGGGTCACGAACTTTCAAAGTGGTGTAATAGCGCCCTGCAGGCAATGGTAAAACAGAATCGGGTTCAATAATTAAATTTACTGTTTTTATGGTTATCATTCCACCACCTGGCATAGCCTGATTTGCGTTGATGGCCAGATTTCCGATGACCTGATTGATTTGTCCTTCATCTACTTCCGCAAGCCATAAATCATTTGAAAATTCAAATTGACAGTCTGCCTTAGCACCTCTGGTTACAAATATTGCAGATTCGTTTATTAACTTGTTAATATTTATTATTTTTTTAATCGGGGCGCCGCCCTTTGCATACGTAAGCAGTTGCTGCGTCAGATTTTGGGCTTGTTTTGCACCATCTTGAACATCTGACAATAACTCAAATTGCTTAAGGCAAAAGAAATATTATTCGGCATTGAAAAACATATTAGGTATGGGATGTGTTCTGATTATTTTATACCATGATCCCGATAAAATTTATGAAAAAGCTGTAGGATTCAGTATAGGAAATAAAAAAATGAGTGTCAAGCCGAAACTCGGAGAATTACGGAGAATTACGGAGAATTGCTGAAGAATAAGCTTCGTGTAAAAATTACAGCCGGTTGAGCAGATAGGTTGGGAAGCAGAGAACTGTCTCCCATAGGTTCATCAAGTCATGCGACGATTCTGAGTAAAAGATTCCTGCCCGTTCCACGGTAATTTGTCAGTTGTCAGTTTCAACAGGAGGTTGTGATTTTACAATCTTGTCAATCCGGTAAGGCTTTTTCTGCTGGGATTCATAATAGGTACGCATGATGATTTCCGCAAGGATGCCCATCAGAACTGCCACGCCTCCCATTAAAGCAAAAAGAACCGTAAGGGTCGGCAGGGGGGTCTCTGTAAAGGATTTTCCTCCCCAGAATTTATAGTAAAGCATCATCAGGAAAGTCATGACAGCGAGAAAAAAATTGATTAACCCGAGTCCTCCGAAAAAATGGATGGGATTTTGCAAATGCTTGTCCAAGAATCTGATAAGGGTCAGATCCAGCATCACACGGAATACCCTTGATAGTCCGTAATGCGAGATCCCCAAACGACGGGGACGATGGTTAACAACAATTTCAGATACTTTTGCACCTCTCCACGCTGTAAATACGGGGATAAACCGGTGCATTTCACCATACAGCCTGATCCCTTTTATCACTTCCTTTTTATAGGCTTTTAATGAACATCCGTAATCATGCAGTTTCACGCCGGAAACCCTGGAAATCAGCCAGTTCGCAATTCTGGAGGGAATGATCCGTGAAATCCGGGCATCCTGTCTGTCCTTTCTCCATCCGCTGACCACGTCATATCCCTCATTCATTTTTTCCAAAAGCCGGGGGATATCTGCCGGGTCATTCTGGTTGTCCCCGTCCATTGCAATAATGATATCCCCGGATGCATGGTCAAATCCGGCCATCATTGCAGATGTCTGACCATAGTTGCGGAGCAGATGGATCGCACTCACCCGGGAATCCCGGTTTGCAATGGTATCAAGAATATTCCCGGAATCGTCATCGGAACCGTCATTTACCAAGATAATCTCGAAATCAGTTCCCATAGGCTCCAAGGCTCTGATAAGGTTATCATATAGTAATTCCAGATTCTTCTGCTCATTGTGTATGGGGATGGTAACGGACAGTTTCATTTTTTTTTGCAGATTTGCGGTAGCGGATAAATTTTCAGCATCAGGCCTGCGAGGTTTTGAAAACCTCGAATATCAGAAGATCGAAAAGTCGTCGGAAATCCCCGCATCAGCTCGCTTGGGATTGACAAATTCCAAGTATTTCCGGCGGATTTGTCAATCCGATGGGAGCAGTTCAGGGGCAAGGATATAAAAATAAAAAGCCCGGTCTTCTGACCGGGCCAAAATTTTTGGCTCCCCAGCTCGGACTCGAACCAAGGACTCGGTGGTTAACAGCCACCTGCTCTACCAACTGAGCTACTGGGGATCAATTGCTGAATGAAGCTCTTTTTATAAAAGAGAAAAAACTGAATGTCAAGAAAAAAATGCAGTTTTTTGAACTCCCCGTTTTCAAGCCTGAAAATAAATACTGGAAATGCAGGGTGGGTGAAGCGAAGCGTAATCCATCGTCTGTTGCTTATTACTTAACCTATTGGCATTAAAGTGAAAAATGAGGCAGAACTTGGGAACGAAAATTTCCGCTTTTGGAAAATAATGCAGAACGATTTTTCAAATCGTTTCAAACAATTTGAATCAAACAATTTGAAAAATTGTTCTACAGCCAGAAAAAATATAACCTACTTTTCAGCTTTTATGACAAATCCGAACCCCGCGGCGGGGATTTGTCAATCCCCCGCGAGCAGCAACGGGTATTTTATTTCTTGGGAACTTGCATGACGGTCACAACGAATGATGAACCCTCTCTTTTTTAAAGGGCCGGGGACTTTTATCCGGGACTTTCATATAAAAATCAAAAACGGATGTTTTTTAATTTTAACCCGGAATTCACTGTTTACCGGAAATTTTTCGATCTACTGACCGTTGCTGCTATATGTTTACTCGTTCCCATACAGGCTCAGAACTTTCATATAATATAAGGGAATTCCAAATAAATAATATACCCGC
>JAUCGG010000168.1 GCA_030378015.1 Desulfococcaceae bacterium HSG8
GAAAAGACATCCTCACGGCCCCCTTCAAAAGAGGAGTTTCCATCTGCTGATAATCCCTGTAGTACTGCAACTTACAAGTTCGTCCCCCCTTTTCGTAAAGGGGGCCGTTGGGATTTTTCGTTGACAGATAAGTAAGTTACGCCGGAAATCCCCCCCCCCTTTAAAAAAGGGGGGAGGAATTTACGAATCGGTGTAGTAGTACACCAACTTGTAAATTCGCCCCTTTCGTAAAGAGGCAGGGGATTTCCAGCCGAAAGGATGAATGAGTGAAATTAAAAAATAATCACCAATGGATCATTAAAATCCTTGTGTTGATATGTACTTACAGTTTTTTTCTATCCCCAGCTCAGGCACAGATTACGACTGACGGGACACTGGGATCGGCGGCATCGCTTACCGGCCCGGATTATCACATCAAAGCCGAATTTGGCAGACAGACAGGCGCCAATCTGTTTCACAGTTTTGGTGAATTCAACATCAACACCGGCGAAACTGCCACCTTTACCGGCCCGGACGCCGTGAACAATGTTATCTCCCGGGTGACAGGCGGCAACCCGTCCCTGATTGACGGGTTATTACGCTCGGAAATTTCGGGCGCGGATTTCTATTTCCTCAACCCTGCCGGCATGATTTTCGGTGAGAACGCGTCCTTGGATATGGGAGGGTCTTTTCATATCACCACAGCCGATTACCTCCGTTTAGGAGACAACGGGCGATTTGATGCAAGTCATCCGGAAAACAGCATTCTCACCACAGCATCGCCCTCTGCTTTCGGTTTTCTGACAGATCAGCCCCAAGGCATTGTCGTCGAAGGGAGTCTCTCCGTTCTAAAAGAAAAAACTTTGTCCGTAACTGGCGGAGACGTCGCCATCAGGAGCGGCAGTCTGAACGTCGAAAACGGACAGATTCACATCGCGGCCACTGCTTCCCCCGGTGAAGTTATTCCAAGAGATGATGGACCGGAAATCAACGCTTCCGGACCACTCGGAAGCGTCTCCCTTTCCAACGAAGGAGCGATAAACGTCAGCGGCGATGCTTCCGGGAACATCTATATCCGGGGCGGACAGTTTGAACTGAAGAACGCTTATCTTGCAGCCATAACCACAGATTCGGACGCGGGCAGCGTTAATGTTCGCGTGGCCGATGATCTGGCAATTACTGAAAACGGAGGAATCACTTCCGCTGCCCTTACGGAAAGCCAGGGGCGAGCCGGTGACATCTGGCTGGAAGCGAACCGGATTCATGTGAGTGACGGCAGCGTCATAACCAGCGCAGGATACGGATCAGGCCGGAGCGGGGACATCGCCATCAAAGCGGGTCAGTCGCTCACCCTCTCAGAAGCAAGAGACGCCCCGAATCTGGAGGCTTCCGCTTACGGCAGCGGCGCCGGAGGCGCCATCACCATCAACACAGGCAAATTGACTGTAACCAGCGACGGAATGATTCTGAACGCGGTGCTCGGAGAAAAAGACGGAGGAAACATTGCCGTTTCAGCAGAAACACTGCGTGTGGATAACCACGGAATGATTTCGACTCACACCCTTGGTGCGGGTGGAGGCGGGAATATTACAGTGGCATCGGAACGGCTGGAGATATACCATGCCGGACAGATCATCACTGATACCAGCGGTCCGGGAGATGGCGGGAATCTGCGGCTGAATGTGCGAGAGTCTGTTATCGTATCTCAAAACGGGGCATTGATTACCACATCCGAATCCGAAGACAAAGGCGGAGACGCGGGCGACATTTCATTGATCACAGGAATTCTGACTCTCTCAGATGAGGGACTGCTGGTCAGCGATACATTCGGGCGGGGCAGGGGCGGAGATATCCGGGTGGAAGCAGACCGCCTGGATATGGATCATGGGTATTTATCGTCCAGCAGCAGAAGCACAGACAGCAATGCAGGCAGCGGAGGAGACATTTCCATTACGACCAGGGATTCCGTCACTATCACCGGTTCCGATACAGGTGAGCCGGGAAGTTTCGCCAAATATTACGGCCTTTATGCACAGAATCACGGCAGCGGATCCGGCGGCAGGATCAGCATCCGAACAGACCAGATGCGTCTCGACCGGGACGGAATGATCAACGGTCAGACTTATGGCAGGGGCACCGGCGGTGATGTGGTGCTGGATGTAAACCATCTGGAAGTCCGTGAAGGCGGAACTATAACAACCAGCACCCGAGGCGCAGGGGATGCCGGAGACATCTCAATCACCGCGAACTCGTCCGCCAATGTCTCAGGGGCCGGCGTGAATGCCGAAAACAGTTGGATATACACAGCCACCCACAGCGCCGGATCCGGCGGCGAACTGACGATTTCAACGCGGCTGCTGAACATCGGAGAAAACGGTCTGATTTACAGCAACACACTGGGAGATGATACATGGGACGGCAATACCCTGCCTGACGGGCCCGCGGGTAATATCAGGCTGAATGCGGATCACCTGGAACTGACTCACGGGGGCACGGTCTCAGCCGGTACAGAATGTGCAGGGGAGGGAAGCAGCATTGAACTGAACGTAAATCATCTTAAAATGCATGAGACCGCGCTGATCTCCGCAAAAAGCACCGGAACCGGAAATGCCGGCAATATCCTTTTTACGGCCCCCGCGGATACCATACATATCCGCAAAAGCACGATCACAACAGAAGCTGAAAATGCAGGCGGCGGAGTGATAAGCATCCGAGCGAAAGACTTGCTTAATCTGTCAGACAGCGAAATCAGCACCTCGGTACGGGGCGGCTCAGACAATGCCGGCGACATCCGCATTGATCCCAAATTTGTTACCCTGAATCAGAGCAAAATCATTGCCAGGGCTTACGAGGGGAAAGGCGGCAACATCCGTATTGCCGCGGATCACTTGGTCCGGTCTTCGGGCAGCGAAGTGGATGCCTCGTCACAATTGGGCATAGACGGCTCGGTGACTGTCGAGTCACCTGGTACTGATGCAGCTATCGGTCTGACGGTTTTACCCGGGACCTATCCTGACGCGTCCAAATGGATAAAAACCCCTTGTAAGCAGCGATCCGGGGAAGACGTGAGCCGGTTCCTGATCCGCTCCCGGGACGGTATTCCCACTCCCCTTGACGACTGGCTGCCAAGTCCGCCGTTCGTATTCGAAGATTCGGACTCGGAAGCATTATGGCAAAAAGGCGATTTTGAACATGCAGCACAATACTGGGAACACGCGCTGGCCCTTTCGGATCCGGAAGGTCTCCCGCACCTGCACACACTCGTTTGCCTTGCATATACTTACCAGGCCCTCGGACACTACAAAAAGGCACTCTCAGCCATGAATCGCTCGCTGCCTGTTATCACACAAAGTAATGATCCGTACCGTAAATCACTTTTTTTCAGCATACTCGGCGATATTTATCTATCTATAGGCGATGCGGAGAATGCCGGGATCTGTCTGACACAAGGCGTTGAACAGGCCCGTTCTTCAAAAAATCCCCATCTTCTGGCAAGTCTCCTGAATAACATGGGCAATCTTTTCGCAGCGAACAGGAATTATCGAAAAGCAGCCGAAGCTTATTCGGAAGCTTCTGATCTCATTGAGCAGGAACCGCTGAACGCGAAAATTCTGATAAATCTGCTCCGCCTCAGATATAGAAACGGTGATGACGAGAACCTTGCCGGAGAATCGGAAAACGCCCTGGTGCAAATCCTCAGCCTGCCCGATTCCCATGACAAAGCCGCGAATCTGATTTCACTGGCTCTGGTCATCCGAGAGATTCAGAAAAGATACCTGACGTCTGAAAACCGCCTGAAAAAGATGAGTTACGATGCATTGAACCAGGCGATGCAGATCGCCGAAAACCTGGGAGACACCCGTCTGGCATCTTATGCCACAGGCTGCCTGGGACAAATCTATGAAGCGGAGAAACGGTATTCCGAGGCCGCAGACCTGACCCGCCGCGCCCTGTTCCTGGCCCAGCAGACCCATTCACCTGAAATTTTGTATCTCTGGCAATGGCAGTCCGCACGATTGTTCAATGCAAGGGGCGATTTGGAAAATTCTGTCCGGGCATATCAGGATGCTGTGACGACCCTGACACCTGTGCGGGGAGAATTCTTTGCCGGATACCGCGATCCGGCAGAAGATATGTTTTACCGGAAAATCAAGCTGGTTTATCTGGGCCTTGCAGATATCTTCTTGAAACAGGCTCAGGCCTCCGGAATTTCAGAATACCAGGAAGACAGGCTCAGGAAGGCCAGGGACGCCATGGAGCTTCTGAAGATTGCAGAACTTCAGGACTTTTTCGAGGATGAGTGTGTGATGCGGAAAAAACGTACAACCCTGAACCGGGCCCCCGCTCACACCGCAATTCTCTACCCGGTCCTTTTCCCGGACAGACTGGTATTGCTGCTGACCCTGCCCGGCGGGATAAAACAGATAACGGTTCCGGTTGATGCAGGACGTATCAGCAAGGCGGCAAAGCGGTTCCAGTTTCTGTTGCAGACCCGGGCCACTTACGAATTTCATGAGTACGCGGAACTGCTCCACAAATGGCTGATAGAGCCTTTGGAAGACGAACTGACCGGGGCTGAAACCGACACCCTGATCATTGCCCCGGACAGCATTCTTCGTGTGATCCCGTTTGCCGCGCTGCATGACGGCAGAGACTACCTGGTTGAGAGATACGCGATCTGCATCGTGCCCGGGATGACGCTCACCGATTTTACCCCATCTATGAGAAATGATATCAAATTGTTAGGGGCCGGCCTTTCCCAATCCCGGCAGGGATTCGAGGGGCTGGCAAATGTGCGGAAAGAATTGGAAAACATCAGCGAAATCACAGAAAGCTCCGTACTCCTGGACAAAGACTATACCTTTGATAATCTGGCTGAAGCATTCGGAAATCACCACTACCCCATTCTGCATATAGCAACGCACGGCGTATTCGGCCCCACCCGGAAAGAGACCTTTCTGCTGACATATGATGACAAACTGACCATGGACCGCCTTGAGCAACTGATCACCCTGGGGAGGTTCCGTGAAAGACCCGTGGAACTGCTCACGCTGAGCGCGTGCCAGACTGCCCTGGGAGACGAGCGATCAGCACTCGGCCTTGCCGGCGTTGCATTCATGGCAGGGGTGAGGAGCGCTGTGGCATCCCTGTGGCTTGTGGATGACGAGGCTACCTGCCTGATGATGAGCGAATTTTACCGGCAGATTGCCTTCTCCGACATATCAAAGGCAAAAGCCTTGCAGAGAGCACAGAAGATGCTGATCGGGCAAACCCGTTATTGGCATCCGATGTACTGGGCCCCGTTTTTGCTGATCGGGGACTGGTTGTAAAAGCAGGCCATCAAGCCTGACCGTAACCATCCCGCATCATCGCTATGAGACAAGGGAGGGCAATCGGGCCTTCGGACACATTTAATCTGATGCGCTTTTCCGGGGCACGTCTGTCAGACAACTCACTACCACCTAAATTGAGCGATTGTTGTCAGCAAATCTGGCTGAGTGTCTGCCATTCAAAGCTTTGCCCGTTTTGCGGTTTTCACCCGATGGGTGAAAAGCCGAAAATCGCCGAAGCCCTGACATTGCAGAATGAGAATCGTATTCAGATCAAAGAATCGCTCAATTTAGGTAATAATAACAAGTAGAAAAGCTCAAAACCGTTCCAAATCCTTATTTCCGATAATGTCTATTAATTAAAAGTGTCAGGTACTAAGGTGATTTCCTCCGGAAAAGAATATACCAAGCGCAGTTTGTAGTTCCGCCTTCAGGCGGTCTCATGCCGCCTGAAGGCGGAACTACAAACTTCAACTCCGGTATGTTCTTTATTGGAAATCGCCTAAGCCCTTGTTCCCGAACTCTGTTTGGGACACGCTTGCAGGCAAACTCTGTTTGCAGACACGCAAAACTCGGGCAATCGTGTTCCCGAACTGAACTCGGGAACGAAGGCTGACCGACAGACTTCACCTAATGCTTTTAATTTTAATTGCACCCTTTTTTAATTTTGACAGGGACACAACAGATATTGATCTGCCCAATGAGAGGAAGGGGTCTTTGAAATCCCGGAGATTGAGTGTAACGGAAATTCCCGACCGGCAGGGGATCAGGGTCTCACAGCAGGTCAGAACGGGAACCCTCGGACAAAGCGAAGGGGAAAGGGAGGAAATAAACCCGATCTCACAGAAGACTAAGTGCTCCGTTTCAGAAATAATGTCCGGGTTATAAATTCCGCGGAGTGCAAAGCTTGCTTTGCGGGGAATCCCGCAGTGGCGCAAAGCAAGCTTTGCACTCCTTCGTTTTAACCCGGACATTATTTCCGGAACAGAGCACTAAGCAAGTCCGTCAGAGGACGGAAAACCGCGCAGTTCTCGGACAAACATACTGGAAAAAAAGGAAAAAGCAAAAACGGTCATCCGTCGGAAGATGAGACGTATCCGGAGAAAAGTCGCGGAGAAAGCCGGAGAAGTCCTTCCGGACTGCATTCTCATGGATCCGATGATGCCGATCATGTCAGGGGTTGAGGCAATGAAAGCCATCCGGCAGATCCCGGGACTGGAAGATGCCCCGATTCTGGCTGCTTGAGCAGTATATGGCGCAGAATAAATGAGAGAACACAGAGGAGAAAAAATGAAATATCCCCTGCAGGAAAAGATTGGAAAACCCGAGCTGCTTGTCGGTCGGGAAAAAGAATTTGAAGAGTTGAAGAAATGGATCGCCAACATTTCGAAAAAACTGTCTGGTTCCAGAGTCATCCTTGCGCGCCGCAAAAGCGGGAAGACTGCGATTGTACAACGTGTCTTCAACCGGCTCTGGAGAGAAAACGGGGATGTGATTCCGTTTTATTTTGAAATCGCGGAAAACAAAATCTGGTATCCGATGTTTGCCATGGATTACTATCGGGCGTTTGCCTCACAGTATATCTCCTTTCTGGAAAGAGATGAGAGGCTGCTCCGGAGCCCCCTCTCTCTGGAAAAAATCAGAGAATACGGTCTGACCAAATCTCTTGATGTTCTGGCCGAGGATGCGGATTCCATCCTTCATGACAAAAAGGAAGGATTTCACGACCTGATGTGGAAAACAGCCTATTCCGCGCCGAATCGTGTCGCGGATGTTTATGATCAGCGGGTTCTGGTGATTCTGGATGAATTTCAGAATATCGCACAGTATGTATATCGGAATGAGGAATGCAAAGGAGAACCTGATGAATCAATGCCCGGAAGCTTCCATTCCCTTTCCGAGTCCAAAATCGCCCCCATGCTGGTAACCGGCTCATACATCAGTTGGCTGCTTAATATCGCTGGGAAATACCTCCAGGCCGGCCGCCTGGACGAATGGCGTATAAATCCCTATCTGATACCGGAGAAAGGTCTGGAGGCGGTGTACGGATATGCCCGAATTTATGACGAACCTATCACAAACGAGACGGCTTTTCTTATCAATCAGCTCTGCATGTCCGATCCGTTCTTCATCTCCTGTGTGATGCAGAGCCGTCAACCGGACAGGAACCTGGCCACGGAAAAGGGCGTGATTGAGACCTTCAATTATGAAATCACCGACCGCCGTTCCAGGATGTCTAAAACGTGGAACGAATATATCCAACTGACCCTGAAAAAGGTCAATGATCGGTATGCCAAGGGAATGCTCCTGCATCTCAGCAAACATT
Source organism: Desulfococcaceae bacterium HSG8 (assembly GCA_030378015.1). Taxonomy (GTDB): domain Bacteria; phylum Desulfobacterota; class Desulfobacteria; order Desulfobacterales; family 4be13; genus JAUCGG01. The sequence goes on from JAUCGG010000168.1 coordinate 7,636, forward strand.
CCGACCGCTACTGGACCCATCAGGATATTAAGGATGAACTGCAGATGGATCTTGACCTTGATGAGATCAGGGAGAAGCTCATCCTCCTGGTGGAGGCGGATGTCATCGAGTGGGGAAGTTCCGACATCCGGTTCCGGGGCCTGCGGGACGGCACACTCAGCCTGGTCCTGCGAAACCGCTTTGAAGAAGAGATTAACGGCTTTGCACCCGATCTCAGGCAGGAGGCGCATAAGCAGATTCGGGAACTGAAAAGGGAGAAGAAGCGTCTTCAGGGGATGCTGAACAATCTCTCCGGAAAATTTGCGGAATATCAGTTGGCCACAGCATTCCGCTCGAAAAAGTGGTTTGCGCTGTCGGATTACTTTGCCGGGGCCGGGGACATGGCCAGGCTGAATATCACCTGTGTCAGACAGCGGGTGCCTCTTCAGCGTGAGAACGGTAAGAACATGGAACTGGACGTGGTCGCGGAATCGGAGTGCGGCCGGGTGATTGTCGTCGAGGTGAAGAAGCAGAAGACCAGGGTCGGCAGAAGTGCTGTCGAGGATTTCGCTGAAAAGGTCGAAGTTTATGCGAGGAGTGTTTCGGGCAAAAAGATCCTGCCGGCCTTTCTGTCCCTGGGCGGATTTGCGGGGGATGCCATGCGGCTCTGTGAGAAGCATGGCATCAGGACTGCGGAGCGTATTGCACATTTCTGAAAAAGAGATGATCAGCTTGGTTATGCAATAAGGTGATTTCCGAAAAAGAATATACCAATTCATGCACCCGTTTCCGGATTAATCCATTCAGATAAAGAACATACCGTAAAACTGATTTGGTAGTGTTCTACTTCGGGATATCCTTTATCCTTTATATATAAAAGATATCCCGAAGTAGAACACTACTACAGCAACTTGTAAATTCCCCCCCCTTTCGTAAAGGGGGCCGGGGGGGATTTTTGTCGCAACCGCCTTTTTTCGCAAGAAAAATCCCCCCGGCCCCTTTTAAGAAAGGGGGGGACGAACTTGTAAGTTGCGGTACTACCAACTGATTTTTAACCTCGAAAGACACGAAATTATCGGAATCATATTCTTTTTCCGGCATCTTTACATATCGGCATAAAGGCATCTGACACTCCGGGTTCGCAGTTCCGCCTTCGGCAAGCGCCTGAACGCGGAACCGGAAAATGAAGGACGCCCTCTTTTTTTCGTGTATTTCGTGTGTTCCGTGGTATATTCTTTTCTGGAAATCACCTAACACTCTGGTCTGGATTGTGTAATTCGTCCGAACTCACCATATTCGACGATATGAAGAAGGTTCAGGAACGGATGGAATATCTGGAGGAGACTGATCCGAAATATCGTGTCTTTGCCAACAAAGCCCGCGAGTTTGCGAAACATTTTGAGGATGAGCCGATTCTGGCATTGGTGGAACAGTATATGAAAGACAGGCAATGATCATCATTGTTCATGCAGGGCGGATTAAGGAGCAATTCCATGCTTGTTTGCTTTTGCGTGACATAAAGACTGAAACCGCTGATGAATCATTGACTACGGAGAATTTGGAGAAGCAATTTCAAAATCATGAATGAGGAAACAAGATGAAAAAACTTCCTCACCAGATGCAGCAGAAACTTAGTGCTCAGTTCCAGAAATAATGTCCGGGTTAAATCAGTGTCTGAACGAAAAAATAATATAATAACGGATCGTTTACAGTTTACCGGCATGAGGAAAATAACCATCTGAGTTTAAGCGGGAACACGATTGTGAGTTTTTATGAAGGCAGCAACAGCACATTGTGGATCGGCACTTATTCAAGCGGCTTGAATCGCTTCAAGCCCGCGGAAAAAGAGGATCATCCGGTCATCGCGGAACTGGACTATCTCCGTCTGTCATTTGAAATGCTGCTGGTCGCTGATTCCGAGATCAGCGAACAGGGCAGGCAGCTCATGGAGATGACCCGGAACTACAAGGAGACGGTGATCCGGTTCCTACAGGCTACGGCGGAGTTTCAAAGACAGCTCGGAGAGGTCAGTGACTCAAAAAAGCACGTCATGACCGTCCTGAGGGACACCAACGAACAGATTGCCGACACAGCCGAGAATATTCAGAAACGCATCGACGCGAGGACGCAGATGACCGGAAAGATCATCATGATCCTGTCCGGAGGAGTCTTTGTTGTGATACTGCTCATAACGTATTCTGTTCTGAACACGTTCAGGGAACTGCAGAGACTCAACGAATCGCTAAAGGAAAAAAATGCGGAACTGGAACATCTGGACGAACTCAAGGATGAGTTTCTCGCCAACACCTCACATGAGCTGCGGACCCCGCTCAGCGGCATCATCGGCATTGCGGAGTCGCTGACTGACGGTTCCCTGGGACCGGTGACCGGGGAGCAGCGGCACAACCTCTCGCTCATCGTGTCCAGCGGGCGCAGGCTGACCAATCTTGTCAATGACATACTGGATTTCTCAAAGCTGAAACAGCGTGATGTTCAGCTTCGGATGATGCCCATGGATATGCGGTCGGTCACCGATCTGGTTCTCATGCTGTCCCGGACGCTTGTCGGCACCAGGGAGATTCAGCTTGTCAACAGGATCGGATCTGATCTCCCCGCCGCCCGTGCCGATGAGGACAGGGTGCAGCAGATTCTGCACAATCTGGTGGGCAACGCGGTCAAATTCACCGACGCGGGAACGGTCTCCGTCTCCGCCGAGGTCCGGGACGAATATCTGGCCGTCACCGTCTCCGACACGGGAATCGGCATTCCGGAGGATAGCCTCGGCAGAATATTCAAGTCCTTTGAGCAGGCCGACGGTTCGACAGCGCGGGAATACGGGGGAACAGGTCTGGGGCTGACTGTCACCAGAGAGCTGGTGGAACTGCACGGCGGAGAGATCCGGGCCGAGTCGGAACCGGGAAGGGGTTCGCGCTTCACGTTCACGCTTCCCGTGTCCGGGGACAAAGCCGAACCCTTACGGGCTGCGGAGATTCTCGCAGGGGACACCCGGGTGGCCGGAATATCGGCAGAGCCTGCGGACATCGGAGACACGGGGGAGCCGGACATCGCGGACATCCCGCCGGAACGTCTCTGCGACGGGGGGATGTGCAGGATACTCGCGGTGGATGACGAGCCCGTCAACCTTCAGGTTCTGAGGAACCAGCTTGGTTCGGAGTATTATTCGGTCACCCCGGCCTCCGGCGGCAGGGAGGCCCTCGATGCTGTCGAAAGCGGTCAGGAGTTCGACCTCGTGCTCCTGGATGTCATGATGCCCGGAATGTCAGGCTACGAAGTGTGCCGTCATCTGAGGGAGCGTTACAAGCCTGACGAACTGCCGGTGGTGATGGCCAAGGACCGGGTCGGAGATCTGGTTGAAGGCTTTGAGGCGGGGGCGAACGACTATCTGACAAAACCGTTCATGAAGGAGGAACTCATTGCCAGGGTCAGTTCCCATATCAGTATGAAAGACCTTGCCGCACAGGTCAGGGATCTGGTGGACAATCTGGAACAGAAAGTGGCTGAACGGACCCGGCAATTGGAGGAATCGCTGGAGGAACTCAGAATGACCCAGGACCATCTCGTGCAGTCGGAGAAGATGGCCGCGCTGGGCGATCTACTGAATATTGTCAATTGGGAGTGCAAAGCTTTGCTTTGGAACATACAAAGCGAAGCTTTGGAACTTAAAAAGTAGTGTACTAGTACACCAAGACAGAAGTTCGTACACACTTAAAAACACTGTCCGCCCTGATTTTAAGGGCTGGAAAAGTGTGTACGAACTTATGACTTGGTGTACTAGGCTCTGCCTGGGAATGCCTTTTGCCTCCCGTAATTGCCAGCAGGCAGAGCCTGCCGGTATGCGGAGCCTGGGAACGAGAGGCTATCCCATAAAAGCATGTTCCAAAATGGCACACTTCGCAATAACCATTTAAAACTCATCAGATTGCCCCGCCAGATAGGCTAAATTGGCACACCCGCACACCCGCACAAGCCCCTTCACTCCCAAAATTCAATAGGGTGCAGTTCGTCTCATTCCAAAATACCTCCATGATCAAGCAGCAACTGGTAATGGCAAGGGTTCCGTTGTTCTGACCTGCACCTTTTCAGCGTGCTTCAATTTTTCAAGCCAACGGGCATAACTCCATCCAAAAAAGTGGTCCCAGTCTCCGTTCAATTCGATACATCTGAGACGAAGTAAAGCTTCAGCTCTTTCCGGAATCCATCTCATTCCGCTGCAATCCATTCTTTCTCCGACAACGTAACGGGCAGCACCTTCCACGATTCCTGTCGCTATGGGCAAATCTTCTTCTATAAGCTCTTTATAACCCAGCATATCCGGACGTCTTTCCATATACATCACCAGGGCATTTATTTTTTCCCGTTTTTTTGCATCACGCTTTGCACGTTTTGACAGATTTCTCAGCACTGTTTTCAAATATGAAAGAAGCTCTTCAGCACGTCCTTCATACAACATACTTCTTTTTTCCTCTACCCATTCTTCCAATTCCTTGCTGCCTTCGGCAAAAAATGTACGTCCCGCTGCCCATATTTTTTCTTCCAAATGGCGGATATCCAATACAAATGTTGCTTCCGGAAACAATTCGGACAAACCGTCCTTCAGGCATTTCTCTCCGTCAAGTGCGATATGGATTCGCTTGTCGGTTCCGGGAGGAAAACCTCTTTTGTCAGCCTGTCTGCGAGCCCACTCAAGAATAACCTTGCGGGGTGCATAAGACGCCCAAACCTTCTTATTGATCGGCCCATGCAGTAAGCCGTCGTTTCCTCTTATCAAAGTGTACATCACCACAATTGTGACGCTCTTTCCGTTTTTACTTTTATCTCCTTTCTTACGGCGTTTTTTGCACTTCTTACAACTCTTTCTCTTTGCTTTACCGCGATGCCGCTGACATCCGCATTCACAACCTTTTTTTTTCTTCTCCCGTTTCCCACGCCTTTTGGCTAATTCCTGCTCCGTTGCTGTCGGCGTTGCTTTACCATCGACCTCTATCACCAGGACTTCTCCGTCACCCTCCGGAGGATCTGCAATTTCAACGTATGCAGCAGCATCTCTGCCTAAACCTAATACCAGATGCTCTATAGCTTCACTTGAAGGAGACCAGCCATAAAAACTCCGGAATAAGAGAACAGAAGTGGCAAAACTCACCCGGGTTGCTAATTTTGCGGCAACGCTCATTATAAAGGGACTGAAACCGTCCCTTGTCAGTCCCAATAGACATTATCGGAAATAAGGAAATGCCCGTCAGATAAGCTTTTGTCTGTGTCACATTCTGTAACCGCTTAATTTTCGGTCATTCATAACGGCAGACATTATCAGAAAAACAAGTGTTGCAACG
>JAUCGG010000169.1:0-6278 GCA_030378015.1 Desulfococcaceae bacterium HSG8
AATGAGATAAACTGTATGAGTAAAAAATATCCGAATAAAAATACTAGTAAAATGAGACAATATATCGAAAATCTTCGTTTCAAATCTTCGGCACTATCCTTTTATAAATAAATAGCTTAACTAGTTTCCGTTCAGACACTACCTAGTATCTGCTGATTTTCTCTTTTTATCTGATTTCCATAGTTTTATATCTGGACAGTAGAAAGTTCTTGAGTAATATATGAGTAAAGCTCTCTAACTTACTGAAATCATTTGGCCTCAAATCAGGAAATTCTGTCAGTTGGTTTCTGATTGATTAGAAGCTAACCGCAACCTCTGTATCCAATGATTTCAAGCTATTAAAAAACTTTACTCACGAATTACTAACAGAACTTTCTACAATCAGACTCATTGCCTGTTTCGGAATTCCTGACAAAATTGTAAAAAAACTCCCTGAACGGGAAATTTCAGACTCCGCATCCGGGACATACCCGGATACGGGCGGACTAGCTGAAAGAGAAAATCAGCAGATACTACCTAACATAAAATTTGTCAGTCCAGAGTGCAAAGCCTGCTTTGCGTGACCTCAGATCGTTCGCGTCAGACTTCTGACAAAGCAAGCTTTGAACGATTTATTAAACCCCGTAGTATTCCTTGTACCATGAGATAAAATTCCCGATCCCCTCTTCAATGGGAGTGGCTGGCTTGAAACCCACGTCTTTCATCAGATCATCAACATCCGCATAGGTTGCAGGCACGTCACCGGGTTGAAGATCAAGAAATTCTTTTTCCGCGGTTCTGCCAAGGGTCTTTTCGATGATCTCAATAAATTCCGTAAGCTTGACTGGCTGGTTGTTCCCGATATTGTAAACTTTGTATGGGACATATGAGGTTCCGGGATCAGGCGCGTCTCCGCTCCATGCCGGGTTCGGTTCCGGAAGTCTGGCCATAACTCTGACAACTCCTTCGACAATATCAGCGACATAGGTGAAATCCCGTTCCATTTTGCCGTGGTTGAATACTTTGATGGGTTTTCCCTCCAAGATGGCCTTTGTAAAGAGAAAAAGCGCCATATCGGGCCGCCCCCAGGGGCCATAGACTGTGAAAAACCTGAGACCGGTACAGGGGAGTCCGTACAGGTGGCTGTAGGTATGCGCCATTAGCTCATTTGCCTTTTTAGAAGCCGCATACAGGGAAACCGGATGATCTACATTGTGATGAACGGAAAAGGGCATCCGGGTATTGGCTCCGTAAACAGAACTGGAGGAGGCAAATACCAGATGCTTCACATTGTTATGCCTGCAGCATTCAAGAATGTTGACAAACCCCACGAGGTTTGAATCCACGTAAGCATGAGGGTTCTCCAATGAATACCTGACCCCGGCCTGTGCCGCGAGATTGACGACAACATCAAAGGGGGTATTCTGAAAAATATTATCCATCGCTGGTTTATCAGAAAGATCTGCCTTGAAAAAGGAGAAATTCGAAAAACCCGTAAGCTTGTCGAGGCGAGCCTCTTTGAGAGAGACGTCATAATAATCGTTTACATTATCAAACCCTGTAACATTGCATCCTTCCTCCAAAAGCCGCTTTGAAAGATGGAAGCCGATGAATCCGGCGGCACCGGTGACCAGTACGTTGTTGAATTTGAAATCCATTTTAATCCTCCCTGATGGTAAAGGGTTGGTCGGTTTTTAGTTATTCTCGTTCCCAAGCTCTGCCTCGTCTTTAAATAAATAAAATCAGCAGATCGAAAAGTTTCCGTTAAAGCTTGGTAAACGGATGTTTTCCGATTTTAACCCGGAATCCACTGTCTGCAAAAGTTTTCGATCTACTGAAAATTGATGGATCAAAGCAGATGCATCGCAAGGCAGAGCCTTGCCGAACGCATTCCCAGGCAGAGCCTGGGAACGAGTAAAGGGTTAGGTGATTTCCAGAAAAGAATATACCAAATGCAGTTTGTAGTTCCGCCTTTAGGCGGCTTAACACCGCCTAAAGGCGGAACTACAAACTTCGATCTGGTATGTTTTTTATTGGAAATCACCTTAGTTTCTCCCTGTTTTGCAAAAGGGAGACGAATTGCGGGTAGTGTTCTGCTTCTGGATATCCTTTATTAAAAGCATATCCAGGAGTAGAACACTACCCGAATTGCGATTTGTTCGATGACCTGCGAGGTTTCAAAAACCTCGCAGGTCTGCCCCTTCTGCTCCCGCCGGATTGGCGATCAATATCAGCTTTTGGCGGCTGGCTCGGATTTGTCAATCCGAGCCGAGCAAAGGAGGGATGAATTTACAAGTTGTTGTACTACTTTTTCTTCAAGATATAAAATATTTCCTCCCAACTGATCCTCATATCTGCATTCACATCCCCGCTCATCGGAGAATAATCCCACCAGACCGATCCGGAAACATCCCCCCCGGACAGAATCTTCAGACCTGTCACCGCATCTGCCAGGTCAGGTGTCCAGTCGCCGCTGAGATCACCCTTTGGCGAAGGATTCCCGTCCGTCTGAATAACAGTGCTTTGCACGGGCAGGGAATATATCCCCCGCTCATCCGAAGCATAAAATCGTATCTTATAGGCCCCCTCGCTGGTAAAGCCATCGTAATACGTTTTATAGACACCGTCCTCATCGGGGCCCCAGAGTTCTTCAGGTGATCTGGAAGTCTTGCCCGGCGGCGTGATAACCGCAAGTACATTTTCAACACCGTGCGAACCTGTCACGCCAGATGCCTGAATTGCCGCGGATCTTTCGCCGTTCAGCATAAAGGCATCCGACACGTTCTGAATCTTAGACAGATCCGAAGATGCGGCATATCCCCTGCCGATCACGATATCTTCTGCCAGATATTTATCATCGGCCTCATTTCCTTTTCCATCACCGTCAGCATCGAGAAAAGCTCTCTGATAACCCTCCATAACCCTGCCGGCGTTCAGGAAAGCATTATACAGGTTTGCGTTCAGAGAAAGGGACATCCAGAAGGAGCAGGAAAATGAGAACTGCCCGTCCCGCTCGAAGCGGGCATCTTCATGGGATGACGCGCTGGTGATGACAATGCGTTCCTTTCCTGCCTGGGGCTTCATCTGGTCTGAAAAGCCTTGGGGCTGTGAAGCGTCGTAAATAAATATCAGTCTGCCGGATATTGCCTGCTGCAAATTATCCGCAAGTCCCTTCAATTGGAGTGCAGTGATATTTTCGGTTTCGTTGAGGATAAATGCACTGTCGGAACTGCTGCCCGTCATATAAAGCAAGACATTGCTATAGGATTTGGCCCATTCGGTAATTGCATAGGAAAGATTCTGATACGTGGTTTCAACATCCGCATCCGGCATACCATCGCCGTCAGCATCAGTTTTCGTATCCGGGCTGAGATAATAAACGGCATCTTTGGAATATCCTTGGCTGAGAAGAGCTTTATACGCGTATTCCGTGCATGTTTTCGCGGTATCACCGCTGCCTTCGACAAGGATTGCTCCTGATTTCAAAATGTCCGAATTATCAGACCGGATAAATGTCACCGCTCCGGGCAACTCATAATTCTCCTCCCCGGCAAGGACAGTCAGCATATAATGGCCGGAGATTACAGGCGAGGGGAGTGTCAGAGAGATGTTTGTCTCACTCTTTACGGTGAGGGGTTGAATTTCGATGGGTATCGGCAGAATTAGCAAGCCGCTGTCACTAGCTGCCACATAGGCTGTATCGCCGATAACTGCCAGATCCTGAGCCGAAGCCTCTGTTTCTGCGGAACTGATCAGCCGGGGGGCGGATGGTCTGCTCACGTCAATCACCTGCAATCCGCTTTCTCCGTCCGCGACATAAGCGATGTTTCCGATAATCGTAATGGCAGTGGCTGATCCCGGGGTATCCAGGGTTCTCAGGTGCCCGGGTTTTGAAGGCGTACTGATATCAATCACCTGCAACCCGCTTTTACCATCTGCCACATAAGCGATATTCCCGATAACCCACACATCAAATGCCGTTCCCGGGCTATCCCAGTAACCGACAATTTGGGATGCCGAGGGAGTATGGGTATCAACAATCTGCAAACCACTGCTACCGTCCGCCACATATGCGAATCCCTGCGCTAATCTGACGTTCATGGCATGGCCCGGCATTCCCAGGGATTTGATCAGTGCAGGAGACGAAGGGGTGCTTACATCCATGATATGCAGGGCATCCCAGTCAGCCACGCACGCGATATCATCTTCCACGGCAACGCCTTGGGCAAATTCCGGGGTTTCTTCGGAACCGATTACCTTAGGGGCCGAGGGAGTTTTCATGTCAATCACCTGCAAACCTCCGTCCCCGCTTGCAACATAAGCAAGTTCTCCGACCAGCGTGATACCATAGGCTTTATCCGGCAGGCTCACAGAACCGACCATCGCCGGGTTTGAAGTATCACTGACATCAATCAGTTGCAGCCCGCCAATGCCGTCTGTCACGCAGGCTGTATCTCCTTTCATTGCGATTCCGTAGGCAAAACCCGGGGTATCCTCGGAAGCAATCATCGCAGCATCAGAGGAGAGCGCGATATCGATAATCTGCAAACCGCTTATCCGATCCGCAACGTATGCATTATCATCAAGCACCGCTACATCGCAAGACAGGTCAGGTGTTTCCGAGGTCTTCTTCAGCACAGGCGCATACGCATTGCTAATGTCAATCATCTGCAAGCCCATATGGTAGTCCGCCACATGAGCAAAATTACCATTTACTGTAATCCCGCGTGCCTGACCCGCTGTATCCAGGGAACTGATAATCCTCGGCTCGGAAGGATCACTGATATCTGTGATTTGCAGACCGCTTTCCCCATCAGCGACATAAGCAAAATTTCCGGCAATCGTGACAGCGTAAGCTGTACCGGGCGTATTTACAGAACCTTTCGTAACCGGGGCTGAAGGATTGCTGATGTTGACAAGCTGCAAACCGCCTGTGCCATCCGCTATGTATGCGATATCTCCTGATACTGCAATGCCATAAGCGTTTCCCTGTGTATCTGCGCTTCCTTTTATAAAAGGATCTTCCGGGTTGCTGATATCTATGACCTGTAATCCTGTCTCACCGTCTGCGACACAGGCAGTATTCCCGGCCACTGCAATGCAGCGGGCATCTCCCGGGGTATCTGCTGCGCCGAGTATCCTGGGAGCGGAGGGATTGCTCACATCAATCACCTGTAAACCGCTGGTTCCGTCCGCTACATATGCGGTGCGGCCTGATAAGACAACGTCATAAGCCTGGCCGGGTGTATCTGCCCACCCGATCACCGATGACCTGTCAGACGGGTTGATGTCAATTATCTGTAATCCTCTTTCGCCGTCCGCCACATATGCCACGCCGTCTGCTATAGTGACGCCGTAAGCATTCCCCGGAGTATCCGCGGCAGTAATGACCATCTGCTGATTCCCGATATCCGGTAACATGAAAATTTTGGTATCTCCGTCAAATCCTGTGCCTGTAAGGTTTACATCCAATGCCTGTTCCAGAATGCCTACGGCAGGATAAACCGATTCCAGTTTCAGTTCCGCGGATACCGGGGAAGCCATGAAGATAATCAGAAACATGATTTGGCTGTATTTGTAAATAGCTTTTATTTGTTGCATTTTATACGATCTCCTCTGAGTGTTGTGTTTCAAAATTAGCGAACGCGGAGTACAAAGCTTGCTTTATGAGTGTTGTCAGTTACTTTTGTTAAAATTACTTACAAAGTAAGCTTTGTACTCCTCAGTATTTAACCAGCACTATGTTATCGTCCTCTTCAAGTCATGATCGTCCGAAAGATAGGTATCCGTCTCGTTTTCTGAAGACTGACTTCTCATATCATCTGTTTCTTGCGAATCAGGAAGTGGTTCCGCATCATCTTTTTCGTCATCATGGCTCGGATTTGTCAATCCGAGCCGAGCAACGTGGCTCGGACTGAGATCATGATCAACCGCATTTTCCGTAGACTTGGTTCCGCTATCCACTGTTTCTTCCGAATCGGAGAGAGGCTCCGCATCCTCTTTCTCGTCATCATGGCTCGGATTTGTCAATCCGAGCCGAGCCGCGGGCCCCGGACTGAGATCATGCTCGACCGCATTTTCCATAGGCTGGCTTCCGCTATCCACTGTTTCTTCCGAACCGGGGAGAGGCTCCGCATCCTCTTTCCCGTCATCATGGCTCGGATTTGTCCATCCGAGCCGAGCCGCGGGCCCCGGACTGAGATCATGCTCAACCGCATTTTCCATAGGCTGGCTTCCGCTATCCACTGTTTCTTCCGAACCGGGGAGAGGCTCCGCATCCTCTTTCCCGTCATCATGGC
>JAUCGG010000169.1:6376-12911 GCA_030378015.1 Desulfococcaceae bacterium HSG8
GCTCGGATTTGTCCATCCGAGCCGAGCAACGTGGCTCGGACTGAGATCATGATCAACCGCATTTTCCGTAGGATGGCTTCCGTTATCCACTGTTTCTTCCGAATCGGGGAGAGGCTCCGCATCCTCTTTCCCGTCATCATGGCTCGGAGTTGTCAATCCGAGCCGAGCAACGTGGCTCGGACTGAGATCATGATCAACTGTACTTTCCAGAGGCTGGCTTCCGCTATATTCTGTTTCGTCCGAACCGGGAAGAGGCTCCGCATCCACTTTCCCGTCATCATGGCTCGGATTTGTCAATCCGAGCCGAGCAACATGGCTCGGACTGAGATCATAATCGACCGCATTTTCCATAGGCTTGGTTCCGCTATCCCCTGTTTCTTCCGAATCGGGGAGAGGTTCCGTATCATCTTTTCCGCCATCATAGCTCGGATTTGTCAATCCGAGCCGAGCAACGTGGCCCGGACTGAAATCATGATCAACTGTACTTTCCGCAGCCTGACTCCCGCTATCCACTGTTTCTTCCGAACCGGGGAGAGGCTCCGCATCCTCTTTCCCGCCATCATGGCTCGGATTTGTCAATCCGAGCCGAGCAACGTGGCTCGGACTGAGATCATGATCAACTGTACTTTCCGTAAGCTGGCTTTCGCTATATTTTGTTTCTTCCGAACCGGGGAGAGGCTCCGCATCCTCTTTCCCGTCATCATGGCTCGGATTTGTCAATCCGAGCCGAGCAACATGGCTCGGACTGAGATCATAATCGACCGCATTTTCCATAGGCTTGGTTCCGCTATCCCCTGTTTCTTCCGAATCGGGGAGAGGTTCCGTATCATCTTTTCCGTCATCATGGCTCGGATTTGTCAATCCGAGCCGAGCAACGTGGCTCGGACTGAGATCATGATCAACCGCATTTTCCATAGACTTGGTTCCGCTATCCACTGTTTCTTCCGAACCGGGGAGAGGCTCTTTCCCGCCATCATGGCTCGGATTTATCAATCCGAGCCGAGCCTCGCGGTCAGGACTGAAATCATGATCAACTGTACTTTCCGTAAGCTGGCTTTCGCTATACTTTGTTTCTTCCGAATCGGGGAGAGGCTCCGCATCATCTTTTTCGCCATCATAGCTCGGATTTGTCAATCCGAGCCGAGCAACATGGCTCGGACTAAGATCATGATCGACCGCATTTTCCATAGGCTTGGTTCCGCTATCCCCTGTTTCTTCCGAATCGGGGAGAGGTTCCGTATCATCTTTTCCGTCATCATGGTTATGATCAACCGTGTTTTCCGGGGGCTGATTTCCGCTATAGTCTTCATCGGAAAGATGTTCCGCATCAGCAGCGGCTGCATTTTCCGAAGACTGATCTCCCACACCTTCCGAATCGGGAAGTGGTTCCGCTTCTTCTTTTTCGTCATGATTGGGAGCGGCCGTGTTTTCCAAGGGCTGATTTCCGTTATCCTCTGCTTCTTCCGAATCGGAAGGATGTTCCCCATCCTGTTTTTCCTCATCACGACCCGATACATCCAGGGGAATCTGCTCCATCTCATTTTCCGGAGTAGGATTTCCGAGTTCCTCGATTTCTTTCGGGGTCGGAAGCTCTTTCAGATCTTTCAGATCAAACAGTTCCAAAAAATATTTGGTGGTCGCGTATATCAGGGGTCGCCCCGGGACTTCCTTTCGCCCCAGTATGCGGACGAGCTTTCGTTCCAGCAGCATACGGATGATACTCCCGGAATCCACGCCCCTTATCCGCTCAATGTCACTACGTATGACGGGTTGTCTGTAAGCGATGATCGCCAGTGTCTCAAGGGATGCCTTACTGAGACGCACCGGGTTGGGCTGTACCAGTCGCCCGATCCATTCCGTATATTCTGGCCGGGTGCGAATCTGATAGCCGCCGGCAACCTGACGCAAAAAAAAACCGCCTTTGCGGGCTTCATATTCATCAGAAAGCATCTGCAACGCGTTCCGGATATCCCTGGTATCCGCGAACGCGATAATTTTTTTTATCCTGTCAATTGTAAGCGGTGTTTCAGAAACAAACAACAGGCTTTCAATGATGTTCTTGATATCATCCGTCATAAGGTTTTTGAATTATCTATACTTAGCAGATCGAAAACAACCTTGAGCCGCTCGCGGCGGATTGGCGACCATTTTCGCCCGTTCCGGAAATGCTTGGGATTTGTCAATCCCGAGCGAGCATTAGGGCAGGTTCTGCTTCATTCGTGTTAATTCGTGTTAATTCGTGTTGATTCGCGGTTGAAAGCTACAAATAAAACAGCCTGATAACACCGGTCTGAACATGCTGGGTAATCCGGATCAGGCAGAGTTTTGCCATCTCCAATATCGCAAGAAAGGTGACGACAATTTCACCCTTCACCGCGTCTGTCGGAAACAGTTCACCAAAGGTCAGTGATCCTTGCTTTTCAAGAATATCAACAAGTTCTGAAATTTTATCTTTTATGGAAATTCTTTCGTCACTGAGGTCTATCCGATGATCCCCAGGCATATTCTCAAGTATTCTCCGGAAAGCATCAATAAGCTCGAACAGATCAACGCTTATCATTTCATCCCGGGGAGCTGTCAGCAAATCCTCCTTTGTGGGGCTTCTGGGGAAGACTTTTTCCCCTAGGAGATGCCTCTGGGCCAGTTGTTCTGCAACAGATTTCATCTGGAGATATTCCAGGAGCGGCCTTGCAATTTCCAGACGCGGGTCGTCCTCTTCATCACCCTGATTTTCATGAGCCGGAAGCAGCATCCTTGACTTGATTTGGGCCAAAGTCGCTGCCATAACAATAAAATCTCCGGCAAAATTAATGTTCATGGTCTTCATCCATTCCAAGTATTCAAGATACTGATCCGTTATCAGGGCAATGGGAATGTCATAAATATCCACCTCATTTTTTTTGATAAGGAAAACAAGAAGATCCATAGGGCCTTCAAAGATATTTTCAAGTTTGACTTCATACATTATAGTGTATCATAATTCGGAACCGGGATTACACCTTCCGTAAACGAGATTTGTGGATTTATGGCTTTGCTATTCGTTTCGGCTGAACTCACGCCGAAGCCGAGCCAAGCCACCTGGCCCTAACGAAGATCAAGACCGTGATTTATATATCCGAATGTTGACAGGTATTGCAAGAGGAAATACAGAAAAATGATAAAAGGAAATGGTTTGCAAACAGAGGTGACTGAATGATTTTCTTTCTTTATTTCAGTTGTTTTTACCAAAAATATACGGGGTTCCCTGTCCGGCTTTTATTTGTTCTTTTCCAGTCAGAATATGCCATATAGTATAAACAGAAAGGGAATATCCGGGTTTCCTTTATACCGGAATCATAAAAACTTTGCAAGAATATCCAGTGATTTTACCTGCCAGTCGACGGATTCTCCCGGGTTGCACACCGATGTTATGCATTCCGATCTTCAATGTATTCAGTGTTTTGTGACCATAAAAATCCCTTCTATGATCCTGCATCGGACTTGGAATACGGCACCACCTACTACTGGCAGGTCGTTGCCAAGGACGCGGCAGGCGAATCGGTAAATGCCTGCCGGACAAGGCTTTACAGATTAGGATTAAAATTTCGGGCAACATTTAAGAAATCCGGGCCGGTTTTCCAAGCCGCGGATCATTTCTGTAATTAAATCCGTGTTTATCCGTGTTTATCCGTGTCCCATATTATTTGCTCCGGGCGGTTTCTGATCACTATAAAATAATTGACAACATATCCCTGTCTGTGGCACTATCCGGAAAGACACGGGAATCATCCTGAAAGTGTAAACATAAAAACCTGTCCGACTTAACGGAGGATCATAATGAGTCTTAAAGAAAAACTGATCCGACTCACCGAAGAACATAAAAAGAGCGGGACTGACAGAAGAAAGGAACGGGATTTCTGGACAGAACAGGTTTATAAACTGTATGATGAGATTCAAAGCTGGTTTCGTGAATATATTGACGAAGGGTATGTGAAACCTGAGTTTATAAAAACACTTCTGTACGAAACCGGTGAATATGAAATAGATATTATGGAACTGAATCTTAACGGACCTGTTATCGTTCTTGAACCTATGGGATGTAATTTCACGGGAGCTTCGGGAGGAATAGGTTTATATCTGAGCAGTTATAAGGCAAATAAAGTCATGTTGTTACTTATGAGAGACAATAATGACAGGCCTTACTGGGAATTACGGAAAAGCAGGAAAGACAGAATGTTGTTTAATAAGCAGGTATTTGAAAACCTGTTGGAAGACTGGCTGGATAACACACCTGATTTATAGGCAGATGTCGTTATGCGTATGAATACTTCATTAAAAGAAGTACTTGAAAAATATTATTGTCTGAAGGGTATTTGTGAGAATGCCCGGAAAAGAGCGTCAGATAACCCTACAAGCCCTTTTGTCACAGCAATATCTCTCCCCGTTTCTGATAAGAAAGTTAAAGATAAACGAGAACATATAATAAGGTATTTCAACAAAATCAGGGACTCGGTTACGGATTACTGCTTCCTGGATATGGTTGCGGTTTTCGAGCGAATCATATTTTCTAAAGTAGATAATGCTTCGGGAGAAATCAGACGCGTTGTCAAAGACGGATACAGCAAGCCTGTTTTCCATATGAGTGCCGCTTCTTTTGTGAAGGATAAGGAGGAGATATATAATTTGTCGGGTGTAAAGAAATTACTGGAGGGTAAGATTTCTCAGGAATTATCAGATAACTTGTCGGAGATTTTTGAGCATAGAAACTTCCTCGCCCACGGCAGGAGAGGAATCGGGAAGCAATCCGCATTGACTATGGATGAAGTACATGATATTTTACAAGAAACACTGAATGTGGTCACAAACAGGCGTGTTACCAGATTGTGACGGAGCCTGATGCTTCACCTTCGGGCTAATAAGGAAACACACTTGTGCCAATATCAGATGACCAGGTCAGCCTTTATTGCAAAGGAAAACGCTTCAGAGGCTCTGCATGTGATCATTATGGAACTGAATCTGTTTTGAATAACAGTTTTCCGATCTCATTTCCCCGTGCCTATGAACACCGGCACAACCATTACTCCTGTCTTTTCATCAGCATAATCCTTCTCATACTGCTGACGGTGTTCGTCGCCGATATGTTCCACAAACACCAATAGATCTTCTTCTGTGTGATCATTCTGAATCCATATTTTGTCACCGACAATTTCAATATGAACGGTGGCGCTGTGGATGTATCTGCTTCCCCCGCCAGCCCATGTTGAGAACCATGTAACTTTTCCGCTCATCATCAAACAGAATCTTCAGCGGGGAACCGCCGCTCCGGGTGCGGATTTCCGCAAAATCCGCAAGAATTTTTTTTACTGTTTCCGAGTGGTCTGATCGGGTATCCATTTTGTGATGACCTCCTTTTCATCGTCAAATATAATGAGACGGATAAGATTGTCTTCCAGGAAAAGCTGCCTATCGGATGATAAGATCAATGACACCATTGCCCGTGGGAAATTCGGATCAAATTTTCGCACCCGTATTTGCCAGAAACCGGTTCAGATATTGAGGATTCTCGGTTTTTAAAAGCGAGAGGCATATGGGGCGGGAGAAAATAAGACCTAAATTGAGCGATTGTTGTCAGAGGGGACCGAGGAAGACCGGGATTCTCCGACCCACCGCGTCACAGAAAATAAAGCTTCGGGAAATTTCAAAAGTCAGTACCGCCTTATCACCCGGATATTTTCACAAAACCATACGGGTAAGGACAAGGCGGAAATAATTCCGGTGTGCTTTGTTTCCGAAAGTTTTTCGGTAAGACTCAGATGTGTAAGTTCCGAGCTCAGAAGTTCTGCGAACGGTATATGATCTTCAATAACCAGACGTCCCTGCTGAAATACTCTTACCAAGTTCCGCAGCAATTCACCTCCTGGCACATAGTAATTATTCCCCAGGCATATCTGGCCATATTCCTCCTTTCGCCATTTCTTCTCATCATACACAGCTATCCCTTCCACGGGGATTTTCTTTTTTCGCAAAGCATCAATCCGAGTGGTGTCAGTGCCCGTAAACCCGGCAATAACAGTCGGATACATCCTGACACTCTTCGCTGGCCTTCTGTCCTGGCTGAAAACCCGCTTGTTTATGATAAACTTCCTGTCATTATACGTTTTAATAATATGACTTTCAATTTCAGAATACCCCGTCCCAGGAGGAAACCGCATAATATCTTCTAAATGATACTGTTTTTTTACATTCTTCAATCTCTTTTTTATGATGACATGCGTTGCGGAGTCCTCGTTTTTTCCTAAGACCATGCCTGAAAAAAACATCATTTCACCTTTGAATTTTTGCGAACTATGCGGTTAAAATGTTCAGTTATGCCGCCACCCTGAAGTTTGTATCACCATCCTCGAACCACCTTTTATATTCGTTATTTCTTACCCTGAAAGTCGTATAAAGCGTACATTTTAAACCAATCCATAAGCACTATTTATTTGAAATAACACGTTTTTCTTCTTGTTTTTAAAGTGTACGTAATGTATTTATACACACATGTTAAAAAGTA
>JAUCGG010000170.1 GCA_030378015.1 Desulfococcaceae bacterium HSG8
ATCGGTATGGCTGGCTTGTTTTTGAGGAGAGGAAGATATTGCGGGTGCATTTTTCTCATGAAAAAGGGGATATTCCGAGAAGGGTGGCAGATGAAATTCGGAGTCAGTTGAAACTTTCACAGACTGATTTCAGGAGACTGATTGACTGTCCCCTGTCATCGGACGGCTATGTAGCGATTCTGAAAGAAAAGGGGATTATTGACTGAGCGGAGTGTGAAGCGCGTCGTGGCTTGGCTGACAAGTCTGACTTCGCCACGAACTCAGTCGAACGCTTTCGATTTCAGCCTCGGAACAGATTCCGAGGCTTCATCCTGCGAATCCTGCATCTACATGGATTATGGGTAAGAAAGGATTACCGGTCCGATTGCCATGTAATCCTTTCTTATACATAATCCGTGCAGATAAAGAGGAGTTGTGCATCTACACGGATTATGGCAAGAAAAGGATCAGATTACGGATCGGCTTGCCCGTAATCCTTTCTTACCCATAATCCGTGCAGATAAAGAGGAGTTGTGCATCTGCACGGATTATGGCAAGAAAAGGGTCAGATTACGGATCGGCTTGCCCGTAATCCTTTCTTACCCATAATCCGTGCAGATGAAGAGGAGTTATGCATCTACACGGATTATAGGCAAGAAAAGGATCAGATTACGGATCGGCTTGCCACATAATCCTTTCTTACCCATAATCCGTGCAGATGAAGAGGATCTGTGAATCCTGGAAATCCCGGTTCAGACAGAGATATCCTAAATATTCCCAAATATATAAAGCATATCTTCGATCCCGATCCCCCCGTCCCCGTTCACATCGGCACAGAGGAATATCTCGCCGGTTTCCACACCGGTTATCACCTTCAGAACCGTAATCGCGTCCCCGAGGTCCAGGATACCGTCGCCGTTCACATCCCCTTTGGGACAGTACGGCTCCGGAATTTCGACAGCCATGCTGCCCACAGTGTCGGACGGATCAGCCTGCCCCGTGACATCATACTTTCCGTCTCCGTCCGAATCCAGGGCCATTTCCCACCGCGGGGCGGAAATCATATCACCGGACTGCATGTCCTCATCAGCAACTACGTCAAAGACAATCTCCACAGTCTCGCCCGGGGGGATATCCCCGCTCCATCCGATCCGGTTCAGCACGCTGTTGTATTCCGGTGCGGAAAGGACATCGGAGGTTTCCGAGCCTACCGCGATTCGGATAACAGGCTGACGAGGGATAACAGGAATAAACGTAACTAACTTGTATCACAATAATTAAATGGTTAAATACAAATCATCACTACTTCCGCAGGACTACCACAGATCCTCATAATGAAAGCCATTTTTTCAATCGCTTATTCGGAAGATACTGTAATGACTGATTTCAAAAAATACGGTTTCACAGGGGCACTGCAAAGCCCTATAAAATGAAAAATCTGACTGATGCCTTATCTGCGAACATTTGCTCCGAGGAGTGCCGGATTCAGCACTCCTCTCCCGGGTTGTAAATACGCACTTTCGGGGTGTAATTAAAAGTGTCAGGTTCAGTATGTGTCCTTGTTCCCGGACTCCGTCTGGGAACACCTGCCCGGCAAACTCTGTCTGCCATGCAAAACGGAGTTTTGCCTGCAATTGCGTTCCCATACGGAGTTCGGGAACGAGGATGGCTCACCCGGCTCACCTGATACTTTTAATTGCACCCCACTTTCGGGGCATTAACCGGATAGTTTTTGTAATTTGGGATTTATTTGAATTTATATAGTTGACTTTCACGCTATTTTATAGTTTAAAACGGGTTAAAGTTGAAAGAGACATCCTTCATTTGTCAGTTTACACTTCATTATAGAACAATTTTTCAAATTATTTTAAACAATTTGAAAAATTGTTCTACAGCGGAAAAAGTGTAAACTACTTTTCAGTTTTTATGAAAGATGCTCATCTTCCGATTTTTATATGAAAGTTGCAGATGAGGCACGAACCCCGACCCCGACTGGTGGAACTGTTGCTCAGAAGGGTGCCCTGTTGCTCGCGGGGGATTGACAAATCCCCCGCACCGCAGATGCTTCGGATTTGTCAATCCGAACCGAGCAGAAGAGGGAGTACGAAAACAGATCGAAGCGGTTTTCTGCATCTTTTCAATGGTTTCTATGTTTTGTTGTGGCCGTGAGATCATGGCCGTTTATATGAAAGTCCCGCGGGCAACGGAGTGCCAAACTTACACTCTGGCATTGCGTAAGCAAGCGCAGTGAAGCTTGCACATACACTCCTGCCAACCTGCAAGTTTGGCACTCCGCAGACTTTCATGGTTCGTTGTGGCCGTCAGGTCATGGAAGTTCATAATGAAAGTCCCGCGGGTAACGGAGTGCCGAACTTACAGTTTGGCATCGCGTAAGTGAAGCTTGCGCATACACTCCTGCCAAACTGCAAGTTCGGCACTCCGCAGACTTTCATGGTTCGTTGTGGCCGTGAGGTCATGGCCGTTATATGAAAGTTCCGGATAAGAAATTAGAAATTAAAACAACGGAGGAGAAAACTATGGCCAAAAACATGAACCGAAGAACATTTTTGAAGTACCAGGTAAAAGGCGGGCTTTGGCTGACAGCAGCAGCCTCAGGGCTATCCTTTCCGAAAAATATCCTGGCTGATACCGGTCCGGACATTGCAGTAGCCAAAGGTTCCCCTGCCGCGGCAACAAGGGCCGCTGTGGAAATGCTGGGCGGCATGAAAAATTTTGTAAAAAAGGGGAACAAAGTGGTTATCAAACCGAACATGAGTTTTGACACCCCGCCTGAAAGAGCATCAAACACCCATCCCGAAGTTGTCCGGGAACTCGCAGTCTTATGCAAAGAAGCGGGTGCATCCAGGATAATGATCCTGGATAACCCTCTCCGTCAGCCGGAAGTTTGCCTTGATATATCGGGCATAGCAGCGGCCTGCAAAGCCATTGATGACCGGATGATTCAGATGATTACGGATTCATCTCTGTTTCAGGAAACCCCGATTCCCGACTCTGCCAGCATGTCCAAAACCGACATCATGAAAGACGTGCTCAGGGCAGATGTGCTTATTGCCGCACCTGTAGCCAAATCCCATTCCGGCGCTGGGGTAAGCCTTTCCATGAAGGGAATGATGGGACTGATTTATAACCGCCGGGTCATGCATACGCTGGATCTTCACACAGCTATTGTAGATATGGCATCCGTACTCAAAGCGGACCTGTCTGTGATTGATGCGACCCGGGTGCTTTCCACAGGCGGCCCCGGCGGCCCAGGGAAGGTACTGAAACCGGACATGGTAATCGCATCAAAGGACATGGTCGCTGCCGATGCGTATGCGGTTTCAAGCTTTGAGTGGTACGGCAAAAAATACAAACCGGAACAGGTGCGCCATATCCGGGAGGCCCATGAGCGGGGCCTGGGCCGTATGGATCTGGAAAACCTGAAGATTAAGACTGTGTCTGTCTGATGAGATTTCGTCGCGTGATTCAGGTTATCACCCTGGGGCTTTTTCTTCTCCTGCTGCTGCTGGCTTTTGTCTCCGAATCACCGGCAGCAGCAGATATTTTCCTGAGACTGGATCCGATCCTGGTAATGATTACGGCTGTCAGTGCAAGGATATTTCGGCCTGCATTCATCCCAGGGCTTGTCGTGCTTCTGCTTGCTCCTGTCGCGGGCCGGATATTTTGCGGCTATGTATGCCCTATGGGGACCACGTTGGACGGCGGGGACAGGATATTCGGCCCTGTGCCCAGAAAACAGTTCCGCTCAGAAACCCTCCGAATGGTGAAATATCTGGTGCTGATTTTCCTGATGGGAGCTGCTGCTGGCGGGATTTCATTCGTGTTTGCTGCCTCTCCTCTCTCGCTTGTAACCCGGTTTTACGGACTGGTTCTTTACCCTGTCCTGGGCTTTCTCTCCCACAGGGCTGTCGAACTGCTACGCCCTGTTGCCGATTACCTGGATATCCGGTCCCTTGCATATGCCCAGATTGACGTGCCGAAATTTGCCACACAGTTTTTTGTCTTATCTTTTTTCGCGGCCATATTCGCGATGGTCAGATTCTCACCGCGCTTCTGGTGCCGCTATCTGTGCCCCTCCGGCGCAATACTGGCGATATTTTCACAAAAGCCGATCATTCGCCGTCGTGTGTCCGAGGACTGTACGGACTGCGGAAAATGCGTAAGGAAATGTCCCATGAACGCTATCCCGGGAGATTCTCCGGGCCTGACTCGCTCGGGAGAATGTATCATCTGCCAGACCTGCAAAGGAGTGTGCCCCGTCAGTGCGGTCTCATTCGGCATAGAGAAAGGGCTGCCCCGTATCCCAGAACCCCTCATCACCGGGATATCCCTTTCCCGACGCGGATTTATTTACTCCGGCGTAGCAGGAGCAGGAACCGCTTTGGTCAGTCTCACCGGACTGAATGCTCCTCACGATAAAGCAGGGGAGGGGCAGGTGGCGCCCCCGGGACTTATTCGTCCCCCGGGTGCGAGACCGGAAGCAGACTTTCTTTCCAGGTGCGTTCGCTGCGGTGAATGCATGGCTGCCTGCCCGACCAACACCATCCAGCCATTATGGCTAACCGCCGGTTTCACAGGGATTTTCAGTCCATCGCTCATTTCCCGGCGAGGTGTCTGTGATCCCAAGTGCAACCGTTGCGGTCACATCTGTCCTACTGATGCGATCCGAAACCTGTCAAAGAATGAAAGAATATGGGCAAAAACCGGCACCGCCATGATCTTCCGCCAGAAATGTCTTGCATGGGAATATCAGAAAAGCTGCATGGTCTGCGATGAAGTATGTCCGTTCAACGCGATAGAATTCAAGCGTGAACCGGGCAATCCTTTTGCCGTGCCTCATGTGATCGAGGATAAATGCGGGGGATGCGGATATTGTGAACACTTCTGCCCGGTAAATAATCAGGCTGCTATTGTGGTAACGCCTATGGGCGAGATTAGGCTGGCAGGGGGTTCTTATGAAAAAGAAGGCAGGGGAATGGGACTCCGGCTGCAGCTTAAAACCGGGGGATACAATCTTCCTCCGGTTGAGGCAGGCGGTTCAGCACCGGGGTTTGAAGAATGATGCGCTAAACGTGATGCGTGGTGCATGATGCATGATGCATGATGCATGATAATAGAAACTTTTTTAAAGGGAGATTTAGTTATGAAAAAAATTATCGGATTAACAATGTTGATTGTTCTATGGGGCGTAATGCCAATCCAGGGAAGCGATTTTCAGATTAATGCTCAATTTAATGCCGCAACCGGTGACAGTGACTTTGACACCTTTCTGAAAAATATTAATTTTGTCGCTGGCAACAAACTTACCTTTTTTGTTACAGATCTCAGCTTCTCTTTTAATATTCCCGCAAAAGATGTTAATTTTTTGATTTATAACGAAAAAATGCAGCCTGCTGATGCATTTATGACACTGCAATTGGTTAAAATAAGCGGCAAGCCGTTAAAAAAAATCATTAAACGATTTAAGAAGCACAGAAAAAAAGGCTGGGGAGCAATCGCTCTGTCTTTTGGGATTAAACCGGGTTCCCACACATTCGTTTTGTTGAAAGAAAATATCCCATCAATAATATGGAAATATGAAGTAATAGAAACTAAAGGCTCGAAAGGATCGAAGGGTAAGAAAGGGTCGAGAGGTAAGAAGGGGTCAAGAGGTAAGAAGGGATCGAAAGGCAAGGGGTCGAAAGGCAAGAAAAAGCATTAGGGATTTCCCAATAAATAATCTACCCGTCTGACCTTAAATTTTAATCTTGCTCTTTATCTTGCTCTTGCTCTTTATCAGCAGGAGCAAGAGCAAGAGCACAAGAGCGAGAGCGAGAGCACAAGAGTAAGAGCGAGAGTACAAGAGCAAGAGCAAGAGTAAGATACCGGGTATATTAATTTTTGGGAAATACCTTAGTGCTGTGTTTCAGAATTAATGTCCGGGTTATAAATTCCGCGGAGTGCAAAGCCTGCTTTGCGGGAATCCCGCAGTGGCGCAAAGCAAGCTTTGCACTCCTCCGTTTTAACCCGGACATTATTTATGAAACAGAGTACTTAGTAACGCGATGTGCAACTTATAATGCCGCGAAGGCGCGAAGTCTCACGAAGGTTCTTTGTGTCTTCGTGGCACTGGTTCAGTTCAATGGGATTTTCTGGAAAAATCACCCGGATTTATCTGAAATAACAACAGATTGCCGGATAACCGGGATTCCCAGGCAACAGCCTGATTTTACAAGAATTACCATTGAACTGAACCAGTGCCGTTTATTGCGCTTCGGGAATTTACCCTGAGAAAACGCCCCTCCACAGGAGAACTGCTGGTATGGGTCATGAGACTGAATGCGGATCACTATTCAGAATATCTGGATGAAAATTTGTCCGAACTGCCATATCTCGGCGTGCTTATAAAAGATCACTAGTACACCGATTCGTAAATTCCTCCCCCCTTTTTTAAAGGGGGCAGGGGGGATTTCTGCCGTAACACCTTTTTTTTGTAACATAAAATCCCCCCTGCCCCCTTTAAAAAAAGGGGAGACGAACTTAAAAAGTGGTGTACTAGGACAGGGAAGACCTGGAAAGAAGACGCTTCAGTAGATCGAAAAGTTTACGGTAAACCTTGCAGGAAGTGGATTCCGGGTTAAAATTAAAAAACATCCGTTTTTTAATTTTCCCCGGAATGACACCTTAACATATTGTCATTCCGGGAAAAATCGGAAAACGGATGTTTAACCCGGAATCCACTGTTTGCAGAAGTTTTCGATCTACTGACACTATGTAGTACATCAACTTGTAAGTTCCTCCCCCCTTTTTTAAAGGGGGGCCGGGGGGGATTTCTGCCGCAACCCCCTTTTTTGTAACATAAAATCCCCCCGGCCCCCTTTAAAAAAGGGGGGGACGAACTTAAAAAGTGATGTAGTAGTTATTAATTTCAGCCGGATATCGTACACGCGTCACGTTTCATTCTTTTTATCCAACACTTCCCGAATAACTTTCGCCAGGTTATTCAGTTCAAGAGGCTTAAGCAGCAGTCTCCGAACCCCTGTAGCTACAGCGCTCTCATCTGAAATCCGCTCACTGTAACCGGTACACAGGATAACCGGGATATCTGGCCGGATTTTCATCATTTCCAGGGCCAGATCTTCACCCGTCAGTCCGGGCATCGTCAGATCAGTAATCACCAAGTCAAATAAGTCAGGGGTTTTCCGAAAAACCTCCAGGGCTTCTATCGAATCCGTTCGGGTGTCAACCTTATAACCGATATGCTCCAGGGCCTTCTGGCCCATGTAAGCCAGAACTTTGTCATCGTCAATAAAAAGAACGTATTCATGTCGTCCCAGCGAAGGCTCATCAACGGTTTTTACTTCCTGGGATTTCTTTATCTCACTGGTTCCGGGGAAATATACATGAAAAGTTGTTCCTTTCCCCGGGCTGCTTTCAACACTTATAGCCCCTTCATGGCTTTTGATGATACCATGCACCACAGCCAGCCCCAGCCCGGTTCCTTCCCCCGGTTCTTTTGTGGTAAAATACGGGTCAAATACCCGATCCATGATCCCGGAAGGAATGCCGTGGCCAGTATCTTTTACAGTAAGTTTCACAAAGGAGCCGGGTTTCAGATCCGGATGCAGCGATGCCTCCTGCTCATCAAAATCTGTCCTCGTCATGCTGACCTCCAGGACACCGCCGCTTTTTTCCATAGCGTGTGCAGCATTGGTACAAAGATTCATGATTACTTGGTGAATCTGGGTAGGATCAGCTTCGATGGTTCCCGTATCATCTTCGATGTCCTGACGGATCTCTATGGTGGAAGGTATGGGGGCCCGTAACATTTTGAGATCTTCTTTGACAATGGCGGCAATCTGCACAGGTATTCTTTCTGCTTTTTCCCTGCGCCGGCTGAAGGTAAGAATCTGATCAACCAGATCTTTGGCCCGATAACTCGCGTTTAAAACCTGATCCAGATAATTCCTGAGAGGACTTTCTTTGGGCAGTTTGTAAAGAGTCAGTTGGGTGTAGCCTGTGATGGCACCGAGTGTATTATTGAAATCATGGGCAATACCCCCGGCAAGGGTTCCGATGGCCTCCATTTTCTGTGCCTGGCGCAACTGGGTGTGCGCGTCCTCCAGCTCCCTGGTTCTCTGCTGAACCATTTTTTCAAGATTCTCTTTGTAAAATCTGGTTTCCCGAATCAGGTCAGCTTTTTCAATGGCCTGTCTGACAGCAAATTCAAGGACAGCCAGGTCCCTGATAGGCTTGGTTATGTAATTCCATGCCCCCAGACGGAGGGCCTCGATAGCGTCATGTAAAATTCCGGTTCCGGAAATGACGATAACGGGGGTTTCCGGGGATTCCTTTACGACTTCGGAAAGGACTTCAAGTCCGTCAATGTCCGGCATACTCAGATCCACAAGGACGATATCAGGCCTGTTTTTTCGGAATTTTTCAAGCCCGTTCTCCCCGTTTTCAGCCTCATAAATGAGATAGCCGGAATCTTCCAGAAAATCACCGATAGTTATGCGGATGATTTCTTCGTCATCAATGCAAAGCACAGATCTTTTCTTCTTGCTCATCATCTGATCCCCGAAGCGTGATGCGTAATGAGTAATGAGTAATGCGTGATGCGTGATGCGTGATGCGTGATGCGTGATGCGTGATGCTTTCAAATAATTTGAATTCAAAAGGCAGTCTTATCACTAATCACGAATTACGCATTATGAATTACGCATTACGAATTACGCATTATGAATTACGCATCACGAATTACGCATCACGAATTACGCATCACGAATTACGCATCACGAATTACGCATCACGAATTACGCATCACGAATTACGCATCACGAATTACTCATCACGAATTACTCATCACGAATTACTCATTCACTTTTCAGTTTTTCAATTGCCCGGATTAAAAGTTCCATATCCGATAGCGGCTTTGGTAAAATGTTACTATTTGTGATTCCCATATCTCTGAGTTCCTGGGGCAGGGAATAAAATGCCGTACCCGTATGAATTATAAAATCCAGACGGGGTTGTATTTTCTTAGCCGTCTTTATGAATGTATTCCCGTCCATCCCGGGCAATCGCATGTCAACAACAGCGACTTCAAACTGACATTCATCCAGAAGCTCGATCCCTCTTTCACCGCTGTCAGCCGATCTCACTTCAAATCCTTCATCTTCAAGGAAATCTTCCAAAGTGACACGGACCATTTCCTCATCTTCGACAATAAGTATTTTAAGGTTATAAATATTCATTGGTTGTCAGTAAGTTGCCCGTTGCCCGTTGTCAGTTGCCGGCATCCTGTCCGTACCTGTGATCTGAAAGGTCAGTTGCAACTGACAACGGATAAAAGACAACTGGCAACTGACTACATCAACTTGTAAATTCCTCCCCCTTTTTTTAAGGGGCGGGGGGGATTTCTGCCGCAACCCCCTTTTTTTGTAACATAAAATCCCACAGGCCCCCTTTAAAAAAGGGGGGGACAAACTTAAAAAGTGGTGTACTACTGACATTATTTCGTACAGGGGACGTTTGTCAATTATAATTTTGCGGGCTTTGCTCAAAACGCCCGGTGCGGGAAGTGATTTGCTGGAACAGAACTCAGGATTTGTCTTTGTCAGCCCCGACCAGATAGGCCAGCTCTTTCACGACTGCCTTCATCTGTTCAGCCTGAATCCCCAGATCTTCGGATTCGGAAGCAGCCTCTTGGGCAATCGAGGCATTTTTTTGAACAATTTTATCTACTTCAGAAACAGCAGTATTGATCTGCTCAATACCTTCGGCATGTTCACCGGCAAGTCCGGCAATCTCACTGATCAGCGCGTTTACTTTGTCAATGCTTTCCGCAACCTGTGAAAAAGCCTTACCGGTTATAGTCACAAGTTCCGATCCGTCATCAACTTTTTTTACAGTGTTTTCTACAAGTCCGGATGTATTTTTCACTGCATCTGCGGTTCTCAGTGCAAGCTGCCTGACTTCTTCGGCAACTACTGCGAAACCCGCTCCGCTGTCCCCGGCCCTGGCTGCCTCAATCGCTGCGTTAAGGGAAAGGAGATTGGTCAGAAAAGCAATCTCATCTATGGTCTTTATTATATCTGAAGTTTCCCTGCCTGCCCCGGCAATTTTTTCCATAGCACGAATCAGCTCTGACATGGCCTCATTTGCCTGTATAACAATCCGGCTGGTTTTCTTTACAAGTTTATCTGCCTGACCGGCATTTTCAGCACTCCGCCGCATCATGGCTGATATTTCATGAAGCGAAGCAGATGTTTCTTCTAATGATGCGGCCTGATCCGACGAACCAGCGGACAGGCTCCGCCCGGCAGATAATGACATCTTTGCTGCTGAACTGACTTTGCCTGTAACCCGGGTCAGAACACTGATAACCCGGCGGAGGGGACTGATGATGTAGCCGGTAAACCAGATGACAAGGCCCACAACAGCCGAAAGTGATATTGCTGCCACCGTACCGATCCACCGCCTGAGATCCGTTACCGCATCAAATGCTTCTTTCCTGTCAATTTCTATGATCAGTGCCCAGGTTGTCCCCCATACATCCAAGGGAGTGTAAGCAGAAAGTACCTGATTCCCGGTGTAATTCATAAGGATATCCCGCCCGGTTTCCCCTTTGAGAGCCAGTCTGGCTGCCTCGGTATCAACACGCGATTTTTCTGAAAGGGAGTCTGAACGTAAAAGGTTATCAGGCCCTATCAGATAGGTTTTTCCGCTCTTTCCCATACCCGACCGTTTCTCCATGACACTTTTTATCCCGTCAATCGAAACATGAAGCCCGACAAGCAGTTCGATCTCACCGTTATAAATCAGCGGTTGTGCCATAAATGCAGAGGTTGTGCCATCAGAAGGAGCGTAGGATTCAAAGTCAGCGAATCCGAATTTCCCGGTTTTCAAGACCTCCTTTACCACCCTGCCAAGTCCTGAATCCGCATATTCACCGCTGATTATGTTGGTTCCGTAGTCTGCTTTACGGGCCACAGAATAAAAAACATTTCCATTCGGGTGAATCAGAAGAAGATCATAATATCCGTAGTGGGTTATATACCTGGTGAAATAATCCCCATCAGTTTCCCCGGTTTTCGGTACAATTGCTTCTTCCAGGCGCATGCTGGTAATGACCGCCCAGTTCAGGCCGGGGATATCCAGCGCATCGTATCGGAAAATATCCATATTTTTCGTGTTTCCCGTTTTAAGAAGAATCCCGGATTTTCCGGCCAGGGCTTGTTCGGCCTCTTGTCCTGAGTTTTCCTGGCCCATCTTTCCTTTCCCGACAATCTGATCGCTCCGGAAAGCAATACCGGCATTCTGTCTTCCTACCAGATAAGTCTCCCCGGTTTCCCCCATGCCTTCCCGGCGTCGGACAATGGTGTTAAGGGCATTTTTATTCAATTTAAGGATAACTACCCCGATCATTTTATTATAATACAAAATAGGCGCGCCGATAAACCCAGTATGCTGATTGTCAGAAGGAGGATAGGGCGTAAAATCCTCTGTTGCAATGCCTTTCAGAGCATTTCGGAAACATCTGGCAAGGGGACCGTCTTTCAACTCTCCGCTAATGAGGTTCTGAGTAAGATCAGATTCCCTATTCAAGCTATAGACCACAATTCCGTCCATTCTAACAAGTAGCAAGTCATTATATCCGTATTCATCCTTGAACTGTTTCAGCGAACGCCCGTGCCTGATATCTTCAATAGTCTGATATCGGTCATTATCAATATTTCCTTTATCATCAATAGTGGAGGCAAATGCATTCAAAGCGTCCACAATTGTAATGTTTTCAGACAATACCATTATATCGCTCCGGCATTTCCGGAAATACTCTTCCACCTGGGCCTTTTTAATCTCTTGGACAGTCTTCAGTTTTTCAAAAGCCGCATCCCGGAGTGCTGACACTGTTTCCACAAGAACATCCATATTTTCTTTGCGCTCATCAAAAAAATTCCCGATCTGCATTTTTTTTACTTCCCGCATTGCTTCAAGTTTGCTGAATGCCTGTTCCGAGAGTGCGCTTTCGGATTTGACCAATGAAATCCACCCCATAACCATAAACGGAATAATACTTACAGCCAGAAAAGCGGCCAGCAGTTTGCTTCTGAGCATCATATTTTTGAACATGGCATCTTTCATAGAAGATAAAAAGTTGAAAAGCAGTATACCGATTCGTAAATTCCTCCCCCCTTTTTTAAAGGGGGCAGGGGGGGATTTCTGCCGTAACACCTTTTTTTAGCAACGTAAAATCCCCCCGGCCCTCTTTAGAAAAGGGGGGGACGAACTTAAAAAGTGCTGTAGTAGTTTGGCGGTTCGTCGAAGATCTGAGCGTTCGACTGAACTCACGCCGAAGCCTGAAGGCAGCTATATTACCCGAATATCCCTTTACAGAAGTAAGGAGTTTTACCGGAAACTTTTCGATCTGCTGATACTGTCATTCCGGGCTTCGACGTGAGTTCAGCCGAACGGAAAATTAAAAAACGGATATTTTTTGATTTTAGGTGATTTCCGGAAAAGAATATACCAAGCGAAGTTTGCAGTTCCGCCTTCAGGCGGCATGAGGCCGCCTGAAGGCGGAACTGCAAACTTCAACTCTGGTATGTTCTTTATTGGAAATCGCCTTAACCCGGAATCCACTGCTGAAACTGACAAATGAGGGTGCAATTAAAAGTGTCAGGTGAGCCGGCCAGTCCTCGTTCCCGAACTCCGTTCGGGAACGCAACTGCACGCAACACTCCGTTTTGCATGGCAAACAGAGTTTGCCGGGCAGGTGTGTTCCCAAACGGAGTTTGGGAACAAGGGCTGCCTAACACTTTTAATTACACCCGACAAATGAAGAATGATGATCAATTGGCACACATTTTGCTTTATCATC
>JAUCGG010000171.1 GCA_030378015.1 Desulfococcaceae bacterium HSG8
ACAACAGATTAAATTTCATTAATCAGAAAAAGCAGTTAATATCGGTTCTTATATAAACGAGGATTCCCGAACCTTTGCCAGACAATAATTTACAGCTTAGAAACAAATTTTCGGGCAACCTTTAAGTATTACGTTTCACGTTTCACGCATTACGCATTACGCATCACGTTTCACGTTTCACGTTTCACGCATCACGTTTCACGCATCATTTTTACATAAACTGCGATGCCTCAACCGGATGGGTTTTCAGATATTCCAACCGGTTCAGCCCGGATCAGCTCCCTTGCCGAGGGCAATCAGTCCGTTTTCCCTCAGCCGCACAGTCACCTCACCCATTGCATCTGTTCCGCCTGTCAGCGCGCTGACTGAAAACCTGAGAAGCTCTGATCGGTAAGCTTGGCGATGGCATTGAACGAGGCATCTATGGGGCCGTTGCCGTACCCGGCACCCTGAACCGACTATAGGATGATTGGCAACACTGCACATCGCTCCGCGGCAGTCATCTCATTTATTTTTTGTTCAATTTCGGACAAGCGTCCGGAACACTCTTCAGAAGCTTCCGACCTGATCTTCATTACCTGGCGGACTGTTAACAACCCTGTCCCTTGCTGGATGCGCTTTTTGTCCCGGTAAAATACACCTTTTAAATTTCCGAATACTCCGTTTGCCCCCTCATAAATGCGCCATTTTCCCCCCCTGGAATACTCTTCTTACCCCATTGATCTGGCTCATGGTTTTATGAAATAAGAACTTTTATATATTCAGACTGAATTATGACACGATATCCGATTATAAGGACTATTTACCTGTTATAAAAAATTATCTGAATAAATCATAATATTTCTGAGGTGTTATGCTCGGAGTCTCCTGATGAGTTCACGGACCTGACTGTTTCGTTAAGCAAAAATCATGCCAGACGAACGAGCCTGATATGCAACAATCGCGGAAGCGTGTATCTGCCCGATGATAACCATCTGAAATTCGGAATATAAACTATGCCAAATGCAATAGAGGAATTCAAGCATTGTCCCTTTTGCGGCAGGATATGGATGACCATCAACGCCTGCCCTGAAAATCTTTTTGCAGTCCACTGCCGGTGCGGGACAAACGGACCCGGAAAGGAAAGCGAAACCTCAGCGGTAGAAGCTTGGAACACGAGAGATCAGCATCTGCTTTGGAACCCCTTTCGTTTTTCGGTTCGTTTCCCGAAAAACAGGACGTCAATAGGTTTCAGAGGTAATATTGAATCATTGGATATTGCCAGTATCCTGCAGTTGTTATCATCAAAAAGCAAGACCGGGGTCCTGCAACTGAGTCAGGAAAAAATTAAAAGTGTTATTTGTCTGAAAGAAGGGAATATTGTAGCGGCCAGTGACAACACCGGTCAGATCAAACTGGGGCGGATTCTCTACGCCAATGGAATGATTTCCGAGGAAAAACTGCAACATGCTCTGGAAGCAGCCAAAAAATCCGACAAACGGCTGGGTGAAGTACTTGTTTCCATGAAATATATTGATAAAGAAACACTCAAGGATGTTATTTATCATCAGGTGCAGAAAACTGTAATGGAACTCCTCTTCTGGAAGGAAGGAGATTTTGAATATCGGGACTGCGTGGTGGAATTTGACCAGGACAGTGTAAGGGAAATAAATACAATGGCGCTGCTCATGGAATCATCCAGGCAGATGGATGAGAAAAACAGCAAACTAGCGTGTTAGCGGATCAGTTTTTATCAGGCCCGCGAGGTTTCAAGCCATGTTTGATAAGAAGCTGCCTTACGCCTTCGGGACAATAATCAACGCCGAACTTTTCGGATATATAGTTCATGACCACTTTGGTGTTATCGGGATTGTTGAAGGTTACCCAGATAACAACCTGACTGATTTGAAAAAACTCAGTCTTGTTTTTTTGGGTTTGTAGTCGCGGGCGAGCAATTCAAAAATTCCCCCGGTCATGTATTCCGTGGTCTTGGCCCGGATCACACTTAGCCGTTATCAATAAGGTCAGATGAACACGCATGAGCTGTATGGATGTGGACTTGTTTAAGTATTTGGTCAATCATCTTCACAGTCTGAGTAATTTGTTCAATACCCCGGCTTTGTTCAACGGAACCGCCGGCAACTCTTTCTATCAGCTCACCCATTGCCAGAACATTTGATGATATATCCGAAAAGGCCTGAGCGGCCGTGAAAACAAGGGTCTCTCCGCCTTCTACTTTTGTTACTGTAACTGAAATAAGATCCGCCGTATTTTTTGCCGCCTCGGATGCGCGCAATGCGAGATTTCTTACTTCATTCGCGACAACGGCGAAACCCGCGCCCGCATCCCCGGCTCTTGCGGCTTCCACCGAGGCATTAAGTGCAAGAAGATTTGTCTGAAAAGCGACGTCATCAATAGTTTTAACTATTTGCGATGTTTCGCTGCTTGCATGTGCAATCTTCTTCATTGAAGTCGTCAGCTTTTCCATGGTTTCATTTGCATGTGCAATTTCTTTATTCGATGCATTCATAAAATGGTGGGTTTTATCGGTGTCTGCGGAATTCTGATCAGTCACTGCGGAGATTTCCTTCAGTGTGACATTCATCAGCCGGTCGATGGCGATACTTGCTTGATCCAACACCGTCTTGAGCCGCTCGTTATGTTGAACGAGTTCATTTTCCGATTTTTTCAGCCGGCCGATCATGATATTGAATGCATTTTCCAGTCTGTTTAGTTCAACGATATTTCCTTTTGCCTTGATACGTTTTGTGAGATCACTGCTTTGGACAATTTGATTGATGGCGCCAATCATTTCATTCAACGAACCGCTGATGGAACGCGCGAGTACAAATGAAAACAAGAAGCCGGTCAACACCAGGAAAATGGCCCACGCGCACAGTTGGTATGTGACGGTCTTCCTTTCCGCGCTTATTCTTCTGAGTGTAACACCGACCCGCACGGATCCAATAAACTCCTTATCGGCATTGAATACAGGCGCGCTCAAAACAAGGACCGGCGGTGTGTTTTGATCTATCTCAATTATTTCGGTTTCAACCGAAACCGGTCTTGCTGATTTCTTGCCGATCTTTATGTCCACGGATTTCCTGCTTGACAATAATACATTTTCGGAATCGGAAACACTGGCGTACACTATATCTTTCTGCTTGAATAAACGGTCTGTTATCAGATTTAAATTGTCCACGTCCTCAATTTCTATTCCATCCGCGGATGAATGCGAGAAATTGGTTACAAGAAGACTGCCCCGCTCTTCAAATTCCTTGAACATCCTTTTCTTGAGCGTGTCGATAAAGAAAAGTGACAGCACAAACCCCAGAAACAGGACAAGGACGGATACCAATGCAAATATTCTTACCTGTAATTTCATTTCATATAAACCTGACACCTTCAGTTTCCAGTCTTCAGTCTTCAGTCTCCAGTCTCCAGTCTTCGGTCTTCGGTCTTCAGTCTTCAGTCTTCAGTCTCCAGTCTCCAGTCTCCAGTCTCCAGTCTTCAGTCTTCAGTCTCCAGTCTTCGGTCTCCAGTCTCCAGTCTCCAGTCCCTAGTCCCCCAGTCTCCAGTCCGCAGTCGGCAGTCTTCAGTCTTCAGTCTCCAGTCTTCTGACTGCGGACTGCTGACTGCTGACTGCGGACTGCCGACTGCTGACTGCTGACTGCGGACTGCCGACTGCCGTCCTGGCTGCCGGGCTGCATTCCCGTTATTTTGCAAAAATTGCCATTGTGCTCATAAGGTTGCCTTCAAACATGCCAAGCCCCGCGATGTTTCCCTGTTCACCCCCTGTAAACGCGCCAATCCAGGATTTATCGCGCATGACTTTTTTAATCTCTTTTGCCATTTTCAGGGCGCCGTCATCAAAATTAATACCCGCCGCGGCACCGCAACAGTAGTAATGAACACCACCGCAAACTTCCTTTACTTTTATCTTTCCATTTTTCATCGCCTTGATTACGACTTTGCCGGCGCGTTTGATCAAACTGGGACGGCTTCCCTCGACGTAATACATTTCCTCTCCCTCGTTAATGGTCAGGGCGACAGTCAGGTCTTTTCCGTTTTGGTGAAACTTAAAAGCGTGAATAGTGATGTATTTCAAGGACCCGTCAGGCATTTTGAACGCTTTTGCAAGTGGATTGATAACACTTGACATGACGATCTGGTCACCTTTTGAGATATCGATATTGTCATAATATCCCTCCGCCCAATCCCTGAATACTTGCTGCGCCGGTTTGCCATCTATTTCGGAGATTATGTTTCCGCCGCCCTTCGTGATTATTCCTGATTTCATTTTTCCGGAATAACCGGCGAAAAATGAATGGCCCACTTTCTTGTCGGTGTAAACAAAGGCAAGCACGACACCTGTTTTATAGTTTGTTTTGTTCCCGATGACCTGGCCGGGACCATAATCGTTATTGACGGCGGTGCCTCCCACAAGCTTTGTTTCCTTTGGGAAGGTGGCCATCAGTCCGTCAATCATTGGTATAACCGTGTAATATTCCGTTCCCATGCTGATAAGGGCTGGGATGTCTTTTATCGTTTTTCCGGCATCTTCCGCCGTTGCGGCTATGAGTCCCTCAATGTCCTTCCGGGAAAACTTATCTTTTTCGAGTTCAGCGGCGGCAACCCCGACAGTGTATCCTTTTCCCTCAAGACCGAAAAGCCCGATGGATCCGTTTTTACCGATATGAACGCCATCAGGCGAAAACACGCCCTTGAAAATCTGAAAACCGAAAACTTTCGCCCCCTTGAACCGATTGCTTAAAGTGTCGGAAATCTTTTGCCCGTCAAATTCCTCGGTGAAATAAACATGAATCATAAAGGGGTCCGTTATTTTCTTTTTCATCATATCCATAGCTTCTTCCAAGGCCAGTTCGTGGTCAGGGTTTACGCTCCAACCATGCCCGCTTTTCAATTCAGCGGATGCAATTCCCGAAAACAAAAAGATGGAAATAATACAATAACTGAATATCCTTTTCATTTTGCCTCCCCTTTCTGCCTTTTGTTAAAATTATAAAATTATTATGATATAAGGGATTTCCCAATAAATAATCTACCCGTCTGACCTTAATTTTAATCTTAATCTTGCTCTTTATCAAGCAGGAGCAAGAGCACAAGAGCAAGAGTAAGAGTAAGATACCGGGTATATTAATTTGGGGGAAATACCTAAAACCTCCGCCTCTGGCGGAGCGACCCGAAAAGGCTCTGCCGTTCCGACGTGCGGCGGATCAGTGCGGGACAGCCTCCGGGCAACCCTGCGGAAGCATGATGTCCGTCTGATTCCCCGGAGGTTTCCGATCCGGCACGGGCTGATCGGACGGAATCGGAACATATCCGCCTGCGACGCGCGATGCCTCCTTCGGGGGGCTTCCTGAGGCCACCCGCTCTGCGGGAGCCTCACTATAATATTTGACAAAAAGCTACCCCGCCGATTTTATTTTTCACCCTTCCTTACCATATCCTCTTTTCGAGGTCAATGAGTGTGTAAATAAACACAAATAAACACCTTTCCTAATTATGCCGCTTTCAGAATTTTTTCATTCCAAAAATCTTCCCATCAATCATCAGGGTGTCCCACCTTTTACATACAGAGGGGGCCCGGCTTTGGTCGGGATGAGGTTATTGCAGAATTTATCAGGTTGAAAATATTGATAAAAATATTCTCAGTGCCCGATATCTGTCAGATCCGGATGTCTGACATACAGCCGTTTCCATGTAAAAGGTGGGACATCATTTAACATTCTGAATATATTATTAATTATTATTTAAAGGTCAAAATATGATCCGAAGCTGCGAAATCCGGAATCATTAAATGCGGAGTGCAAAGCTTGCTTGCCTGTCAGGCGTCATTTCGCTACACGGGTTATCGCACAGGTCGAAAATTATTCTGTTCAAGCCCGGGAAGGTTATTTACCTCGATGCAATCTTCCCCCAGAAAACAAACTCGATCCGGCTTAACCGCATCATCACATGATCCAGCAGCAATCCGATCAGGCCGATAACAATCATTCCGTCCATCACATAATCCATACGCAGTGCATTTCGGGAATCCAGGATCAGATATCCCAGTCCTGATTTGACAGCAATCATCTCTGCAGCCACCACCACAAGCCATGCAATAGTTACCGTGATCCGAAGGGCAGTAATCACGGCAGGCAGCATTCCGGGGATCACCACCTTTGTCACCACTTCATACCGGGTAAAGTTGAAATTCGCGGCAACGTGGAAATACACAGGGTTGATGGACTGCACAGCTACAGTCGTGGATACAACAAGGGGGAAGAAGCTGGAAAGGAAAATCAGGAAGATGGCGGGTTTGTCTCCTATTCCGAACCAGAGCATGGAAAGGGGAATCCATGCCAGAGGCGATATAGGCCGCAGGAATTGGATGACCGGGTTCAGGAAAAGCTGGAACTTTCTCAGCCGTCCCAGCATGATGCCCAGGGGGATACCAAAAAGGATAGCCAGGTAAAATCCGGCCGTAACTCTGAAGAGACTGGCGACAGCATGTCTGATAAGCGTGCCATCAGCAATCAGTTCCTTCATACTGATGAATACCAGCAAAGGCCCCGGGAAAACCCGGGGACTCCAGCCGCTGAAAACCGCCAGCAGCTCCCATATCGCCAGGATAAGAACAAATGCACTGATCGGAAGAACCGAATATAAATTTCTCATGATATGTGGTGCGTGGTGCGTAATGCGTAATGCGTAATGCGTGGTGCGTAATGTAAGCATTTCCTTTTACTTATATTACGCATTACGCATTACGCATCACGTATTACATATTACGCATTACTCATCTCATCGCGTTTCACGAGCTGATTAATTTTCGCTGCAATTTCAGTGTCAGGGATAACGATATCCGGACTGCATCTGTCAATAGCAGATATTGCCATCTCTTTATAGAGACAGCTTCTGGGTTCCTGCACGATGGCGGTTCCTTTCATCCTGAGTATTTCTTCAAGTCCTTCGGCTCCGTCCTCTCCTGATCCTGACAGAACCACGCCCACAGAGTGCTCCTTCATGATTTCTGCGAGGGAGAACATGAGCATATTGATTCCGCCTTTTTGGGTTGTAAAAGGCGCCGCGTTTATTGCCAGGGAATATTCCCCGTAAAACGAATGAAGGGTTACATACTGTTTCCCGGAAACCAGATAACAGCAACCAGGTTCAACAGACTCTCCGTCCGTGGCGCGCCGGACCCTGAAGATGCAGTTATCGTCCAGATATCGGGCAAATGCCTCCACATGACGGGATGCTTCATAAAGCACCACCAGAACTGCCGCTGGAAGATCAGGAGCCAACTGAGGAATGATCTTCAGAAGTGTCCCATATCCTCCCTCGGATGCACCCACAGCACAGATATAATCGCACTTTGTCTCTTTTGCACCTCCGGCATCCTGGAACTTTGCTGACTTGGTTCTGAGGTATCGTATGGAGCCGATTTCAACTCCGGCAGCAAGAGTCACCTGTCTGACGACCATCTGACACTGCTCTTCCAAGCTGACGGGCTGGGTATTGGAGGGTTTATGAATAAAATCCACGGCCCCGTACTTGAGAGCGTCGAATGTTTCTGTTGCGCCTTCTTTGGTCAGGGTACTGAGCATCACCACGGGTCTGGGATATCTGATCATAATATGCTTTAATGCTGTCAGTCCGTCCATTACCGGCATATTTATATCCAGGGTGACAACGTCAGGGTTCAGCCGGGGAATCAGTTCCAGTGCTTCTTTGCCATTCGTGGCCTTTCCGACAACCTGTATATGATCGGCAGAATCGAATATTTTGGTGATCACCCGACGCATCAGTTTCGAGTCATCAACGATTAAGAGCTTGATCGTATCTTTCACAAATGTACCTCCGGATGTCCTTCCTTATTTCCCCCCATACCACATCTCATAATGTCTCTGGGTATCCTCAATCAGATGAACCCCGCTGCTCCCCAGCGAGCGATCCCATACGCGGGTCACGCGTCTGGCAATATGTCCGATATTCTGGGAAGCAATGCTGTCCGGATATTGCCTGATGAGAATTTCCTTTCTCTTTGCTGCCTTGCGAACCATATCATCGTAGAATATAAAACCGAAATGATCTGCTGCAATGGAAAGCCCCTGTCTGATGGTATTGTCCAGTTTCTCCAAGACATTCAGTTCATCAGGATGGTCTCCCATATTGAAAACAATGCGGGGCCTGTAGCAATTGCATGTTTCCCTGACACGGTTCGCCAGTTTCGGATCAATATCCGCTATTTTGTCCAGCAGATAGCTGACCGTCAGCGATCCGGTTCCCATGGGCTGCTGAAAAGCCGAGATAAGTATGTTCAGAGCTTCCCGGTTATGCCGCACCACATTGGAAATCACGCGAAATATAAAGTTCCGTAGAAACATGATAAAATTCATAACTGACGAGGTTTCAAAGCTGGTAACGATCATTCCTTTATATGCAAGTCCGAAAAAAGTAAGGGTATTAAATACGGTTCCTGCCCCTAGGTCAAGGATGACATATCTCGCGGAGATATTTTTAAGTTCTTTCAGCAGAGTAATTCTCTGATTATAAGAAATATTTGCCATAAAAGGGGTTTTTCCATCACCGGGGAGGAATTTCAGGTTAGGAATACCCGTAGGCACAATAAGCTCTTCAAAGCGGATGTTCCCTGCTTTAAGAAAATCCCCGATGCCAGGGTATTTATTCGGCAATCCCAGGCAGGTATAAAGGTTGGAACCGCCTAAATCCAGATCAACAGCCACGGTAGAATGTCCCAAGCTAGCCAGTGCGATGGATAAATTAGCGGCAAATACGCTTTTTCCCACCCCGCCTTTTCCGCTTGCAACGGGGATGATCGTTCTTTTTGTCTCCATAGGTTTCCTTTTGTGAAACGTAATGCGTAATGCGTAATGCGTGAAAACTCGATTCTCGGTATTTTGATATTTCCGTTTAATCTGATTTTGAAAAAATTCAACCGAATATTCTCAAACCCAACATATTACGCATTACGCATTACGCATTACGTATCACGTATCACGTATCACGTATCACGCATCACGCATCACTTTTTCTATGGTACTGGCAAGCTCCCCTTCATCCAGTATCATATCAACGACGCCATGCCGGATAGCGTTATCGGTCAGATTGGGATAAACACAGCAACTGGCATCCTTGACCATTGTTGTCCCTAATTTTTTCTTAATTCTCCCAAACCCTTCTGCACCGTCATCGCCGATTCCGCTCAACAGCACACCGATGGTGTATTGGCGAAAGATTTCGGCTGCTGACGAAAAGAGCAGATTCAATGGGTAATCTTTCCTGGCATCAACATAGATACAGATATCTCCGTTCTCATTCAGACGGATGTTCAGCGAATTCTCATTTGAACTGATATAGCAGGTTCCCTGTTCCAAAACTGTCTCATTTTCAGCAACCTGAACGCTCCACGGAACATGCCTGTCAAACTGTTCCACAAAAGCTGAGATGATCTTCGGAGATATCTCCTGAAGTACCACAATGGCAGCCGGAAGGGTGGGCGGGAGTTTGGAAAGCAGACGGATCACTGTATTGGGCCCCGCAAGGGTAGTTCCGATAACAACAATGTACTCCAGCGGATAAAAGTGGTACAGGCTTTCCAATCGCTTCTTTAAATCCCATTTTTCAGGAAGGCGCACCCTGCGGACATTTCCGAGTTTCATTGAACAGGCCATTTTGACCCTGTCAACCAGTTGCTGCCTTGATCTGCCTATGTCCGCAGAGACAGCCCCTGAGGGTTTGGGAACAAAATCAACGACCCCGAGCCGCAGGGCTTCGAAAGTGATCGCTCCGTCGCTGAAAAGCGAACTTAAAGCCACCACCGGAACAGGTGATTCGACCATAATATGTCTGATGGCTGTCAGGCCGTCCATCACGGGCATATCTATATCAAGCGTGACTACATCCGGCTGAAGCATCCTGATTTTATCCAGGGCTTCCAGACCGTTTTTGGCAGAATCCACCACCTGTATCCCGGGATCTGTTTCCAGGATCTGGGGAATGGCCTTTCTCATGAATGTAGCATCATCCACAACCAGGACTTTTATTTTTACAGGAGTCATTGTTTATCAGCTTTCGAATACCGGATGAGAGTTCTTTTCACGCTGTTTTCCATACCTCGTACTTCCGGAGTTTGCAGTTAGCTAACCGCATGAAGGCGGAACTACGAACTGATGACCGGTAAATTGCATTAGGAGTGCAAAAATCATAGTGTGCGGAAAATAATTTTCGCACTCAGTTCCGATTCCCGAACTCCTGATTATTCTTCCTGGGAATCCTCATCCTCATCCTCATCACCTGTCACCTTGACGCTTCCATCAGGACTTACTGTCACGCCCGGGGTTTTTACAGTGCCGTCGGGGCTTATTGTCACGCCCGGCGTTTCGACACTGCCATTGGGATTTACCTTTGCACCCGGTGTTTCAACATTACCGTCAGAATCTACCTTTGTGCCCGGTGTTTCGACACTGCCGTCGGAATTTACCGTTACGCCGGGAACCTGTACTTTGACGCCTCCGAAAGCCGCGTACGGGAAAATCAGACAAATAAAGACCGTGACTAA
Organism: Desulfococcaceae bacterium HSG8; assembly: GCA_030378015.1. Classification (GTDB taxonomy): domain Bacteria; phylum Desulfobacterota; class Desulfobacteria; order Desulfobacterales; family 4be13; genus JAUCGG01. Next base: position 10,571 of record JAUCGG010000171.1, read on the forward strand.
TACAAAAAATTTCATAATTACCTCCTTTTGTTGAAGATTATAATGTTTGCCAGCCCGGAGTGCAAAGCTTGCTTTGCGAATCCCTGTATCCGGGCACGACTCGCAAAGCAAGCTTTGCACTCCATACGATTTTTTTTGTTGCTTATTATTTCATTGTCTGCAGATCGAAAGTGCTCCCAAAATGCTCGCTTGGGACAAATCCCAAGCATTTCCAGAAGCCAAATATTGGGGCATCTCCGATATACTGATTATGATTCAAGAAGGTTTTTTATTTCCGGAAGTTCTTTAGAAAATTCTTCAACTCTTTTAACAGTTTGCCTGATAATTTTGCTTTCCGGTATAAGCTGAGATCGCCACTTTATCTCCAAACAATAAATATCTGATGTGTTTACAACAGCTACATCCGTTATGACGGAACTGTTATCTGTAATCGGAAGCTCCGGATGTACAGTATAATTTGTTTTAGATGCAAATATATCCCTGAGTGCTCTTACAATACAAATATTAAGTGCCTTATCATCTTTACTCGCTAATCCTGCTATTTCTTTGAAAAGATCCTGTTTCTCCAAAGTGCTTTTACCTCGTCTTGACAGATCTTTGTCGAAAAAGCCATGCCGGGTGATTAAAAAAGTCCCGATTGCGGTAGCTCTCAGGGAATCCTGGGCACTGTCCCTGTTCGGGGCTCTCTTAAACAAACCTTTGCTTTTCAAATGTTCCTGCAGTTCATAATCTGCATAAGCACTCACTACAGAATTTACGGTTCGCATTGGGAGATGAGATATACGTAAATCAAGATATTGTGCTGCTCTGGCAAATTTATCAAGATTATTTTCCCAATATCTGACTTCCCTGGAATTTCCCCTCAATAATCTTTTTACCTGGACATGATGATAATCACTGGTGGTTAATGAACGAATCATGTCGTAATTTCTTCTTAAATCATCTTCCAGAGAACAAAATACCATCCACAGGTGAATTCTTTTTCTTTTTAAACTGTGCATCGCTTTTCTCAGAGTTCTTCTTTCTGATAAAATCGTCTCCTGGCAGCTTTGCATGAAATTCCCTATAGAATTGGATGTCTGAGCAACTGAGTTTGCCTTTCTTTCATCAATTCCGTAATCATCAAGTATTCTGCCATCATTAAGAGATCGGAGAGTCTCATTGATAATCGGTATGTATTCATTCCGCGGGGGACCGGTAAAAACGTAAAAAGGTCTTTCTTTTGAAGTCATACCGCCGATGGAATTTGCTCTCATACTGATGTTCTGAGCAACATTCGGCGATGTTGTCGGTATTACAAACAGCGTATTGCAGCCTGTTTCCCCTCTGAAATCCCTGTTAAGCGTTGTTAATAATACATCGAGTTCTTCGCTCTTTATTGTGCCGGGCGCCTCTCTCCCTTCAAGAACAACAACTGAAAAATTCTTTCGGGGTCTGTTAAGACTATACAGCTCTTTCTCAATGGTATTTTTCCTGTCTATACTGATATCTTTAAGAAAAAATATAGAAATATTATCTATGAAAAAGCCCAGGGAACTGAGAAATGTTGTCTTTCCGCTCCCGGTTTCCCCGCTGATTACAAACAGCCTTCCCATCAGTATCTCACTGATCGTATGTAATTCCTCTTCAATCTGTTTTATTGCATCATGCACCGGGACAATCAATGGTCTTATAGGAATTTTTTTCTCTTCAGCTATATCATGTAGTCTTTCATATCTTATCGGCAGATTTAACGGAGGCAGATTAGACTCGACTCTTTCTGCAGCATTATATAATTTTGCCTCTGTTTTCAGTTTTGCCTCAGATTTTTTTACTTCTTTTCTGTTAGGAGCATTTTCTGATTCAAACAGGGAAAGCTGTATATTACTACTACTCATAGTGATATAACCATTTGTTTTATAATGTATAAAAAGATTATTTCCTCGCACAGATCGTTAAAATGTTTCATTCTCCATAATG
>JAUCGG010000028.1 GCA_030378015.1 Desulfococcaceae bacterium HSG8
TCCGAACTCTTTACAAAGGAAATGATTGCGATGTGAAACGGATTTCCTCTCTCGTAATGCTCCCTGACAATTTTTCTTGTCAGACCTGTCGCATTACCGATTTTGGTGAAGACGATTCTTTCAAAGGAGGAAAGGAAATGAAAATGTTCAGAAGACTGACAATTGTTCTTTTCTGTCTGGCGGTCACGGTGTTCTGGTCCGGAACCGCTGCCGCGGGAGACCCGGATTACAGCGGATCACCCGCAGACGGAAGCGGCATGCCCACGCTTGAGGAGGTTTACGATTACCTGATCAGCGGCACACCGGAAACCCCCAACGCGAGCTTTGAAGAACCGACCGCAGGCCCCGGTGCCGCGATGAAGACCACAAGGGAGATTTATGATGCCATCAAGGCTGAACGCGACACCGATCTGACAGCCGGAAACATCAAAAAAAGTGTGGAGATATTCGGCGTGACCGGCACTTATGAGGAGAGCGGCGGCGGCTCGGATGCCATACCCAAAACCGGGCAGACCACTTCTTATGCGGCAGGAGATGACGGCACTTCACAGAACGGCGCTGCATGGCCCAATCCCCGTTTCACAATCAACGGTGACGGAACCGTCACAGACAACCTGACCGGGCTGATCTGGCTGAAGAACGCAAACTGCTGGGGAGGTACGGACTGGACGACCGCCCTGTCAAACGCCGCTGGTCTGGCAAACGGAGCCTGCGGACTCACAGACGGCTCTGCTGCCGGAGACTGGCGCCTGCCCAACCGGTCCGAGTTGAAGAGCCTGGTTCATTTCGGGTATTACGATCCTGCTGTGCCGAACACAGCGGGAACGGGACAGGGTGGTGACGGAGATCTTTTTGACAATCTAATGACCGATAACTATTACTGGACAAGTACGACGTATGCGTTCAAAACGTCCCGCGCCTGGGACGTGAATCTGGGCTACGGCTACGTGAACAGCGACGACAAGACTATCTCTCATTATGTTCTGCCAGTTCGAGGCGGACAATGATCATTTGATTCTTGGATCATTTGACGGAGGGTTGCCCGGTTCGGTCTCTGTTGCTCGGTTCGGATTGGCAAGTCCGAACCACTGTGAAGGGCGGGGGATTTGTCAATCCCCCGCGAGCAATGAGGGGGGCTGCTCTGAGGGGCTGCTCGCTTCGGTCTCTGTTGCCCGGTTCGGTCTGTGTTGCTCGGTTCGGTCTCTGTTGCTCGGTTCGGATTGGCAAATCCGAACCGCTGTGAAGGGCGGGGGATTTGCCAATCCCCCGCGAGCATCATATAAAACGGCTCGGTTCGACCCCTCCCGCTCGGTTCGGATTGGCAAATCCGAACCATGAAGGGCGGATTTGTCAATCCCCCGCGGGCAATGAGGGGCTGCTCGGAGGGGGCTGCTCGGTTCGGCTTCGGCGTGAGTTCAGTCGAACGATTGACAAATCCGAACCCACAGACAGAAAGGAAAAGATATGACCAACTGGCGACCGGATTTCAATCCGGGTCATCTTTACTTTGTCACCACCAAGGCTGTTGACTACAGACATATCTTTCAACGGGATGTTGTAAGGCGGCTGCTGGCAGACTCACTTGACTGCATATCTCTTCGAAAACTGTTCACGCTTTATGTCTTTGTGATTATGCCGAACCACATTCACCTGATCATTCAGTCTCCGCCGGACAATCCTGTGGCAGATGTGATCAGGGACTACAAGAAGCACACGGCCGATCGTCTCATCCGTCAGTATCAGGCAGAGGGGAACCGGGAGGCATTGGACTTCCTGTCCGCCAGAGCCTGTTCCTCTGGACAGAAGTACAAGGTCTGGGAGGACGGTTACAATGCCAAAAATGTTTTCAGCACGGAATTCCTGCGTCAGAAGATGACCTATATTCACAACAATCCCTGCCAGCCCCGCTGGAATCTGGCATCCGGGCCGGCTGAATACATGTGGTCGAGTGCCAGGTTTTATCTCACTGATCAGCCGAGTATTATTCCGGTGAAGAATGTTAAGAAACTGATGATATGAGATATGAGGAGGGGCGGGGGATTTGTCAATCCCCCGCGAGCATCATAACTTTTTATAATTTTTAACTTTAAGGGAGGTAAGGAAATGAAGATGTATAAAAAACTGACAATTGTTCTTTTCTGTCTGGCGATCACAGTATCCTGGTCCGGAACCGCTGCCGCGGGAGACCCGGATTACAGCGGATCACCTGCAAACGGAAGCGGAATGCCCACGTTTCAGGAGATTTACGATTATCTGATCAGCGGCACACCGGAAACCCCCGACGCGAGCTTTGAGAAGCCGGCTGCAGGCCCCGGTGCCGCGATGAAGAGTACAAGAGAGATTTATAATGCCATCAAAGCCGAGCGCGACACTGATCTGACATCCGGAAACATCAAAAAGGGTGTGGAAATGTTCGGCGTGACCGGCACTTATGAGGAAAGCGGCGGCGGCTCGGTTGCCATACCCAAAACCGGGCAGACCACTTCTTATGCGGCAGGAGATGACGGCACTTCGCAGAACGGCGCGGCATGGCCTAATCCCCGTTTCACAATCAACGGTAACGGCACCGTCACAGACAATCTGACCGGCCTGATCTGGCTGAAGAACGCAGACTGCTGGGGAACATCGGACTGGACAACCGCCCTGGCAAATGCCGCCGGTCTGGCAAACGGAGCCTGCGGACTTACGGACGGCTCCGCTGCCGGAGACTGGCGCCTGCCCAACGTGTCCGAGTTGGATAGCCTGGTTCATTGCGGATATTCCTATCCTACTGTGCCGAACACAGCGGGAACGGGGCAGGGTGGTGCCGGAGATCCTTTTGATTTTGACAACATAGGGACCGCTAATTATTATTGGACAAGTACGACGTATGCGATCAATACGTCCGATGTCTGGATCGTGTCTCTGGGCAGCGGCGGCGTGAACCGCTACGACAAGTCTGACTCGTATTATGTTCTGCCAGTTCGAGGCGGACAATGATCATTTGACTCTTGGATTATTTGACGGGACCATGTGAGGTGCGGGGGATTTGCCAATCCCCCGCGAGCAACCAGGGTGTTGCTCGGTTCGGATTGACAAATCCGAAGCATGTAAGGTGCGGGGGATTTGCCAATCCCCCGCGAGCAACCAGGGTGTCGCTCGGTTCGGATTGGCAAATCCGAACCTGTAAGGGGCGGGGGATTTGCCAATCCCTCGCGAGCAACCAGGGTGCTGCTCGGTTCGGATTGGCAAATCCGAACCAGTGTAGAACAATTTTGCAAATTGTTTCACGGGCGGGGGATTTGCCAATCCCCCGCGAACAACCAAGTGTTGCTCGGTTCGGATTGACAAATCCGAACCATTCGTTGCCGGATTTTGTCAATCTGGCCGGAGCGGACACGGGGTTTACCGAATATTTACAATCATGATGACCTGTTCAGAATGTATTGTACAACCCATTTACAATGATGATGATATGAAAAATTACAGCCAGCGTATGACAGAGGCCCTTGAACTGATTGCAGAGGAGTGCCCCCGACTCGCCAGATTTTGCTATTGGGCGGGAACATCGGCAATTTCCCTTGAGGAACTCGGGCATCGGAGTTCCTATGACATTGATTTTCACACCCGGGAGGCATTGCGGGATGTCAGGCCGATTCTTGCCGAAATTCGGAGCAATCTCTCCGACCGTTTTGAGATTCTGCAAGCTCCTGATGAATTCGGATCAGGGTTCAGCGGTGTGCTGAAACTTCCGGATGGCGACCGTGTTATAATTGAGGTGCTTTCAAATTTTGAGGATGTGCCTGACGATGATCTGACGGATTCGACAACAATCCCGGCCATCAAAAGGATCACCCTTTCAAAATATCTTGAAAACAAAGTTCAATGCGTGGCTGAACGCACGGAGGCGAGGGATCTTGCGGATATATGGGCTGTACTCGACAAATTTCCGGAGATGAGGGAAGCCGCATTCGGTTATCTCCTACAGCAGGATGCCCTGCTGATTGCGGAGAGACTTCTTTTGTGGAAAGACGAATCTGTCAGAGATGATTTGTCGGCTTACCCGGATGTTAATCCCGAACATGCTGTCAGAACCCGTGATCTGCTTCTCAGATGGCTTGAACGCCAGAAGGAGGGAAGATGAGAAAGCCGTATCGTTTTGTGGAAGTGACGGAGTTTGCGGAATGCGAGCTTTCAGACGGCAGCAAAGTCAGACTGCCCGTGGTGATGGGCATATTCAAGCATGCCACCGCGGATATGCTGCGTGAACTGCTGAAAAAACCGGCTGTGGCAAAGAAATATACCATCGAATCCCTGCGCGTGGCGCCCTGGCCGGTTATGCGGGAGTTTCCCCGTTCATGGCTCATGCTGCATCTTGAAGAGGCCGATCTTCGTCCCACACGCAAAGCGGCCATTCTGTTCATGCTGAATGCATCCGTAAACATGTAGAACAATTTTCCAAATTGTTCACTCGGTTCGGCCCGTCTCGCTCGGTTCGGATTGACAAATCCGAACCCTGTGAGGTGCGGGGATTTGTCAATCCCCCGCGAGCAACCAGGGTGTAGCTCGGTTCGGATTGACAAATCCGAACCATGTAAGGTGCGGGGGATTTGCCAATCCCCCGCGAGCAACCAGGGTGTCGCTCGGTTCGGATTGACAAATCCGAAGCATGTAAGGTGCGGGGGATTTGACAATCCCCCGCGAGCAACCAGGGTGTCGCTCGGTTCGGATTGGCAAATCCGAACCTGTAAGGTGCGGGGGATTTGACAATCCCCCGCGAGCAACCAGGGTGCTGCTCGGTTCGGATTGGCAAATCCGAACCATGTGAGGTGCGGGGGATTTGTCAATCCCCCGCGAGCAATCAAGGTGCTGCTCGGTTCGGATTGGCAAATCCGAGCCATGTGAGCGGGAATTTGCCAATTCCCCGCGAGCATCATTAAAACTGCTGTGAGGTGCGGGGGATTTGCCAATCCCCCGCGAGCAACCAGGGTGTTGCTCGGCGACGCTCTCGCCTGCATCCGTAAAATCAGGATGATAATAACGATCTTTTAATTCTCATATTTTATTATCAGGATGTTACAGAACAGATTCCGACCTGATTTTATGCAACCATCTGAATGTAAAGCATATTGCCAGTTTACCGTTATTTTGTTCGGATTTTTCTTGCCTTCCCGCTCCTGATCTGCAATATATATAGGTAAAAACTTTCAGAAAAGGAGACTTACCATCATTATCAAGAAAACGCATATAAAAAATATTCTTTGATATTCGGGTGTCTTACGGATAGGAACCCGAGAACTCTTGTGATCATAAAAGTCGGCTCCCAGCTTTGTTTCGGCCCGCTTGAAATGCCTGAAAATGTAGGGTGGGTGGAGCGAAGCGTAACCCACCATTTATGTTATTCGGTGGGTTACGCTTCGCTCCACCCACCCTACAGCAAACTATTGAACAGGAGGAAAAATGTCTTCTCTGAAATCCGTCTTTATAAATATTTTCATTATAAGCATCCTGCTCATTGCTGCATCCCTGACCCAGGCGGCTGAAGACCCTGTCAAAGTAGTGTATAACGTCGGTGTGGCTCCGCTTAAATTCCAGGACGAATCCGGAGAAGCGTCAGGGCTGTTTCCCGATACCTGGCGATTGTGGGCAGAGAAGGCCGGGAAAAAGATTCAGTTTATCAGGGCAGAAACTTTCGGTGATTCCCTGCTTATCCTGAGGAGTGGCAGGGCTGATCTCCATGCCGGGTTGTTCAAAACAGCGGAGCGAGAACAGTTTTTAAGTTATTCAGAGCCGATACTGGAACTCAGTTATTATCTTTTTACGCATCCCGCAGTCCGTCCAATTACATCTGTTGAAGAGACAAGCGGCCTGATTGTCGGCATTCAGAAGGGCGGATTTACAGAAAAATGGCTGCGCGCAAGACTGCCAAGGGAGCGAATCGCTATTTATGACAGCTTCAAAGAATTGTTCAGAGCCGCACAAAAGGGTGAAGTCAAAGTCTTTGTTGCAACGGAACTCAGCCTTCTTTATTATCTGAGCCAGAATCGTCTTGCCTCCATTTTTGCATATGACAAGCAGAATCCTCTATATTCCCAGACATATTACAGCGCTACGGCTAAAGCAACGCATCACCGGATCGAAAAGGTGGACAAAGGGCTGTCACTCATCACCGATGAAGAACGGCAGGAAATGGAAAACCGGTGGATCGTCCGAAAAGGCAGGAAAATACCTGCTGATTTTGCATCGCTTCTCACAGAAGATGAACTGTTATATCTTTCCCGGAAGGAAGGCATAAAAGTTCATAATGAAAACGACTGGGGGCCATACAATTTCAATGAAAACGGCATGCCAAAAGGATTTTCTGTTGATTACGTTTCCATCCTGGGTGAAAAAATCGGTTCGAATATCCGATTCGTCAACTATCCATTCTGGAATGAATTTCTTGCCATGATGAAAACCGGGGAACTTGACGTGATGTTAAACATCGCAAAAACCTCGGAACGGGAAAGCTATCTGAAATTTACACCGCCTTATACGGAAATAGATCAGAGAGTTTACACTCGGGAGGAATTTCCGGAGATCAGCTCTGTTGAGGAACTGACCGGAAAACGTATTGCCGTCCCCAGGGGATTCTATATCCGGGATTTTCTGAAAGCCCGGCCCGAAACAGAGATATTGGATGTGGAGGACATGACCCAGGCGGTTTATGCTGTTTCTTCCGGAAAAGCAGACGCGCTCATCAATCCCGGGACTGTGATGGAATATCTCCTGGGTCAGCTCGGGATCACGAATCTGAAAGTCAACGGGCCTCCTGACATCATCGTTGAAAAACCCTTACCCCTGCATATGGCGGTCTCAAAAGATCGCCCGCTCCTGGCCTCGATTTTGGAAAAAGGAATGTCACGGATAAGCAAAGAGGAAATACAGGGGATTGAAGAAAAATGGCTCAATAAAATTAAGATTTCCGAGCAGATGACATCTTTAACCGAGAAAGAGAGGAACTGGCTGAGGATGCATCCCCGGGTGCGTATCGGTGCTGATCCCGGTTTTGCTCCGTTTGAATTTTTTTCCGAACACGGCAGATACCTGGGTATGGCAGCAGATTATATCGGCATCATTTCCAAGCGACTGGGGATAGAACTGAAACCTGTTACCGGCCTGACCTGGAGTCAGGCTTATGAAAAAGCCCAAAACCGGGAAATTGACATACTGCCCTGTGTAGGGATTTCCGAGGAACGCAGGCAGTTTTTCAACTATACCGAACCTTACCTGCAATTTGTACGAGCCATCATTACCCGCAGGGATAGTTCTGTAAAAGGGCTTGATGATCTGTCCGGGGCGCGCCTGGCAGTGCAGAAAAACAGTTCGCACCACGAATTTGTAAAGGAACACACAAGATTCAACCCGATTTTATACGTGACTTTCGAGGACGCCCTGCTCGCGCTCTCAGGAGGCGAAGCCGATGCAGTAATCGGCAACCTGGCGGTTTCAGTGCATATCATACGCAAACTGATACTGACAAACCTGGAAATCGCAGCGCATATCCCTGACCAGGTTTTCCCCCTGGCAATGGCTGTGCGCAAAGACTGGCCAGAACTGGTTCTGATCCTGAACAAAACACTGGCGACCATTACACCGGAGGAGCATTGGAATATCCGGCGACAATGGATCGCAATCAATCAGTCCCAAGAGAAAAAGAAAGAGGTTATCCTGAACGATGAAGAGCGCGCCTGGGTGGAGAAACATCCGATTATCCGCGTATCAAGCGAACCGGATTACGCTCCTTTCGACTTTGCGGAAAAAGGAGAACCCGCAGGTTTTTCTGTTGATTATCTTCGGCTGGTCGCAGAGCGGGCGGGCCTGCAACTTGAGTTCGTCAGGGATACATGGGGAAATCTCCTGGAAATGGGGAAGAATAAAGAGATTGATCTGCTGCATACTATTTTTAAAACATCTGAGCGTACAAAGCATTTCCTGTTCACAGAGCCGTACAAGACCGTCACCAATGTGATTTATGTCCGAGAAGGCATTGAAGGTGTCAGCACGATTTCCGATCTGTCAGACAAGAAAATTATCGTGTCCCAGGGGGATGGCAATATGGATATTCTCCTGAGTATGGTGCCTGATGCGGATTTTATTTCTTACAAAACATACGAAGAAATCTTCCAGGCACTTTCCCTGGGAGTCGGCGACGCGACTGTACTCGATTCTGCTGTGGCCAACTACCTGATCCGTAAAAACACATTAACCAACATCCGGCCGGTTTCCGTGGCAGATATTCACAGCAAGGTCTCCGGTAATGCCTATCGGCTGGCTGTCCGCAATGACTGGCCCGAACTCAGGGATATCCTGCAGAAGTCTATGGATACAGTAACTATTGAAGAAATGGACAGCCTCTACCTGAAGTGGTTCGGCAGTGCTGAAATCACGCTTCAACATAAAACCGAAGCCTCTTCCGTTAAAATGATTTCGCTGACCCCCGAAGAACGGAATTTTATCAATAACCATGATCCCCTGGTATTCAGCGAAGTAAGCTGGGAACCTCTTTCTATTACGGATAATCCCTTAAGATACGAAGGGATTATCGCTGATTATCTTAGGAGTATCTCTGATCGTTCGGGTCTGAAATTTCATTTTCAAAGGACCGAAAGCGATATCTGGCCAGAAGTTCTGCAAAAATATACAGATCAGAAAATAGATGTCGTTCCCGCGCTGGTAAAGAGCGATAAACTCGGACGGGATATCCTCCTCAGCGAACCCTTTGTCACCTTTCCGCTGGTGATCGTGACCCGTGACGATGTCAGTTATATCAAAGACACTGCTGAACTGAACGGAAGAAAAGTCTCAGTGGGCAGGGGCTACACCAGTTTTCATTTTCTCAGGAATAACTATCCTAAAATAAAACTTGTTGAAGCAGACGATGTGGAACAGGCCATCATCAGCCTGTCCGACGGAGAGGTTTTCGCATTTGTCGGGCATATGGCTGTAACACTTGAACATCTCCAGAAAATAGGCATGGAGCATCTGAAAATTGCGGGTGAAATCAGCTCTGTTTTTGACCATCGCATCGGTGTTGATCCGAAATATCCGGAGGCGGTTTCCATCATCAACAAAGCCCTGGCTTCCATGACCGAAGAGGAGCATCGGGCCATTTATCAGAAATGGTTGAAGGTGGAATATGAAAAAGGCATTGACTACGGCCTGATATGGAAAATCTGTATCATTTCGGCTGTTTTCCTTGGTCTGATTCTGTTTTGGAACCGCAGACTGGCAGAAGTAAACCGCGAACTTTCTATCGAAATAGTGGAACGTAACCATATGGAAAAAGAAATCATGCAGGCCAAACTGGCGGCAGAAGCTGCCAACCGGGCCAAAAGTGTGTTTCTTGCAAATATGAGCCACGAAATCCGTACCCCGATGAACTCGGTGCTGGGCTTTTTGTCCCTCTCCCTGGAAGATCCTGTCATCTCAGAAAAACAGCGCACCTACCTTTCCACAGCCTATAAATCATCAAAATCCCTCCTCAGCCTTATCAATGATATATTAGATGTCAGTAAGCTGGAAAGCGGCAGACTGGAACTGGAGAATACCCTGTTCAATCTGAATGAGATGATATGTGAAGCGGTTCGTACTCTTGATATTACAGCAAAAGATAAGGGACTGTCCCTGAACCTGGAAACAGACAGGCATGTTCCGGAAAACGTCGTCGGAGACTCTGGCAGACTGAAGCAGGTCCTTATCAATCTCGTGGGCAATGCCATAAAATTTACTGAAAAAGGCAGCGTCACTGTTCATATCACCCCCGGTGATACGCCTGATATGATTCATTTTGCCATCAGCGACACAGGGATCGGAATTCCCGCGGATCGCCTGCAAACCATATTTGATCCGTTCACCCAGGCAGATGCTTCCATGACCAGGCGGTTCGGAGGAACCGGCCTCGGAACAACGATTTCCAGGCAGCTTGCGGATATCATGGACGGTGAAATATGGGCGGAAAGTGAAGAAGGAAAGGGCAGCATCTTTCATTTCACAGTCCGCATGGAACCCGCCGAGGAACCAGGGATATCCGCTGCAACGGACAACGGACAACGGACAACGGACAACCACCGCTGTTTCCGAATTCTTCTTGCCGAAGATATTGAAGAGAATATAGTGTTGGCAAAAATTCGCCTGAAGGAGCAGGGCCATACAGTCATTGAAGCAAGAAACGGGCATGAGGCAGTGCAGGCTTTTCAGCAGGAAGATGCGGATATCATACTCATGGATGTACATATGCCTGAAAAAGACGGTCTGGAGGCAGCGCGGCAGATCCGGGAACTGGAAACCCGCGAAGACCTCGGATCTCATATACCTATTGCCGCGCTGACTGCAAGCGTGACAAAAGATGATCGGAAAAAATGCGTGAAAGCCGGGATGGATGCTGTTGTCGGAAAGCCCGTTGATTTTGACGAACTCTTTGCAGTGATGGAAAAGCTGGTTCCTGAAGGCAAGGGCAGAGTCGCGGAAAAAGTCACGGAGCCGGATGCTCCGGTCAGACCTTCCGAAATGCCTGTGCTTGAAGGAGTTGATACCCGAAAAGGACTCCTGATCTGGAAGAATGCGGATGCATACAAAAGCGCACTGCTGGCTTTTTGCACTGATTACGGAAGTGTTACGGATAATATCCTGAATTTTATAAGAAAAAATGATAGGGACGGGGCATATCGCATGCTTCACGCACTCAAGGGTATAGCGGGGAATCTTTCGCTGACAGAGGTTTACAGCATAGCGGCAGAACTCAATATCGAGGTCAGGAAAAAACAGACCGGCGACTTGCTTCCGCTTGTAAGCTCTCTTGCAGATGCAATGAAGATAGCCATATCTTCCGTGCAGCAGCTTGAATCAGAAGAAGAAGAGGAGGAAGCTCATCACGAAGGCCCCCGGGATCTGACGATTCTGAAGGAATTGTTCCGGGAAATGATGCCATCTTTTGAAGAGTATAATCCCGACGCTGTCGAACCGTTTCTTGAAAAGCTGTGCCAACTGCTCTCCCCCGTGCAGATTGCACCCATAAGAAAGCAACTGAGCAGGTTCGACTTTGACGCTGCCAGAAAGGAAACCGTCAGATTGGCAGCATCTTTAGGCATTGAGTCATCAGAAGAACCGCTCGCATGAATAGCAGTTAAGGATTTCCCATGAATAAAATACCCGCGTGCTCGCGGGGGATCGACATCTTTCGAGCTTGCCGTAAAGCAGATTTCGGCAATACCCGTGTGCTCGCGGGGGATTGACAAATCCCCCGCCCAAGAGGTTCGGATTTGTCAATCCGAACCGAGCAGGAGAGGGCAGAATCGGGTATATGATTTCTGTCCGCCATTAAATCGTAAATCAGCAAACCTGAAAGGAAAAAACAATGAAAAAAATAATATTTCTGGATATTGACGGTGTGCTTCAGCCCACGAGCAGCCAGAAAAGATTTAAACACGATATGGACAAACTTAAGAAGCAGCTTGCTGAAGAAGAGGATGAAAGATACAAGGATATGGACAAATATGATATTGCTGCTGTGTTTTATGACTGGGATCCGGATGCGGTAAAAAACTTGAAATCTCTTTGCGAAAACGCACAGGCTGAAATTGTGATTTCTTCAGACTGGAGATCGTATAATACATTGGAAAGGCTGAAACTGCTGTTCAGAATTCACGAGCTGGACAGGTACATTATCGCCACAACTGACCAGATATCCGGACACATGAGGGATTATGAAATCGAAGATTACCTTCTGAATCATCCGGATACCGGGAATTTTGTCATTCTTGACGATGCTTATTACGATTATTTCAATCGCCGTTTTCCCGATCAGTTTGTATTCTGCAGGAGAATATTTGATGATGAGTGTTACCAAAAAGCATTATCCGTTCTGCAACAACCGCCTGAAGAAAACAGTGTGCCGGAACCGGTTCTGATGCTTGAAAGTTTATCTGATAATGCTCCTGTGACAAAAGCTGAATTCAGCCTTGACAGGATAAGCATTATCCTGCGGTATTACAGGTACTCTGCTGATGATTTTATCAGCCAGGTTTGCAAGGGGGTGGAAAAAAACCTGCATATCAGACATCTGACTGTCTCCGGGCTTTCCCGCAATTTGTCTTTCAACGAGAGAGAAGAGGATGTTTTTGCTGCCTCCCCGATGTGGAATGCCCTGCAACTGAACAGTTCGATAACGCATCTTGATATTTCTGATAACTCATTGAAAGACATATCATCTCTTATCAGGGCATTGAAAGCTCGCAAATGTTCTCTTGAAGCCCTGGACCTGCGCCAGAACAGCCTGAATGATAACTCCCTTGATATATTGACTGATTATATCAGCAGTATCAGCCATCCGTTTTCCCTGATGCTGCAGGACGCTTGCCGTTTTCTGGAAGAAGAAATGGTTCAGGTAATTTCCGAGAATCCGCATGTCACTGTGTTTGCCCTTGACAGACAGTTTGAGGTATTCCGCGGGTTTGGCAGAAGAAAATCAGTCCCTGATAACCTTAAACTGGAATCATTATGGTAATTTATGATTTGCAATTCTGCCAATCGTAAGTACTCGGCCAAAAGTTTTCCGGGATTTTTTTCTCGCAAAGGCGCAGAGGCGCAAAGGAAAGGGGAGCATTCCCAAAAAGTAGGTTAAATATACAGATCATAAAATTCAATATGTTACTCGTTCCCAGGCTCTGCCTGGGAATGCATCCTGCAAGGCTCTGCCTTGCGAGGTATTCAGTCTGACACATCGGTTTTAAACTTAAATACGAGGCAGAGCCTCTGTAAATGCATTCCCAGGCAGCCTCACTGCCATTAAGTTAAGAGTCGGATCAGCCTGACATGGAGGCATAAGTATCTGAAATAATATCTTCCCCGGCGGGCCGTGTTCCTTAACTTAATGGCAGTGAGGCAGAGCCTGGGAACGAGAATTTAAACTGGAATCATTATGGTAAGTTATGATTTTCAATTCTGCCAATCGTAAGTACTCGGCCAAAAGTTTTCCGGGATTTTTTTCTCGCAAAGGCGCAGAGGAGCAAAGGAAAGGGGAGCATTCCCAAAAAGTAGGTTAAATATACAGATCATAAAATTCAATATGTTACTCGTTCCCAGACTCTGCCTAGGCTCTGCCTGGGAATGCATCCTGCAAGGCTCTGCCTTGCGAGGTATTCAGTCTGACACATCGGTTTTAAACTTAAATAAATACGAGGCAGAGCCTCTGTAAATGCATTCCCAGGCAGAGCCTCACTGCCATTAAGTTAAGAGTCGGATCGGCCTGATAAGGAGGCGTAAGTGCCTGAAATAACATTTTCCTCGGCAGGCTGTGTTCCTTAACTTAATGGCAGTGAGGCAGAGCCTGGGAACGAGAATTTAAACTGGAATCATTATGGTAATTTATGATTTGCAATTCTGCCAATCGCCAATCGGGCGCATTTACAACTTGGGGGAGCAGTCCCGTAGGGACGACTGAAAAGCTTTTTTTCAGTCGTCCATAGGGGACGTGATGATCCGGAATACTCACCCGGCAATGAATTGCCGGGCTGTTTTCAGTCGTCCCTCCGGGACTGAAAATCACTCCCCTTAACTTGTAAATACGCCCTCGCAATCGTAAATACAAAATGAACTATCGCTACAAAGCTTTAAATCCTGATGGCGGTCTTGTGACAGGATCAATAGCCTCGGATAATCCGCGGTCTGCTGCCCGTCTGCTGCGACGACAGGGGCTGAATGTCGTTGATGTGAAAAGTGAGGCAGAGACGGTAACCCCGGGCAGTTCGCGGGTAAGACAGCCGGGCCCGAGGGATGTGCTCATGTTCATGCACCAGTTATGCACACTGCTGGAGTCCGGTATATCATTGGAGGAAACCGCGGGATCTCTTGCCGAATCTGCCGGGCATCCCTTTCTGACAAAAGCGTTTTCCGAAATGGCTGCCGCACTGCGGCGGGGAGCGTCGTTTTCAGAGGCTCTGAATACCTCTGAACTGAATCTGCCTGCCTATTTCTATCCCCTGGCCGAAGCAGGTGAGCACACCGGAAAGATGGCCCGGGCCATGCGGGACGGCGTAATGCAATGGGAATATGATATCCGCACCGCTGCTGAACTCCGCAATGCGCTGACTTATCCGGTAATCCTGATCGTCTCCGGCATTTTAGCGGTTTTCCTGATATTCGCACTGGTCGTTCCCAGGTTTGTAAAGCTCCTGGACAGGGCTCAGGGTGAAGTTCCTCTCCTGGCCCGCTTTGTTCTGGGTATGGGAAGTTTTGTTAATGAGCATCTCTTGCTGCTGGGGATCTCGGCAGCAGCCCTGTCGGTTTTTATGTTTTATGTTTTTTATAACCCGGATATGCGCCGTCACCTCAGGGATTTCCTTGCCCGACTGCCTGTTCTGAGACACCGGATGCTGGAAAGCGATATTGGCCGCTGGGCTGCTATGCTGGCCACGCTTTTGGAAAACCGGGTCGGGCTTTTGAAATCCCTGGAACTGGCACAGCGTTATGTAACCCTGACAGGGCTTCGCTCCCGCCTCTCGAATGTATCCCAGTCTGTTCGTAATGGTAAAAGTCTTGCCGAATCCCTGCAAGATATGGGAGCCATAACCGCCACAGGCTACAACCTTATACGCGTTGGCGAGCGATCCGGCGAACTGCCCCGGATGCTTCGTTCCCTGGCTGCACTATATACAGAAATGGGGCGGGAGAGGATCAGACGGTTCCTGATCCTCCTGGAACCAGCGGCGATTCTCATTATCGGTGCGGTGGTCGGCGTAATTATGGCCGGCATCATCCTGGCGATTACGAGTGTAAATAACATTTCTTTGTAATGCACAGTTATGCAGGGCGCATTTACAACTTGGGGGAGGGACTTCTGAAAATAGCCCGGCAATTTATTGCCGGGGCGGATGTCCCCGTTTTTTCAGTCCCGGAGGGACGACTGAAAAGCTTTTCAGTCGTCCCTCCGGGACGTGATGATCCGGAATCTCACCCCGTTTCGGATTGTCAAATCCGAAACGCCAGATTTGTCAATCCCGGATCAGAAAAATATACGCTGAAACTCTTGTAAAAGGGTATATTATTTAAAGGTTTCCCGAAATTTTAGTTCTGATACGGGATTTACAGATCCGTCACTCCGCAGGAGCCGGTTTTAATTTTAAGGTGATTTCCAGAAAAGAATATACCAAGTGCAGTTTGTAGTTCCGCCTTCAGGCGGCTTAACACCGCCTGAAGGCGGAACTGCAAACTTCGATCTGGTATGTTTTTTATTGGAAATCACCTAATTTGTTTTCACAGCCTTATGGGGAAATTATAAAACTGACCGCGAAAGTTTTAACCACGAAAGACACGGAAAACACGAAATTATATTCTTTTTTCGGCATCTTTCATATCAGCATAAAGGTAGCTGACACTCCGGGTTCGCAGTTCCGCCTGAACGCGGAACCGCGAACCGGAAAATTGAAGGACGCTCTTTTTTTTTGTGTATTCCGTGTGTTCCGTGGTTAAAATATATGGTAATCAGAAGCTGGCAGATCAGTAATCAGTAACCTTTCAAATCCCCGCCGCGGGGTTCGGATTTGTCAATCCGAACCGAGGAGCTGGAGAGGGGGAAAATTAATTTTAACCCGGAATCCACTGGCTGCAGGCTTAATCGGAAAGTTTTCGATTTGCTGATTGTAATTTATCCTGATAAACACAAGTTTCAGGGCGGCTGACAACTTCTTCTCCCAAGGCAGTCTCTAAAGCATCAAGGTCTGTACAGGGAATACTGCTGTTCAATAATAACTGGATATCAGCCGCATTTGTCAATGTCACCAGTTCAGCCACCCCTGTTGAGATATTATTGTTGTTCAGATTCAGGACCGCCAGGTTTGTCAGATTGGCAAGGGGGCTGACATCACTGATATCATTCATGTATAACAGCAGATCTGTAAGTTTTGTCAGATTGGCAAGCCCGCTCAGGTCACTGATACGATTACGGTTCAGGGCCAGAAATGTCAGGTCAGTTAAGTTCGCAAATGCACTGACATCCGTGATACCGTTGTTCTCCATCAGGTCCAGTTTTGTCAGACTGGTCAGAGAACCTAATGCACTGATATCGCTGATGCTGTTATTCGACAAAAACAGTATTGTGAGATTGGTCAGTGAACCAAGGGGACTCACATCAGTAATATTGTTACGCCCCAATTCCAAATATGTCAGGCCGGTTAAGTCAGCCAGCACATTAACATCACTTATATTATTCAGAAATAAATTCAGTTCTTCCAAGCCGGTAAGATGCTCAATACCTGAAATGTCGCTGATTCCTATGGCCTGGCAAGCCAGACTGGTTACTTCGCCTGCATAGGCCGCGCCGGTTTCAAGAACGCATGACCTGAGAGCCGGATCGGCAAATGCTATTTCTGAAATCAGGGTATCGCATGGTTTCATGCCTGACAGAATTTGGAGACCGAAAATTATATCCTGCAGATCAGGTTTGTTGCCGCCATCTGTCAGTCCTGATAAATACTGAAGACCGAAAATTATATCCGGCAGTCCGACTTTATTGTCGCTGTCTGCGTCCCGGGGATTCATGCATTCGGGCGTGCAGTCCTCTGTTTCCCAATTCCATGCCTTCATCCCGCCTGTCATATCATATACAGCGGTAAAACTCATGGAATCCATGAATTCAGCAGCATGATTGCTCCGAATCCCGCTTCCGCAAACCACCAGGATGCTGTCGTTGACTGACAAGTCACCATACTTTTGCCGAAGAACATCTGAATTCCATGGATAATTTACTGCGCCCGGAATATGATTGCCGTCGCCGCAATATTCATCAGGTTCCCGAACATCCAGAATAATCAGGTCATTATCTGTATCAATTATGTTTTTTGCTTCCTGGGCTGCAACATCGGTATGAGATATCGAATATGCAATATTTTCTACTGTATATCCATCGTTATTAAGCGAGGTCTCCATTTGATCCGCACCGGTCTTTGTATCATCGTAAACCACTGTGACGGCAAGCTGACTCGTATCAACTGAAACACCGGTCACGCCGTCAATACCCGACAGGATAGAGCTTATCCCGGAATCCGCGCCTGATGCGTCACACCCGGGCACGGTTAAAAGAACAGTCTGTTCAGCAGCTCTGGCTGGCTGGTATGCTCCAAAATAAAACAGACCGGAAATAAAAATAACAAATAATACTGTTGATTTTTTCATATTTTCCCTCCGCAAATTTTCAGATATTTTTTTCGGGTATAATAGCCGATTCAGGTATATTTGGCCATAGAAAACATCAGAATTCTATTCTTTTTCCAGTGCATCAAGAATCGGAGTCATCATTTTGCCCCAAGATCAGCCATAGCAACCATTTCGTTTACCGGAGCATCCGGTATTTCGGTTTATTCAAAGTTCATGCTCCTTATTTCGGTGTTGACTGTTTCAGGCTTGTCATGGCAATAATATTCAGAACGGAGCAAAAAAGCAGCCACGCTTGTATTTAAACTATTCCCAGTAAATCGAAAACTTTTGCAAGCAGTGGATTCCGGATTAAAATTAAAAGATATTTATTTTTTTAATTTTTCCTAAAATAACAGGATGCTGTCCGAGATCGGCATCTGCCATTCCAGGGGATATAAAATCCGGAAAACTTATGGCCGGGTACTTAGGCGATTTCCAGAAAAGAATATAAATATACCAAGTGCGGTTTGTAGTTCCGCCTTCAGGCGGTGTTATGCCGCCTGAAGGCGGAACTACAAACTCTGATCCGGTATGTTTTTTATTGGAAATCATCTTAATTTAATTTAATGTCTCCCGGTAAAAAATATTTTTGTCAGCTTTTCTTGATAGCATTTAAATGACATGCTAAAGGGTATTTACGCGATGTGCAATTTAAAGGCGATTTCAGGAAAAGAACAGTTTGTAGTCCTGCCTTCAGGCGGTGTGACACCGTCTGAAGGCGGAACTACTACACCACTTTTTAAGTTCGTCCCCCTTTTTAAAGGGGGCCGGGGGGATTTTATGTTACAAAAAAAGGGTATTGCGGCAGAAATCCCCCCCGGCCCCCCTTTAAAAAAGGGGAGGAATTTACAAGTTGATGTACTACAAACTGTCACCGGTATGTTCATCGTTAAAATAACTTCCAGGCAATCCAGCAATGACAAAAAAAATATCAAAAACCGCGTTCACCTGCCAGGTATGCGGCTTTCAGACCCCCGGGTGGATGGGTAAATGCCCGGACTGCGGGCAGTGGGATACCCTTGTGGAAGAACGGTTCAGAACTGCGAAAACTTCCCAGGGAAAAATACGCAAAATAATAACCGTTGCCAAGACAAAACCCGTTCCCATAGATTCTGTCGAGCTTGGCAATGAAGACCGGGTTATGACAGGTATCAATGAATTTGACCGGGTGCTGGGGGGCGGTCTGGTTTCCGGAACCCTTGTGCTGATCGGGGGAGATCCGGGAATCGGCAAATCAACCCTCATGCTCCAATCCCTTTACGGTCTTGCGGGACAGGGATATAAAGTGCTTTATGTTTCCGGTGAAGAATCCATCCGGCAGATACGGCTCAGGAGCAATCGCCTGAAAACCATATCCTCGGATATGCTGGTGGTTTCGGAAGTTGATATGGAGATGATCCTGTCTATGGTCGAAGAGGAAAAGCCTGATGTCCTTGTGATTGATTCCATACAGACCATGTTCAACCCTGATCTTTCCTCTGCCCCCGGGAGTGTGAGCCAGGTCCGGGAATCTGCCATGCGGCTGATGCTGATGGCAAAAAGGACAAATATCCCCACATTCCTGGTGGGACATGTGACAAAGGAGGGAGCCATTGCCGGCCCCAGGCTCCTGGAGCATATGGTTGATACTGTGCTTTATTTCGAAGGGGACCGCAGCCATGTGTTCCGGATTCTCAGAGCTGTGAAAAACCGCTTTGGCTCGACCAATGAAATCGGTGTGTTTGAAATGAAGGATAAGGGGTTGGAAGAAGTGAGCAACCCGTCTGCGGTATTCCTTTCAGAAAGACCTTCCAACGCGCCGGGGTCAGTGGTTACAGCCAGCATGGAGGGGACGCGCCCCATCCTGGTGGAACTTCAGGCTCTTGCCAGCAGTACAAATTTCGGAACCCCGCGCAGAACCATACTGGGACTTGATCACAACCGGGTGGCCCTGCTTGCGGCTGTTATGGAAAAAAAATTAGGGATGCATCTGATGGGCCATGATATTTTCATGAATGTTGCAGGCGGAGTAAAGGTGGATGAACCTGCCATTGACATGGGCATTATATCTGCCATCGCATCCAGCTTCCTGGATCGGCACATCCCGGATAACCATGTGGTCCTGGGCGAAGTCGGGCTGACCGGCGAAGTCAGGGCCATCTCCCATGTGGATACCCGTGTTGCGGAAGTAAAAAAAATGGGCTTCAAAAAATGTTTTGTCCCGAAAAGCAACATTAAGCGTATGAAGGAAATCGAAGGGATCGGGGTGGTCGGGATAAAGACAGTGGCTGAAGCGATTGAAGAATTATTTTAATTGGTCAGTTGTCAGTTGTCCGTTGTCCGTGGCTGAAAATACGAGCAACGGGCAACTGACAAGGGCGCATTCCCAAAAAGTAGGAAATTCTCGTTCCTAGGCTCTGCCTGGGAATGCGTTTACAGATGCTCCGCCTCGTATTTCATTTTAAAATCGATGGTTTAAACGGAATGTCTCGCAAGGCAGAGCCTTGCCGGATGCATTCCCAGGCGGAAGCCCGGGAACGAGTAACATATTGAATTTTATCATATGTGATATGCAACCTACTTTTGGGGAATGCTCCCACTGACAACGGACAACTGACAACGGACAAACAGATGCCTTGGAAAGACCATTACACACGTAAAGCACAAAAGGAAAAGTTTCCTGCAAGATCGGTTTATAAGCTTCAGGAAATCCAGAAAAAAAATAATCTCATCAAAAAGAGAAACAAGGTGCTTGACCTGGGATGTTCCCCCGGGTCATGGCTCCTGTACGCAGCGGAACTGGTAGGAAACAAAGGAGCGGTCGTGGGCGTTGATCTGAAACCGGTTTCTATAGAGCTGCCCGCGCATGTCAGGGTTTGTGCCGGGGATGTTTTTTCTGATGAACTGGTGCAGTCTTTGGGAAAGGGTTTTCATGTTGTTATCAGCGACATGGCTCCGGCCACCACAGGCAATAAACATGCGGATGCTGCAAGATCATTCGAGCTTTGTCAGGCCGCGTTATCCATTGCCAAGGAGGTGCTGATACCCGGGGGTTCGTTTGTCTGCAAAATTTTCCAGGGAGAAGATTTTAAAACATTTTCAGACTCAGTGAGAGCTTTATTTAAAAAGCATAAGATTTTCAAACCGCAAAGCAGCCGAAAGGCAAGCAAAGAGATTTATATTATAGGGATCGGGAAGAAGTAGTAGCTTATAATGCCACGAAGGCACAAAGGCGCGAAGTCTCACGAAGGTTCTTTGTGTCTTCGTGTCGGTAGTGTTCTACTTCCGGATATACTTTAGGGATTTCCCAATAAATAATCTACCCGCGCTGCCCCGTCTGTCTTACTCTTAATCTTAATTCTACTCTTAATCAGGCAGGAGCAAGATTAAGAGCAAGAGCAAGATACCGGGTATATTAATTTGGGGGAAATCCCTTTTTAACCGAAGATAACAGCAGACAGATAATGCCACAAAGACACGAAGAAACAAAGAAACTCGTGAGACTTCGTGCCTTTGTGTCTTCGTGGCATTATAAACAACAAAGATATGGAAACTCAAAGAGCCTTCGTGAAACTTCGCGCCTTCGTGGCATTATAGGATATCCGGAAGTAGAACACTACCGAAAAAAGAGAGGAGAGGCTGAATCGTTATCAGCCGTCTGATACAACAAAATTTTTTTTATGATTCAGGAAATGGAAGCCTGGATACTTTCTCAGGTTGACAAGATTGAAAAATTTGGGAAAAATAAAAAAAGCTGATAATCACGCGATGTGCAGCTTATAATGCCACAAAGGCACAAAGGCACGAAGTTTCACGAAGATTCTTTGTGTTTCTTTGTGTCTTCGTGTCTTTGTGGCATTATTTAAAAAAAGTTGCACATGGCGTGATAATCCGCTGCTGAAAGAAAAGCATCCGGAACAAATCAGCAAACCAAGTGAAAAACTTGACACAATTTTAAGGCAATATTTTGATGTTGTAAAGATAAGACGAAACAAAGAACGAAAAAGCGGGAAACGATATTCAAAGGCTAAAGATGGCCCTAAATTAATCGGGTTGCTTGAATTACAAATTCTGATACAGTATTTTGATGAAGCAAAGAGGCTGGTTGGTTATATCGGGAGATAAAAAGTGGATGGAAAATATCATAATCATTCAGTAAAAAAGTTCTTGCTTTTTCATGCGGCTTTAACCGGAAAGCTTTTGATATAGAGATTGTAACCTTTTTTCTGAGGATGGTGGGTTCCGCTTCGCTCCACCCACCCTACAGATTTAATTATTTCTAAGGAGGTAGATAAGCGATGTCAGGACACAGTAAATGGTCAACAATAAAACATAAGAAAGGCGCGGCAGATGCCAAGCGGGGCAAGATTTTCACCAAGCTGATTAAAGAAATTACAATTGCCGCCCGGATGGGCGGCGGCGGAGACGCGGATGCAAATCCGAGGCTGAGGACAGCCATCCAGGCGGCAAAAGCTGAAAATATGCCCAAAGATAATATTGAAAGAGCCATCAAAAAGGGAACCGGCGAACTGGAAGGGGTGAATTACGAAGAAAGTGTTTATGAAGGATACGGCCCCGGGGGCGTTGCGATACTGATAGATTCCCTGACAGACAACAAGAACCGGGCAGTTGCGGATATCCGTCATATCTTCAATAAAAGAGGCGGGAATCTGGGTGAAAACGGATGTGTGGCCTGGATGTTCGAAAAAAAGGGATACTTCAACATTGAAAAGAGTTCCGTTGACGAGGATACCCTTATGGAAACCGCACTGGACGCGGGTGCTGAAGATGTCCGGGAGGATGGGGACAGTTTTGAGGTGATCACTGCTCCCGAAGATTTCGAAGCTGTCAAAGAAGCGATTGACAAGGCTTCAATCCCCTGCATTGAATCGGAAATCACCATGCTTCCCCAAAACACCACAACTCTCAGTGGAAAGGAAGCAGAGCAGATGATCAGGCTTATGGATGCCCTTGAAGACTGCGATGATGTGCAGAAAGTTTATACCAATGCTGACATTTCTGATGATGTCATGAAGAGTATAAGCTGAAACGTGATGCGTGAAACGTGAAACGTGAAACGTGAAAACGTGAAAACGTGAAAACGTGAAACGTGAAACGTATGAATCCATCACGCATCACGTTTCACGTTTCACGTTTCACGTTTCACGTTTCACGCATCGCGTTTCACGCATCGCGTTTCCCAAAAACCAGTTTTCCTCCCAGATGCCCGGCAATACCTGCTGCGCCCAGCATGAGCAGATGGATAAGAAGATAGGGCCAGCGTTCGGGGGATGTGGCAACATCAGGATCAACTGCCCGCCAGATCACAAGCACCAGCGCGATAAGAAATACGGCTGCCCCGCAGATCATCTTTGTGTAAAATACGCGGGTCAGGCTTCCGCCATAAATCTTTTTCCAGTCATTATATCCGGAAAAAAGCACCAGCGGCATTGCAAGCAGAACATATATCAGGCTGTAAAACGCGGGCAGATCAAGGCTGAGTACCCGGAACACCACTGCCAGGATCACAAAAATCACGGACAGGGGAAGCACGCCGTTGGGGATGTGAACGGAAATCGGATGAATATGGTGTTCGGTCATCAGCTCCGTAACTTTATCATAAACATCAAGGTATGCCGGTCTGCCGTCCGGTTCTGCCATTTCCTTGGTATCCGGTTCAGCTTCTGATTTTTCAGCAACCGGTTTTGTCTCGGCTGATTTTGTCTCAGCCGGTTTTGTTTCAACCGGTTTTGTTTCAACCGGATCAGGCTCTTTTCCTGATTCCTTATCAGAATCTTCCTGAAATATTTCAATAAACTGACTCCGATCAGCCCCGCATACAGGGCATTCATCAGGCGGTTCGGCACTTTTCTGAATATAACCGCATACCGTACATTTCCATATTTTTTCCACGCCCGCGGCAGCCAGCTTCGATTCTTCCTGACCGCCTTTTTTTGTTATCTCAATAAATTCATTTTTGTCTGCCCCGCACACAGGGCATTTTTCAGGAGGAGATTCGCTCTCCTGACTATAACCGCATACCGTACATTTCCACGTTTTCATAATGCTCCTTTCTTATTTTGTGTTTTGTTTTCCATGATCAAACATCAAACACACCAAACACTTTCATATTTTTATTGAAGCAGATTGTCAATTTTTTCTTTTTAGGAACCACCGCAACCGGAAAATAATATGGGACACGGATATACACAGATAAACACGGATTTTATTACATAAACAGTAGATCGAAAACTTCTGCAGACAGTGGATTCCGGGTTAAAATTGGAAAACATCCGTTTTCCGGTTTTCCGTTCGGCTGCCCTTCGGCGGGGTGTAATTAAAAGTGTTAGGTACTCACCCTTCAGCCTTGTTCCCAAACTCCGTTTGGGAACACACTTGCAGGCAGACTCTGTTTGCAGTACCTGACATTTCATGCAAAACCGGAGTTTTGCAGGCAATCGCGTTCCCGAACGGAGTTTGGGAACGAGGACTGACGGCGGCTTCACCTAACACTTTTAATTGCACCCCTTTGGCGGGGCAGTGAGCCTGTCGAACTGCCCGGATTTCATTACTGAAAATGATCATCCGTGTCCCGAAAACAGCGGGTAAGCTATTTTTTGATAATTCATTTAAATTTTGGAAAGTTCGGAAGTCAGTGACATCACTTTGAGCAGATCATGTTCAAGTTTTTCAAAAATCGGCTTTATCTGGTCAGAATCCCCGTTTCTTGCAGCTTTTTCAAGTTGCTCGGCAAGATCATGACAGGATTCTGCTCCTATTGTCCCACAGGGGCTTTTGATAGAATGAGCATGAAAGAGGATATCTTTGATATCATTGCTGATGACGGATTGTCGAAGTTTCTCTGCAATATTCCGGACGCTTTCATTGAAAATGCCATACATTTTACGGATAAAAGCATCATCGTCCCGAAGGCGGCGCAGCCTGTTTTTATCCAAGAGGAGAGGTTTTTTTTCAGGTTCTGTTCTGCTTTCAGAGACAGTCGGGGATATTGAAATATTTCTTCTGATGATTGTGTTCAGGTTATTAAAATCTACAGGTTTGGTGACAAAATCGTTCATTCCGGCAGACTCGCATTTTTCTCTGAATTCGGTCAGGGCGTGGGCAGTCATGGCAATTACAGGAATATGTCGGTTTTCATCACCGGCTTCACCATCCCGTATCCGCAGTGTTGCCTCCAGGCCGTCCATTACGGGCATTTCCACATCCATGAAAATAAGTTCGAAGGGTTCCCTTTTAAGGGCTTCCAAAGCTTCTTTCCCATCAGCGGCTGTGACAGCAGTATGGCCCAGTCGTGTTAAAAAACTGGTTGCAAGTAACGCATTCACGGGATTATCTTCTGCCAAAAGGACTTTCAGGGACGGTTCGGGGCTATCAGGTATCGGATGATTTTCTTCCTTTGAATCAGCCAGGATTCTGCTTTTATCCCCGGGTTGGAAAACGGCGGTAAAGAAAAACGTACTCCCTTCACCCAATTCGCTTTGTATCCAAATCTGCCCCCCGAGAAGCCCTGTAAGCTGTCGGCAGATAGACAGCCCCAGTCCGGTTCCCCCGTATTTTCCGCTGATGGAACAAGCTGCCTGGCTGAAACTTTCAAACACCGCGTCCTGCCGGTCTTTCGGAATGCCGATACCTGTATCTGTAACGGAAAAAAGTATGGAGATCCCCGATGTTTCCGATGTTTCCGATGTTTCTCTCACGGACGCTTTCATAGTGATTCCGCCGGATTTCGTGAATTTGAAAGCATTGCCGATCAGGTTGACCAGTATCTGCCGGATTCTTACTGGGTCCCCTTTCACATATTTCGGTAAGTTTTCCGCCTGTTCCAGTTTCAGAAAAAGTCCTTTCTTGTCAGTCTGCACTTTAAAGGTGCGAATGACGGATCGGAGAAGATCATCCAGATCGAAATCTTTATGCTCCAGTTCCAGTCTTCCGGCCTCTATTTTGGAAAAATCAAGGATATCATTGAGTATGTCCAGCAAATGACGGGCTGATTCCTTAACAGTCCGGAGGTTTTCCCTATGCTCCGGGCTGGGATCGCTTTGCAGGGTCAGATCTGTCATCCCGATGATAGCGTTCATGGGAGTTCTGATCTCATGGCTCATCCTGGCAAGAAATTCGCTTTTCGCCAGATTTGCTTTTTCTGCATCATCTTTGGCAATCCAGCACTCCTTCTCACTCTCTTTCAAAGCCTCCATGTTTTTTGCATTTACCAGGGATATTGCCGCGTATTCTCCGAACGCGGAAGCCAGGCAGGCATCATCATCGTTAAATCCCCCGGGCTTATTGGCGATGCCTATAACCCCTACAGTTTCCCCTTCGATCACCAAGGGGACGAACATGACATTGTCAAGTATGACATGGCCCTGGGGTAGATATTTCACCCATTTGCTGTTGGAAAAATTATTCTCATAAACGGGTTGGGAAGACCGGTATGCTTCGGCCCGCAGTCCCCTGACAGGCATGGGCAGTTCAGGATCAACCTTGCAGGGGCGGTCCCCTTCTTCCAAGAAAAGAACCTCGTTTTTTTCTTTTTCTTCAGAAAGAAGGGCAACATATCCAGCGGTGGTGCCGATAATTTCCGAGCAGATATAAAATATCTTTTTCGCGGCATCCTCAAAATTGCGGTATTCAAGCACGGCTTTTGAACATGCCAGGAGAGCAGAAATTTTATCCGCACGGCGCCGGGATTTCTCAAGAGCCTTCTGTAATGCTTTTTCCGAATATTTCAGCTTCAGGTGTGTCTTCACCCTTGCCAGGAGTTCTTCTTTCTGAAAGGGCTTTGTCACATAGTCCACAGCACCTGCCTCGAACCCCCTGACAATATCCTCTTTATCGGACTTCGCTGTCAGAAAAATGATCGGAATATTTTTCGTTTTATCATCGGTCTTCAAGTACCTGCAGGTATCAAATCCGTCCATGACAGGCATCATTACGTCCAACAAAATCAGGTCAGGAGAGATTTTATCAATAATTTTTATCGCCTGCAAACCATCCAGGGCTACAGTTGTCCGGTATCCCTCCTTTTTCAATATCATGCCCAGAAGCTGAATGTTTTCAGGTGTATCATCTACAATCAGGATGTGGGAGCTTTTTTCTTGTTCATCCATGTTCTTACTCCTCGAAAAAGAAAAGTGAATTTTTACCGTGAAAATACATTCAGGTAAACCGGGTTTCTATCTGTTTTCACTGAAAATATTTTCATGACCGTGGGTAAACCCGGTTTTTTTATGAGGTTTTGCTGATTCTGATGAATCATTTGCCGGATTCACCTTATACCTTTTTTCACACGGCAGGTCAACATCGGAAAAACGATGTGGTTTAATATCTGAACTTTGAACTTGACACATGCCTGCTAATTCTCTATTGTCAGCGCTATTTACGATCGGACAGAAATCGTAAATCGCAAATATCTCTGACCGTCAGGTCATGGCCTTTCATGCGTAAGAGGAAGGCCCACGGCGGTCTTTATTTTTTCAGGGAGACAGGATGGAAAGATTATCAGAAAGAGCGGCCCGAAATCTCGCTGCAATCAGGGAAAAAAAACCGCTCATCCACAATATTACCAACTATGTAGTGATGAATTACACTGCCAACGCCCTCCTGGCAATGGGGGCTTCTCCGGTAATGGCCCATGCTCCCGGCGAGGTGGAGGAAATGGTCTCCTTCGCGAGCGCGCTGGTGCTGAATATCGGCACACCGGATAATAACCGGATCGCGTCTATGATAAAAGCCGGTAAAAAAGCATCGGAACTCGGAATACCGGTTATATTTGATCCTGTAGGGGCGGGTGCGACTTCGTTCAGGACAGATGCAGCCAAAAAGATTATACAGGATGTCAGCATCCGTGTCATCAGGGGAAACCCATCGGAAATCCTGTCGCTTCGGCATGAGAATTCAAACACAAAAGGAGTAGATTCGCTTCATTCCGTAGAAGAGGCGGCTGAGACCGCAAAAAACCTTGCCGGAGAGTTAAATACCGTCCTTGCCATCACCGGCCCTGATGATCTGGTCACGGACGGAGAAAACGTCATCCGTGTGTCAAATGGTCATCCGCTAATGGCCCGCGTAACCGGAACCGGATGTACTGCCACAGTATCCGTCGCGGCATTCCTGTCCGTAGATGATGACCCGGTCTCCGCAGCGGCAACAGGTCTTGCTTTTTTCGGAATGGCCGGAGAAGTTGCCGGAAAAAAGGCATCAGCCCCCGGAAGCTTCATGATTGAGATGCTGAATGCTTTATATACGATTACTCCGGAGGAATTGGAAGAGGGATGCGCGATTTGTGATGCGTGATGCGCGATTTGTAATGCGTAATGCGTAATACGTAATATGCTACTGGATTCATATTTTATTCATGTATCACGCATTGCCAATTACAAACTTACGCATTACGCATTACGCATTACGCATTACGCATTACGCATTACAAATTACGCATTACAAATTACGCATTACAAATTACGAATCACGCATTAGATTTTATGACCTTGAAAGCTATCGGAGAATTCGGATTTATCAATACAATACGCCGCGGCTGTCTCATCCGCCCGGGAAATGTCGTAAAAGCAATCGGGGATGATGCTGCGGTGTTTGCAACGGAAAAGGGAGAGGTGACGCTTCTCACAACAGATATGCTTGTTGAGCGAATCCACTTCCTGAGAGATGCGACCACCGGCTTTAACCTGGGATACAAGTCCCTGGCAGTAAACCTGAGCGATATTGCAGCTATGGGCGGAACTGCAAAAGAAGCTTTTGTCAGCCTTGCTATTCCGAAGGAATGCGGCACAGGATATCTCGAAGATTTATATCGCGGGATGAAAACACTGGCAGCCGCTTTTGATGTAAATATTCTCGGAGGAGACACCACGGGTTCCGAAGCTGACTTGGTCATAAATATTTCGGTTGTGGGTTCCGCACCGGAAGAAGAGATTTTGTACCGTGATACCGCGCAGCCTGGTGATATCATATTCTCAACCGGTTTCCTGGGAGACAGCAGGGCAGGGTTACATATGATATTGAATAATATATCCTCGGATTCTGAAGCATTAAAAGAGCTTTTCAACGCGCATATTCTCCCCCGGCCATATCTCCGGGAGGGACGATTTCTTGCCCGTCAGAGCGGTGTTCATGCAGCAATTGATGTCAGCGACGGCCTGAGTTCCGACCTCCGGCATATTGTCCGGGAAAGTAAAACAGGGGCCCGGCTCAGGACGGAGAAAATACCGATTTCAAAAAATCTGGAGCAGTTTTGCAATCAGTTCGATTCTGATCCTGTTGAATATGCCCTGGCAGGAGGTGAGGATTACACCTTATTATGTACCATATCGTCAGATCACGCGGATCATGTTGCCCGGGAATATTTCGAGGAATTCCGGGAGCCGCTCTATCCGATTGGCGAAATTACCGATTCGGAAAACATAGAACTGGTAAACCCGGGCGGAGAAGTCAGGACTGTTACGCCTTCGGGGTGGGATCACTTTAATAAATAAAATCCGTGCGTATCCAAAAACTTTCGACAGTTTGTAGTTCCGCCTTTAGGCGGTGTGATACCGCCTAAAGGCGGAACTACAAACTGGCATATTTTTCATAAATCGCCTTACTTAACGGATAGTTACGGCACTTCAACTGAATCAAATATCTGCCCGATGATCTGATCCGCTGTAATATCTTCAGCTTCAGCTTCATAAGTCAGGATAATCCTGTGCCGCAGGACATCCGGGGCAATGGTTTTAACATCCTGGGGGGTGACATAGGCTCTTCCTTGGAGAAAGGCATATGCTCTGGCAACCAGGCTCAGGAAAATAGTTGCCCTGGGTGATGCCCCGAATTGAATATAATCGGAAATATTTATTCGGTAAGCTTCCGGATCACGGGTGGCAAAAACAAGGTCAACAATGTATTCTTTAAGTTTTTCATCCACATAGATGTCTTTGATGAGGGAGACAATCTCATTGATCTGTAACGGGTCAATGACCTGGCTGACCCCGGTCTGATCCTCAAACCCGACACGCTTCATGATTTCTTTTTCTTCAGTCTTGCTCGGATAATCAATAATAAGTTTGAGCATGAAACGATCAACCTGGGCTTCGGGCAGCGGATAGGTTCCTTCCTGTTCGATGGGATTCTGGGTTGCCAGGACAAGGAAAGGGTCAGGCAACTGAAAGGTGTTTTCACCGATGGTAACCTGCTGCTCCTGCATGGCTTCCAGAAGCGCGGACTGGACTTTGGAAGGCGCTCGGTTGATCTCGTCAGCAAGAATTATATTGTGAAAAACGGGTCCCTTCTTGATTGTGAAATCACCGACTTTGGGGCGGTATATCTCTGTTCCGATCAGGTCTGCCGGCAGGAGATCCGGGGTGAACTGAATCCGTTTGAAGTCTGCCCGAACCGTTTCCGCGAGGGCTTTTACAGCACTGGTCTTAGCCAGTCCCGGAACCCCTTCGATCAGAATATGACCTTTGGTAAAAAGGCCCATCAGCAGGCCGTCAACCAGTTCCCGCTGCCCCACCAGCACATTCCCGATTTCGTTTTTTATGCTGTTTACAAAGATATGCTTTTCTTCAATCCTTTGTTTTAATTCTTCAATAGACGATTTCTGTTTTAGTTCCTCTGCCACAGATTCCCTCCGAAATTTTCTTTAATCTGGGGTCGGTTTTAAATTTCCGACCGAGTTTTTTTGAATAAAATTAAGAAACGAATCCGAATTGTCAAGCACTGAAAGCCTTATCCCGTAAGGGATTTCAGGAAAGGTCAAAAGGGTGCATTTCGAAAGTGTCGATAAAAAAAAATAATAACCCACTATAACATATTGAAATAATTGGTATGAATAACAGATACCCGGAAACATCTGTGTTAATAATTTCAATCACTTATAGTGATATGTGGCAGAAGAACTATAAGGGATACCCGAAAATGTAGGGTGGGTGGAGCGAAGCGTAACCCACCATCGCATCATTCGCCAACAAAGATAGTGGGTTACGTTAGCGATCCACCCACCCTGCATTTTCCGGAATGCCAACTGTAACACGCTGATTCAGAAAATTATTCCGGATCGGATCATGGAGTTTTGTTTTCAGTGTTTAATCAGAGAGTTGAAGGGTTTAGGTGATTTCCAATAAAAAACATACCAGATCGAAGTTTGGGTGTTCTTCAGCTAATACTTTGATAATAAATAATTCAATAATTACAAAGAGTTGAAATATACCGAATTTTATTCCGAAAAGGGAACAACATGCTGATTTTTCAACTTTCATAATCAGCCTGAAAGATAATCAAAGCATTAGCGGAAGAGCACCCGAAGTTTGTAGTACAGCACTTTTTAAGTTCGTCCCCCTTTTCTAAAGGGGGCCGGGGGGATTTTACGTTGCTAAAAAAGGTGTTACGGCAGAAATCCCCCCCGGCCCCTTTAAAAAAGGGGGGAGGAATTTACGAATCGGTGTAGTAGTTCCGCCTTCAGGCGGCCTAACACCGCCTGAAGGCGGAACTACAAACCGCACTTGGTATATTCTTTTCTGGAAATCACCTTAAAGATGGGGATCATCTCATGAATTTAAAAGGCATTTCCGTTAAGTAACTTAGCCAGAACCGGAGCAGTTCATAATGACTGCACAGATCTATTTTTACCAACCCGGCAACAAACTCGCTTTTGGCTTCTATTACAGCCTCAGCCAGTTTTTCCTCTTCTTCCAGTTTGGCCATCAGTTTCGCATCGGTAACATCATTGATGCCGACAATAACTCCTTCTTCTGTTTCGCTCAGATTATAGACGGTGACTCTTTCAAATCTGTCAGGATTCATAAAACCTTTGCGCTCGAAAGTCACAGGTTGGCCGTTTGAAATTTCTGAAAAAATAAGACATTCTTCACAGGGCGTCATTCTTTTTGCAAGTTTTTCGTAGCAGGGACTGCCGATAATATCCTGATCTTCCGGAACCCCGTAATATATCTTGGCAGCCTTGTTCAGTATCTTCACCGACATGTCCCGGTCTAACATCAGCAGGGGTTCCGGAATTCCGTCAAAAACCTTTTCCAGTACGTTTCTGCTTTTCAGGAGTTCATCTTCAGCATGTTTGTTGGCCCGGATTTCCCGTTCAAGAGCTTTATTTGAAGCTACCAGTTCGGCAGTCCGCTCTCTCACCCGCTGTTCCAGTCCATCATGGGCTTTGCGGAGGGTTTCATCCGAGCGTTCTTTTTCAATAATTTTTCCCAGCCATTCGGAAATTGAATTTACAAGGCGTTCTTCTTCCTTTTGGAAAGGCTCGTAAATGTTGTCCGGTATCTCTTCCATGTAGCAGACTTCCAGGATACCGATCTCCTGATCGTTCACAGCAATGCTGCCGGACAGCTTCTGAAGCGTTTCTTTAAATCCGGATGTTTCAAATGCCTGATCTTCCAGCACCACGCGGGCGCAACAGATTTCAGGATACTGAAATGCCGGAGGGATGATATCCAGTATTCCCCGGATCAGTTCTTCTGTTGAAAGGTCGGTTTTTTGGCGGAGATAGGAAATCCCGAAGAGGCAGTTCAGTTTCCTGATGCTTTTGCTCAGTTCAAGGTTGGCAAGTTCCAAATCCCTGGTCCTTTCATGAACTTTGCTTTCAAGATCTGTCTTGGCCTTCTCCAACTCGCTGAGAAGTCTTGTATTTTCTATACGCAGTTTCCGTTTTTCCAGCGCTCGTTTTATAGCAATGAGAAGTTCGTCCGGACTTTCAAGAGGTTTGATCAGGTAATCACAGGCACCGTCATCCCGCAGTGATTTTATGGCGATATCAAACATGGCAAAGCCTGTCAGGATGATGACTTCTGCATTTTTATCCAGGGCTTTGACCTGTTTAACAACTTCCGAACCGTCCATGCCGGGCATCCGGATATCGGTAATGACCACATCAAAAGGTTCTGATTTAAAAACAGCTATTGCTTCTTCCCCGTCAGACGCGCGTCTGACCTGAAACCCCTCCTGGGTTAATAGCTGATCCAGATACTTCAGAATCGCTTTTTCATCATCCACGACTAAAATTTTTTCATTCATGGCAAACTCACATATGCGGTCTTCGGCAAAGCGTCATCACTTTCCCATAGTTATCGGTGACAATCATCTCTGGCTTTTTTTGAATATATTCAATTTGTTAAAATATCAATCCGTAACTTCTCAATAAGTCCATGCAGTAATCATTTCAGCATGTTACGATGTGAAAATTGCGCTACAAGCAAAAAGTATGCCAAAGTCAAAAACGGATAACCTGCTGAAATCATTAATCGACACATGTGGCATACTTTTCGATTTTTGTGTCTGTAACCGGTTGATTTTATAGGTTGCCCGGACTTATTGAGAAGTTACATCAACTCATATTACCTGATAATTTTCATATTGTAAAGTTGTAAGTTGAAAAAAATTAAGGGTATGATGCGATTTACGATTGGACAAAAATCGTAAATCGTAAATCGTAAATCGTAAACCATTAAAAATGTGATTTCAGAATTTAAAAAAGATGTTCCTTTCCGGCGCTATCTTGTCTCCGTTTTTTCCGGTGAATATGAGTTTTCCGGATTGTCTGTTGAGAGCCGAAAGATTATTACGGAATACTTCCCGCCCGAACGGGTGGACAGACCTCAGACTCCCGGTATGGATAAAGACTCTGAAAACATACCTGCAATGGGTTTCCAGAATATTAATCAGCTCGTGGGCAGAAGAACCGTCAAAATCACCCATAAGTTTCAAATGCAGATTACCGCTTTTCCGATAAGAGAGTATCTGGAAATTAGATGCCATTATTTTCTCCTTATTAATGCTGATTTCAGATTGTCCCGAAACTTTTCCATGAATGTTTATTGAATCAAATCATAACATTTTCCAGTGATCTGCCGAGCACCCTGCTCAGACTGAAGGAGAAAAATCTATAGCCTTTTCATTCAGATCAGGAATAATTTCTGATATCGGATATATCAGGGAGAATAAAAGTTTGCTATAGGGGAAATCCTGATTTTAATTGGCAGATTCCTTAAAAACAGGATTTCATCCCTTGCAGGCAGAGAAGAGTCGCAGGCTGGGGACTGGTTCATATTCATACAATTATTATTCAGAATAACAGAATATTGTGAATATCATTCGGCTTCATGAAGCCCGGAAGTCGGTTACCTTTCCGAATACTGGTGAAAGATGTCAGTGATTCAATTCATTAAAGACAGATTCATCGAATATCGGTTATTCATTTCATAAATCGGTTAGAAAAGTCAATGGGGTGAAAGGAGTATTCCGAGGGGGCAAAATGTCGTTTCCGGGTATTTTTTTGCTGCACGGATTAGCGATAAGAAAGGATTACATGAATAAAAGGGCACGAAATCCCTGCTTATACATAATCCATGTAGCGGAGAATACTCAGGGTCAGCGTCAGCGGCCACCCTGGGAACGAATAACATGATGAATTTTCCCTGAAAGGGATAGATAACATGAGCAGGATTATGTTCGGGGTATTTTTTCGCTGCACGGATTAGCGATAAGAAAGGATTACGTGAATAAAAGGGCACGAAATCCCTGCTTATACATAATCCATGTAGCGGAGAATACCCAGCGTCAGCGTCAGCGCCACCCTGGGAACGAATAACATGATGAATTTTCCTGAAAGGGATAGATAACAACATGAGCAGGATTATGTTCGGGGTATTTTTTCGCTGCACGGATTAGCGATAAGATAAGGATTACATGAATAAAAGGGCACGAAATCCCTGCTTATACATAATCCATGTAGCTGGGAATACCCAGGGTCAGCGTCAGCGCCACCCTGGGATCCCTGAAAGGGATAGATAACATGAGCATGATTATGTATCCCTTTCAGGGAAAATACTTTATTAAATCTTGTCCCAGGGTGGCGCTTCGCTTACCTTGGGCTAGATTATGTAACCCCTTCGGGGTAAAAAACCCGAAAAATCGGAGTTACGTATTATATTACGCATTATTATTACGCATCACGCATTCACACATCATTCCGCCATCTCCCCGAAAACAAAAAACACCTCCTCCGTACCGACCCGGTTATCCCCGTTCACGTCAGTGCCTGCGGATGCATAATCGTACCAGATCACCCCGGGCGCACCGGACAGCACCTGCAAAGCAGTTACCAGATCTTTCATGCCGGTTTCCCCGTCCCCGTCAAGGTCGCCTGCCGGAGCGGGGCTTCCCGCGGTCTGAATTACCGATGTTTCCGAGGCTGCGGAATACAGCATCCCGGTTCCGGAGGCATCCCGTGTCGCGGCATATACGGCAATGCGGTATGTGCCTTCCCTGTAAAATCCTTTCCAGGTTCCTTCGTAAATGCCGTCGCCGTCCGGGTCTTCCAGGGTGATCTCCGGGAGGTCAGTGACCGGGTCGCCGGGTCCGTAACGGTGGTTCGGGGGCGTGATGACTGCCCATACCCGGACGATCTTATTCAGGGCTGTGATATCTCCTGCCTGAATGGTTGCCGAGGTTTCGCTGTCCAGGGTCTGTTCCTGTGATACAAAACCGACCGAGGGCGGGGGTGAGGCAGCTATCCATCCTCTTCCGATGAGGATATCTTTTGCAGCCAGCTTGTCTGATTTGGGAACATCTTTTCTCTCCGAGATATAGCCGATGCCGTCTCCGTCTCCGTCCAGGTACGGGGTCTGATACTGAGTTCCTATGGCGTCCCTGCCCGATGCGAACGCGTCGTAAAGATTGGCATTGAGAAAGACCGATGCCCAGAACTGGTAAGAGAAGGATAGGCGGCCCCCGTTGTTGAAATAGGCATACTGATCCGGAGAGGAACTTGTGATGATGATGCGTTCCTTTCCTTCAGGCGGGGTGAGGGGTTTTATAAAGCTCCCGGACATGCATGCGTCATAGATGAGGATGATTCTCACAGATGTGCTTTCCTGCAACTGATCCAGCCATCTGTCCAGGTCTTCCGCATTCAGGATGTCGTTTTCACTGAGATGGAAGGTTCCTTCCCCGCCGTGGTCTGTCATGTAGATCAGAAGCTCGTCCGTGTCTTCTGCTGCCCATGCTCTGATGGCATACTCCAGGGTTTCAAGGGATGCTGTGTCGTCAACATCGTCGGTGAGGCCGTCTCCGTCGGGGTCGGATCTCCTGTCCGTGCTGAGGTAATATATGCGGTCTTCGTCATAGCCCTGGGCCTGGAGTGCGCGGTAGGCATAGTTTGTACACATCCTTGTGTTGTCCCACAGGCTGTCACCCGGTGACAGTCTCCCGGCAACGATGAGGGCTTTTTTTCGTTCCTCTTTCTGATAATCTTCCTGATCGAGAAATGTGACCGCCCCCCGGAGTTCATGGCTTTCTTCCCCGTTATGAACTCTCAGGGTGTAGTTGCCTGCGGTTTCGGCGGGGAGGGTCAGGGATATGCGGGTTTCACTTTCAACGAGGAAAGATCCGGGATCGGGGCTGACGACAGCCGGAACAGGATTAATCACTGTTATGCCTCCATCTTCATTCGTTACATAAGCTGTGTTTCCCGTGACCACAACTCGCCAAGCCTTGCCCGGTGTGTCCGCGGAGCCGATAATAACAGGGCTTTCCGGGTTGCTCACGTCTATCACCTGCAAGCCGCCGGAACGATCCGCTATATAAGCCGTGCTTCCAATGACCGCAACGCCATAGGCAGCGCCCGGTGTGTCTGTTGAGCCGATAACAACAGGGCTTTCCGGGTTGCTCACGTCTATCACCTGCAACCCGGCAAATGTGTTGGCTACATAAGCCGTGTTCCCCATGACTGCAACGCCAGTGGCACCAGCCGGTGTGTCCGCATAGCCGATAATAAAAGGATTTTCCGGGTCACTCACATCTATCATTTGCAACCCATCAAATTCAGAAGCTAAATAAACTGTATTTCCCATGACTGCCAAGTCGTGGGCAGAATAGAGATTCGGCGTAATCACGGAGCCTATGATAACGGGGCTTTTCGGGTCGCTTACGTCTGCCACCTGCAAGCTGATCTGGGGATCACTGCTACACAGCACATAAGCCGTATTCCCCGTGACTGCTATACCTTGAGCAGAACCTGGTGTGTCCGCGAAGCCGATGACAGCAGGATTTTCCGGGTTGCTCACATCTATCACCTGCAAGCCTCCGTACCCGTCCGCTACATAAGCCGTATCCCCCGTGACCGCTAGACCTTGAGCAGAACCTGGTGTGTCCGCGAAGCCGATGACAGCAGGATTTTCCGGGTTGCTCATATCTATAATCTGCAAGCCGCCGCTCGCTATATAGGCAGTATCGCCCATGACAACCATGTCGCTGACATATCCCTGTGTATCCACAGAGACGGTAAGAGCAGAGGTTTCAGAGGTGCTGCTGACATCTATCGCCTGCAAGCCGCCGTCCCCGTCCGCCACATAAGCAGTGTTTCCCGTAATTACAAGGCCGGATGCTTCTCCCGGTGTATCCACGGAGCCGATGATAACGGGATTTTCCGGATCGCTCACATCTGCCATCTGCAAGCCTTCGGATTTGCACGCTATATAAGCTTCATCTCCGATTATCGAAACGTCCAGGGCATCATCCGGTGTATCCAGAGAGCCGATAACCCGTGGGGATTCCGGGTCACTTACGTCTATCACCTGCAAGCCGCCGGAACCATCCGCCACATACACCGTGTTCCCAGTGATTCCAACGCCGGAGGCATCACCCGGTGTGTCCACGAAGCCTGTAATCCGGGGGGATTCCGGGTCACTTATGTCTATTACCTGCAAGCCGCCGGAACCGTCCGCTACATACGCAGTGTTCCCATTGATTGCAACCCCTGAGGCATCCGATGTATCCACGGACCCTATGATAACAAGGTGTTCCGATTTTAACCCGGAATCCACTGTTTGCAAAACTTTTCGATCTACTGAGGCTGCCTTGGGCGGATGATCGTAGCTGACACTTTTCAAGTTCGTAGTTCCGCCTTCAGGCGGCTGCCGCCTGAAGGCGGAACTACGAACTGTAAACCGAAAAATGAAGGGTGGTTATGGCTTTTCAGGTTCAGCATCCGCTCTGATTTTCTACTTGCCTCAGTTTCTCTTTCACCCATGAGCGTATCAGTTGGCCCCTGTCAATACCGGTCCGATGAGATTCTTTCCTAAGTTGAGCGATTTTTTTAT
>JAUCGG010000172.1 GCA_030378015.1 Desulfococcaceae bacterium HSG8
TAAGCAGATCAATAGGGTGGGAAGAGTATTCTGAGGGAGGGATATCCTACTTCCGGAGGGCATTTTGACACTTAAATTCGTATTTTTTCTGATTATAACGGATTTAGGGACACTTCGGATGGCCGGCATATCTGTTTCTTCGGAAACTGCCGTTTTCCGGGAATGCCGAACGGGTGCAATTAAAAGTGTCAGGTGAACGCCGTCGACCAGCCTCGTTCCCGAACTCCGTATGGGAACGCTATTGCCCGCAAAACTCAGGTTTGCGTGAAATGTCAGGTAGCTGCAAACAGAGTTTGCCTGCAAGTGTGTTCCCAAACGGAGTTTGGGAACAAGGATGAGTACCTGACACTTTTAATTACACCCATGCCAAACTTGCCAAACTGAAAGTTTGGCACTCCGTTGCTACGGACTTTCATATAAAAACGGATGTTTTTTAATTTTAACCCGAAATCCCGGACTGGCAAAGCAAGCTTTGCACTCCGCGTTACGGAAAATTTCTTATGTACACCCGGCAATGAATTGGCAAGATAGTCGGCATCCTTCATTTGTCAGTTTACACTTTCCTGTAGAACGATTTTTCAAATCGTTCAGAACGACTTGAAAAGTCATTCTGCAGTCGGAAAAAGTGTAAACTACTTTTCAACTTTTATGAAAGATGCCAGATAGTCTCCCGGAAAAGATAAAAATCAGATCAGCAGATACTTTTTCCTCACCGCTTCATCTGCTTTCAATTCCCCGATGGTTCCGTGATAACGGATCACCCCGTTATCAATGACATATGCCCGGCTGCTGAGTCCCAGGGCCACTTGCTGATTCTGCTCTGCCAGCAGAACGGTCAGCCCCGTATCCCTGAGTCTGGCAATCTGCTCTTCAAGCATCTTTACCATCAGGGGAGCCAGTCCCTCGGTGGGTTCATCCAAGAGAAGCAGTTCCGGGTTGGTCATCAACGCGCGTCCGATAGTCAGCATCTGCTGCTCACCTCCGCTCAGGAAGCCTGCCTTTCGGGAATCAATCTCCTTCAGCGGCGGAAAAAAATCATACACCCGCTCCTTGTTCCACCCTTTCCCGTCCTGAGATTTTCTTTCCGAAATCTCAAGGTTCTCACCGACTGTCAGATCAGCAAAGACCCTCCGGTTATCCGGCACGTACCCGATACCCCGCCGGGCATTGAGATAGGGTTTCTGACCGGTGATATCCTCCCCTTTGAACCGGATGACGCCTTCACGGGGCGGAGTGAGTCCCATAATACTTCGCATGGTGGTACTTTTTCCCGCGCCGTTTCTTCCCAGCAGGCAAACAATTTCGCCTTTGGAAACCTCCAGCGATACCTTGAATAAAATATGGCTCAGATCGTAGTATGTATGGATATTTTCTACTTCAAGCATTATGCAGCACCTCCCAGGTATGCATCCTGAACCTGTCTGTTGTTTCTCACCTCTTCCGGTTTTCCCTGGATAATCGTTTTTCCCTGCTGCATGACCATGATGGTGTGGGAAATTGCAAACACCAGTTCCATATCATGTTCGCAAAACAGAATTGTCAGCCCCAGATCACCGGACAATCGCTGGATCAGTTCAATGGCAACCGAGGTCTCTTCATGGGACATGCCGGCTGTAGGTTCATCCAAGATCAGCAGATCAGGACGATTTCCCAGTGAAATCGCCATTTCCAGCACCTTCTGATCCCCGTGGGACAGCAGACCGGAAACCATGTCGGCTTTGTCTGACAGTCCGACGTTTTGCAGGATATCTTTTGTTTCCTGAATTGCCATATTTTTTGCCGGTGAAAAAAGATTGAAAACTTTCTTCCGACGGGAAAGGACCGCTGCCTGTACATTTTCGAAAACAGTAAGCCGTTTGAAAATATTCACCACCTGGAATGATCTGCCAATCCCTTTCCGGCAGATCTGATAAGGCCGCAGACCGGTTATGTTCTCGTTTTTGAACATGATCCTTCCGCTGTCAGGCTGTAACTGTCCGGTGATGAGATTGAACAACGTGGTCTTTCCGGCACCGTTGGGTCCGATAACCGCCGCCACCTCACCATTGCCCACAGCCAACTGCGCGCCGTTTACTGCCATAAATCCTTCAAAAGATTTCTGAATCGCACTTAGATGTAACATATCAGTTTAATATTGCAAAATGTAAATGTAGGGTGGGTGAAGCGAAGCGTAACCCACCTTGGTAGTAACTTAAATGTTGCCCGAAATTTTAATCCTAATTTGTAAAGCCTTGTCTGGCAGTCGTTTACCGATTCGCCATATTATAAGAACCGATTTTAATTCGTTTTTATAACGATCCGGATATGTTGTTTTTTTAACAATCTGATAACATTATAAATTTATGGAAACCGCAGATTGCCGTATTTCCATATTTCCGAACAAAGGATCATCATATTTCAATATTTCTTCAGAATAAATATTAATATTTACAAGAGATTAAATTTCATTACGCAAAAAAAGCAATTAATATCGGCTCTTATATAAACGAGGATTCCCGAACCTTTGCCAGGCAATAATTTACAGCTTAGAAATAAATTTTCGGGCAACCTTTAAGTATATTCATTCTTGGAAATCGCCTAAGAACTAAGAAGAACTAAACAAAGAGGAGAATATATGCTCACGCCTAACCCGGAATATATCCGGGAACTGATTCATATCGTCAACAACAGTCCCTACCCCAGCCATATGTCAATGCGGCTGGCAGCCATTGATATTGACAGCGCGAATATTGACCTGGAAACCGGGCAATGCCATCTCCAGCCCTATGGCATAGTCCACGGCGGCGTATTGGCCACCCTGATAGACACGGCCACTTTCTGGGCAGCGTTTATGCGCATCCCTGAAGACGCAGGACTTGTCAACATTGACTTAAAACTTAATTATCTGAGGCCGGTAACAAGCGGACGACTGAAGGCACTGGGCCAGGCTATCCGATCCGGAAGAACCGTCAGCTATGCGGAAGCCAGGGTTTCAGATGAAAACGGGGAACTGATCGCTCACGGCACCTCAACCCTGATGACGATTCCCGGCAAAGGGTTGAAAATGAAAGCAAAGAAGTTTATTAATAAGGAAACTCCAAATAAATAATATACCCGGTTCGGGGGAAACGGTCCTCTTTCCTGCTCGGTTCGGATTGACAAATCCGAACCCGCGGCGGGGGATTTGTCAATCCCCGCGAGCAACAGTTGGTATTTTATTTTTTGGACGAAGACTTTTATCAGTTATTGATGTTATTGATATGAATAATTCAAAACCAGTTAATGAAAAAGAGCGCGAAGGACTAAAAAAATACGAAGAAGAAGACGTTTTTCTGTTGTTCGACACTATATATCCAGCGTACTAACCTCAGGCGCGTTATTCTGAATAAATTCCCTTCTCGTTTCAACAACATCAATGTAAATATTCGTATCAAATATAACTTCATTTAAACACATCCCTGATTTTTCGTCCCCACTTCAATACGGGCACTGATTATTTCATGTTCATCCGAAATAATCTCCAGATAGTATCAGTAGATCGAAAACTTCTGCAACCAACAGATTCCGGGTTAAAATCGGAAAATCCGAGAACGGCCTGAGCGTGACAAAATCCCTTCCCGGCTCCCTTCAAAAATGCCACGAAGGCACAAAGGAGCGAAGTCTCACGAAGGTTCTTTGGGGAGCATTCACAATTTCTTGAAACCTCTGACAACGAATAAGACGAAACAACACGGATGACACGGATCATATTCTTTTTCGTGTGATTCGTGTCATTTGTGGTAAGATTCCTGCGTATTTTCTGACGGATGAATTGTTTCAAGAATTCATGAATGCTCCCGGTTCTTTGTGTGTCTTTGTGGCATTGTCAGTAGATCGAAAACTTTTATAAACAGTGGATTCCGGGTTAAAACCGGAAAACATCCGTTTCCCGATTTTCCCCGGAATCCACTATTTAAAGGTTTTTCGGAAACTTTTCGATCTACTGATTGTGGCATTATTAAAAAAAGTTGCACATGGCGTTATATTATATATCCAGCGTACTAACCTCAAGCGCGTTATTCTGGATAAATTCCCTTCTCGGTTCAACAACATCGCCCATAAGCAAGGTAAAAATCATATCTGCCTCCACAGCGTCTTCCACCTTTACTTT
This sequence comes from Desulfococcaceae bacterium HSG8, assembly GCA_030378015.1. GTDB lineage: Bacteria > Desulfobacterota > Desulfobacteria > Desulfobacterales > 4be13 > JAUCGG01. The sequence goes on from JAUCGG010000172.1 coordinate 4,130, forward strand.
CAGCATAATCCTCTTCTCAGGGTCCATTGTTGTCTCCCATAGCTGATCAGGGTTCATCTCGCCAAGTCCTTTATATCTCTGGATTGTCAGCCCTTTCTTGCCCTCTTCTGTCAGGAAACGGAGAAGTGCTTTTTTGTGATCAAGAATGGTCCCCGCGCTGCTTTCCTTATCTTTACCAAAAACCGAGAACGGGGGAGAATCAAAATCGGAAATCTTTTTAGCCAGTACCAGCCCCTTCTGAAAATTCGATGAATAAATAAGCCCTCTCCCGATCTTTACAGGCCTGATTTCCTGGCCCGCCGAAGTTTTCTCATCCTTCGGCCCCGGCGGCATCACCATCATTTCATAAACATGACGTTCATCGTTCCAGGATAATTCTTTGACATCATATCCTTTTTCAGAAACAGAATCTTTCAAAGCCGACATTTTTTCCTCATCCCTGAGAAAGCTTATATCTTCAACACCTTCTCTCATCAGGAACTCAACAAGGTCTGACGGAATCCCCCGCCTCCCCAGTGTTGAAAGAACAGTAATATATTCCGAAAGGTCCCCGATAAAGAGGTACAGCCTTTCATCCGACAAGATCATGTCCTTTCCGTTTTTCACGCTTCTCTGACCGCATATCCTATGTAAAACATGATCGTCAAACTCCCTCTCATCTTTCAGGTACATCTCACTCTTTCCCTTGCCAACCTTAAACAGAGGGGGTTGTGCAATGTACAAATACCCTTTTTCCACAATATCAGGCATCTGCCTGTAAAAAAATGTCAGGAGGAGCGTTCTGATGTGCGATCCGTCAACATCCGCGTCCACCATAACGACAACTTTATGATACCGCAGTTTCTCAATATCATATTCCTCCTCGCCCACTCCCGTTCCCAGGGCTGTGATGATATTCTTAATCTCTTCGCTGCGAAGGATCTTATCAAACCTGGCCTTCTCGACATTCAGTATCTTTCCCCTCAGCGGCAGGATCGCCTGGAATCTCCTGTCCCTGCCCTGTTTTGCAGAGCCGCCTGCACTGTCTCCCTCCACTAAGAAAAGCTCTCTTTCAGCAGGCTCTGAAACCTGACAGTCAGCGAGTTTGCCCGGAAGGGTGGAATCAAACAGGGCGCCTTTGTTCCTGGCAATATCCCTTGCCCGCTTTGCCGCATCTCTTGCTCTTGCCGCATCCACGGATTTCAAAATGATCTTCTTTGCAACAGCAGGATTTTCTTCTAAGAAAACACCGAGCTTTTCATTAATAAGGGATTCGACCAGCCCTTTGATCTCGCTGTTTCCGAGCTTTGTCTTTGTCTGGCCCTCAAACTGGGGGGACATAATCCTGACGCTGATGATTGCCGTCAGCCCCTCCCTCACATCCTCCCCGCTGATCTTAGCTTTGAAATTTTTCGGGAGATTTCCGTTTGTAGCGTACTGATTGATGGTTCGGGTAAGTGCGGATTTAAAGCCTATGAGATGGAATCCGCCTTCTACCGTGTTGATATTATTTGCAAAGGAAAATATCTTTTCGGTAAATGTGTCATTGTACTGAACCGCTACTTCGATCTGTGTGCCGTTCCTGTCCCCATGCATAAAAATGGGTTCATGAAGTGCTGTATTATGCTTGTTCAGATATTCCACAAATTCGGATATGCCGCCCTCATAAAAATATTCACACTTTTCATCCGAGCGTTCATCCTCGATTTTTATCCTCACTCCTTTGTTTAAAAAGGCAAGTTCCCTGATCCTGCGTTTCAGGATTTCAAAGGAAAAATCATCCGAATTCAGGATTTCCGTGTCCGGCTTGAAGTGGATACGGGTTCCCTGCTTATCTGTGTCTCCGATAACTGTTAACTCGCATGATTTCAGCCCTCTCTCATAAGTCTGATTATAAATTTTTCCGTCAGAGTATATCTCTACCTCCAAGAGGGATGACAGGGCATTAACCACAGAAACACCTACGCCGTGAAGGCCTCCGGAAACCTTGTAAGATTCATTATCAAACTTTCCACCGGCATGAAGTTTGGTCATGACTACTTCAAGTGCCGGTATGTTTTCCTTTTTATGGAGACCTACAGGGATTCCCCGTCCGTTATCCTCAACCGTAACACTGTTATCGGTGTGGACTGCTATGGTGATTGTATCGCAATATCCTGCCATTGCTTCGTCAATGCTGTTATCCACGACTTCATAGACCAGGTGATGAAGTCCCTCAACATCAACATTTCCGATATACATGGAAGGTCTTTTGCGAACTGCCTCAAGTCCCTCCAGGATTTTAATGCTGTCTGCACTGTATGAATTAATGTTATCGTCCATATTTCCTTCTGCCAGTTTATGGTCTTATATATTCAGCAGATCGAAAACTTTCCGTTTAACATCGGATTCCGGGTTAAAATTTCTTCGGGCTGACAGCCTGAAAAACCGTCATTCCGGGAAAATCGGAATATGAATATCTTCCGATTTCAACTCGGAATCCGCTGTTTGTAAAAGTTTCCGAATATTAAGAGTCTCTGCTAAAAAAAATGCACATCATATAAAACACGGCTTTCCCACCGTCTGCATAAGCGTTCGGGAGGTGCTCTGCACTATTAATCTGTCTTTTAGTTGGGATTGATCTGTTATCTGAAAATAAATATCTGAAATAATAAAGCTTGTCAAGAGAAAACAGACAACTTGGGATTTACGATTTACGATTTACGATTTACGATTTAAATCATCCGGGCAAAGGGGATATTTTTCTGAAATCTAAAAGAAATTCCAGGAATGAACCCACATGCTTTGCAACAAAATGTATTCCCGCCCGCCTGGCAAACTCAGGATCAGCCTTGAAAACAGGGCCCCCGGCAACAATACGGAATATTCTGGCTGATTTCTTTTATCAGGTCTTCTGAATCGAATTGCAGGACCGTAAGCCCTAGGATATCAGGACAATGTTTCTGACATCCGGATACGATTTACGATTTAAATCATCCGGGCAAAGGGGATGTTTTTCTGAAATCTAAAAGAAATTCCAGGAATGAACCCACATGCTTTGCAACAAAATGTATTCCCGCCCGCCTGGCAAACTCAGGATCAGCCTTGAAAACAGGGCCCCCGGCAACAATACGTATTCCAGGGGGAATATTCTGGCTGATTTCTTTTATCAGGTCTTCTGAATCGAATTGCAGGACCGTAAGCCCTAGGATATCAGGACAATGTTTTTTACACCCGGATACTATTTTCTCCACTGGCTGGAGCAGACCCAGGGGAATAACCCGAACCCCTGCCACTTCCGAGTAAAGATGGATCATCGCCAGTCCGTGCCCCATCCCGTCATCCAGGGTAGCGGTAAGCATAAGTGGCGGATTTTCCCATATTCCCGTGATATTTTCAGCGCGTTTTCGTTCCAAGATGCTCCTGGCCTCTGCCTCAAGCTCGGATCGGGAAGGAATGCCCGTGTTCTGCCATTGTTCCGAAAGGGAGGCGATTTTCATATGCAGCCATTTGTTTGACATGATTTCTCCTTTGATAATCTTCGTTCGGGCCACATGGCTCGGCTCGGATTGACAAATCCGAGCCATGTCACCGCCGGATTTGTCAATCCGCCCGGAGCAGGGCAGATGGACTTATTATTCTGCTTTGGTATGTTTACCTCAGCCCTGATGCCTTCTGAAGATAATAAACAGTTTCTTCCAGTCCGATCTTCCCGTCTCCGTTCATGTCTTCAAGAAAACGCATATAATCAGATTCTATGCCGCTGATGACCTGTAATGCGGTGACTGTATTTTCAATATCCGTCATAGCGGTAAACAAGATTAAAGCCGAGTTATCATCTCTTTTTACTTCGGAAATTTTGTTTTCAGGATCAACGATTACTTCGATCTGAGATTCGTTTTGGGCAAGGTCTGTATCCGGCCAGAATGTGTAAACGACTTCAGCCTGATCTCCGGACGGGATATCAGGAGCTTTCATCAAGGCCAGTTCGTTTCCGTCAGCCTGATATAAGACTTCCGTGTTTTATAATTTCAATGCGTTTAAGTTTTTCCTCAAGGGTTTTATCCGCAGACAATGGCAGCAAGTCCCATAGCACCCGTAATTGTTTACTTTTCCACATAATTTGTCAGCCCATGAGATATCATTTGTTTCCATCTTCTAACCAGTTTCCATAACGCAGACCGTCTATTCTTTTGAAATGCCCTGTGTTGTTTGTTATCAGAATGCCATTTTGATTCATTGTAATTGCCGCAATCAGGATGTCGAAATCTCCGATTATCTCCCCTTTTCCAAATAGTTCCGCCTTTATTTTCCGAATATGTCGGCAGCATTCTGATCCAAAGGAAATACCCTGACTTTTCTTAAAAATTTTCTGATATTATTCAGATTAGTTTTAATTTTCAGAGAGTTATAAGCCCAATATTTCAATTCTGCCAAGGTGATAACCGTTATTCTCAGGTTGGAAGGTCCGATCTGTTTAACCTTCTTCCGAATCTTTTCTTCCCCGTTTAACCAGTAAATAGCGGTATCAGTGTCCAACACATAGGGTTTCATAACTGAATACGCCTTTCAACTGACCTTCGGGATCCGTAAATATCCTTTATAATTTCTTCTGTGGTTCTCTTATCTTTCCAACTCCCGAAGCTTTCCCAAAACAATTGCATATCTTCTTCGCTTTCTTCGTGATCGGGCATGTTGCTTTCCGTTTCCTTCATTCCCAGTCCTTCGGGTTCCGTGATACTGCGCTCTGATTTCTTGTTCAGCGATTTTCTGAGACTGGCTGAAATCAGTTCCATCAGCCTTAACAGTTCTTCCGGTTTCAGGGTATGAATCCCTGTTGCGTAGTCTTCATAAGAAAGCGGAATTTTCTGGGTTTGCATTTTTCCTCCTTTCACCCTGGGTTTTCACCGGCTTTATCTGACCCGGAAACAGCGGACCGGGTCTGTCATGGGTGAATATTCTCGTTTCTTCGTCAGCAACCGGCTCAATGCCGCCGTAGAAATTTCTGATATGATATTACCTTTCCATCAGGCAATCTCCTGACGCTGCTCTGTGACCTCGCATATCATATTCCATCGTCATATGCAAACACCTTATTGGTGGAGAATAACGCATCAGGGAATAAGCTTGACTGCCATATACGATGATGATAGAATGAATTATATTCAGCAGATCGGGGCAGTTTTCATCTTTCGTTGTGACCGTCAAGGTCATGGAAGTTCACATCGGGAAATATATGTCCCCATGTCCTTATCCGGGCACGGGCATTTTTGCTTATTTCCAGATAATTTATTCATTAATTAAAGGATGTTATATGACCAAGTTGGATTTTCGCAACTGTACCCTGGCATATCTGGATGACACATTTGCCTTAAAGCAGATTTTTGACTCACATGAGCTTGCCGAGTGGCTGGACCGGGAAAGCCATGTTCCTGATTCTGACAGGCAGATACTGTTACGGTTTCAGAAAAAACTGATTCGCAATGTCCATGACTGGAACGAAGCCGAACTGACGCAGAATTTTATCGGTCCTGTTTTTGCCCTGGTGGATTATACCACCGAACAGTTCAATTTTTTCGCCCAGCGCGATTTCAGCGGGAAAGTGGGTGATATTGAAATGACGGGCAGACCTGACGGCATGATTGCGAGCGGTTTCCGGGTTCCGAAGAAGCCTTATTTCTGTTTCCAGGAATATAAAAAAGAGCAGGATCCCGAAGGCGATCCGGCAGGACAATGCCTTGGTGCCATGCTTGCGGCTCAGGAAGTGAATCAGCATCAGCACCCGGTTTACGGGTGTTATGTCATCGGTGCTGACTGGTATTTTATGACTTTGCGGGGAGATACGTATGCCATCAGTCCTGCTTATGTGGCAACACGGGAAGATATTTCTGATATTTTTCGTATTCTGAAATCGTTGAAAGAAATTATTACGAATCTGGCTGACCGCGTATCATGACGGAGCAAGTCGGTCCCTGAATTCTTCTTTCCCATCAGCATTCTCCCTCCCATGTTTCCAGATCAGTGGTAAGGATTCCCCTGCTGTGCAGCCACGTTTCAACATCCTGTTCAAAGCCTTTTGCGCTGAAATAGACCGGGCAGACAAACCGGATTTTTTTCCCCTTCTGCTCCAGTACACGCCTTGCCATTTTTGCCTTTGTTTCAAACAGAAGGGCTTCGTTCTTTGTGGGCAGATATTTTTCATCCCTGTTTTTTGTCTCAAAAATCAGTGCCCAGCAGGTTTCGTCATCTTCGCCCTCTGCAAGCACATCTGCTTCGGAAGGACCTGTGTCCGGCATCTGGATATAATAGTTCATCCACACGGTACTGAACCTGCTTTTGCCGCATCGTTCAGCCAAGTCTTTCATTTTTTCCGCATGTCCCGGGTCTGAAATTTTCCGCATCCGTTTTGCGAAATCCTTAACCGTTCTGTTCTCTTTCCTGCATCTGTTCAGTTCCCGCCAGACAATGAGTTCCAAGAGCCGGCCCTTTAATTCCCTGAGTTTCCCTTCCAGTGATTTCCTGTCATCTTCAAGCAGCCTGATTTTTTCCGCAAGTTCCGCACTCACATCGGGCCTGACCATATCAACTTCATACTGGTAGCGTTCCCGGAATATGATATCCAGGACGTCGTCCTCTATCCCCTTGTAGTGATAATCGCTGGAACCCCTGGTGATCAGTCCCCCGTATTCCAGTGTGAGCAGCTTTTCCTCCAGTTCATTGTCATCCTCAGGCTGCCATCCGAGGTGATTCCTGATCTCATCCCGGGGGCATTCCCTGTGTCTTTCCTTGGAAAGATACAGGAGTATCTTTTTGCCGTATATGTTGTTGACCGCCCTGACTGAGAGGTTTATATATTCTGACCATGTTCCGAAAAGTTTCCCGTCCCTGTCCAGGATTTCATATGCGAATGTCTCCAGGATCCCCTCACTTTTGGAAAAATCACGCCCCGGACAGTCACTCCTGAACAGTGTTGCGATATAAAATGGGTCGCTCTGCGTCAGTATGTTTATGATCAGCGCATTCCTGTCTGTGATTTCAATTTTGTGGTGCTCCGCATATTTGAATACCGCCTCCATGCCTTCCTCAAACGTCAGTTTGGGCGACACACGCGTCTTTTTGAGTCTCCCGCCCACGAACATCTCATGAATCATCTGGGTCATCCACCCGATATAACTTCCGGATACAAGCATGGGCGCGTATTTTAATTCTGACAGACCGTGGAAAGCACCCGGGAGATTATGGGCGCAGATCCTGCGTTCCCTGTCATAAAAAATATGTTTTGTCATATACTGAATCTCATCAATCATGACGACAAAGAACACATCGTCGTAACCGGTGAATTCAGCAGGTGCTCCGAATGCCGAACACATTGCATTGTGTTCATCCTCTTTTTCAAAGTAATCATAAAAATCCTCTGAGGCTTTCAGGATTTTATCGTTTCCGAGCTGACTGACCATGTCAGAAAGGGTATCCCATTTCCAGGGTCTGTTTTCCTTTGGCAGGGGGAGCCTGGTCTTAAACGATATATACTGACTGAGAAAGGTGCGGAAATAATCATCTGAAAAATTCAGCAGCCACCGATCCTGCTGCTGCACTTCAAAATAAAACGGAATCACTTTGTCATCCAGATTCCACAGGATATTGAACAGCCGTTGCATAATCGCGGTTTTCCCGCTTTTACGCCTTCCTAGGAGCGCACGAGATTCTGCAAGTTTCCTGGGAATCAGTTCTGTCCAGTTAAGCAGGAGGGAAAGTTCCTGCCTGCGTCCGCAGAACAGGGAGGGATCGCCTATTCTTTCCTCAAATGCATAATCATCTTTTTCCATTGCTTTTTATCCTTATATCTATTATCAGTAGATCGAAAAGTTTATGGTAAAACCTTGCAGCCAGTGGATTCCGGGTTAAAATTAAAAAACATCCGTTTTTTAATTTTCCCCGGAATGACAGTCTGCTGCCCGAAACAACTACCCGTCATTCCAGGGAAAATCGGAAAACGGATGTTTTCCGATTTTAACCCGGAATCCACTGCTTGCAAAAGTTTTCGATCTACTGATTATATCTTGGCTCACATATGCAAACCCCTTTTGTCGTCAAAAGAGCGTCTTGCATTCGCAATCCGTTTATGACAGCATAGGAAACATGTTCATCAGTATAAAGCCTTTGTCCCGGAGGGACATCTGAGAATAGCCCGGCAATTCATTGCCGGGATCGGAAATACCACGATATCCCGTCCCGTAGGGACGGTTGAAAAAACAGCATTTCAGTCGTCCTGCGGGACGAAAAATAATCAACCGCCTTTCCCGGCAATAAATTGCCGGGCTATTCTCCAACTTATAAATATAAATACGCCCGTATGGCATTAT
>JAUCGG010000173.1 GCA_030378015.1 Desulfococcaceae bacterium HSG8
CAGTGGCAGGATAATTTGTTATTGTATTTTTGTCAAGATTTAAATAAACCACAAATTATAAATCACAAAAACCGGCATCCTTCATTTGTCAGTTTACACTTTACTGTAGAACGATTTTTCAAATCGTTTTAAACAATTTGAAAAAGTGTTTTACAGCCGGAAAAAGTGTAAACTGCTTTTCAGCTTTTATGTGAAGGATGCCCAAAAATCAAATCACAAAACGAATTTGGTGTTTTGGTGTTTGTGATTTATTTGTGATTTGGTAATTTATTATTTACGGTCTTATGCGCGTTTCCGGAAACAACCCCGCTTTTCTTGCATCTTCGCAATACCAGAAAGGCGCCCACAAATTTTTGCTGCTGTAATAATTCTGGGCAATACACTGACCAAGGCAGATGGCCTTCATCATGCAGTCATTACATATGCCGTTGAGCCGTTGCGGAAGTCCTTCACGAAGCTCCCGTATTACCCGGGCATTCTCCCATACACCCGCGAGATGGTCTTTTCCGGCCTGGCCGAAAATCAGTTCAGGAACAGTCTCACCCACGCCGCACAACGCGTAAGCCCCGTCAGGTAACACACCGATAATGCCGAGAATTCCGCATATCCCGCAGCCTGCCCTGTTGTTTTCCCCGAACATTTTCCCAAGAGGTTTGAATGCCGGCGGATGACTGTAAAGGAGGTTTATATCTGTTGTGTCTGAAAGAGAATTTTCCACCCAATTCCCGGTTTCCACAAGTTCCTCAATGGTCAGGGTCTGCCCTGCCTCATGCATGGTATTACCCCTGGAAGAAGGCTGGACAATATTGAATTTCACCGAACCGGCCCCCAGGGATTCAGCCATCCGCACCACCGCTTCAATCTGATCCTTATTATGCTTCATTACAGACATAATCAACTGGGGTTTCAGGCCTGCTTTTACAAAAAGCCGAACCGCCTCTGTCGCGGCCTCAAAACAACCTTTTACCCCGCGTACCCATTCATGGGTTTCAGCATCAGCCCCGTCTATGCTGACAGATACAAAAGAATCTTTACACGCTGCCATTTTTTCAGCCAGTTCGGGAGTGCAGAGGACACCGTTGGTTTCCATACTCATCCCCACTTCTTCGGAACGGATGATATCCAGCAATTCACTGATACGGGGATGAAGCAGGGGTTCCCCTCCTGTGAGCTTTACGCCCGAGAGTCCCAAGGGTTTTGCCTCTCGGATGACCTGCTGAAAAATATCCGGTTCCAAGGCAGGAAAGGATTTTCCAGGGGACTGATATTTCGGTGCAAGCCAGCAGTGCCTGCATCTGAGGTTACATCCTTCTGTCAGATAGAAATATATCTGTTTTAACGGAAAGTTGCGGACTTCGGAAGTTTGAATGTTCTCACCGGATGTCATCAGGTAATTCACCTCCGTTTTCAAGAAATCGTCTCAGGCAGGCATCCGGGCTCGGATGGTTATCCTTCCCTAACATGGTATAAGAAATTGCAGGGCAGTTCCCTGTACAGTATGAGGTGTATTCACAGCCTTTGCAGAATTCAAACTGGCTCAACGGAACATCCTGCCGCTCTCTGAGTCTCCTGAGTTCAGGCTGATCCTGCCACACGGTCCTCAGATCATCTTTGTTGATCTGCCCCAGTTCAATATGGCTCATCTGGATGCAGGGAATCATAACACCGTCGGCTCGCACAGCCATCTTGTTGAAAACCCCGCCGCATCCTTTTAAATATCCCCGATCCGGCATTGCTTTCCTGCCTTCCCGCCGCGCCCGTTCCATTTCAACCCATCGCTCTGCATGTGCCAGGGGACCGGCTTCGGCAGTGATGCGGCCGTTATATTTTTTATTGAGTTTCAGCAGTGTTTTCATGGCGAGGGAATGTTCATCCACGGTCAACTGTATATCATCAGCATGCTGGCGGCACAGACCCAGGTGAGAGGCAGCATTGGTCGAAAACCCGGGGATTCCGATCTCTTCCAGGAGCAGTCTGGCAATCTCCTCAAGGTCATTCACATTGTGCCTGTGTATCGTTACCCTCACAGTCACATTTACCTTATGATCCCGGAGATTTTTCAATCCCTCGACAGCCTTGAAAAAATTTCCATCCCCCCTGCAACTGTCGTGGATGTCAGATGTTGAACCATCTATGGAAACCTGGACATAATTACAGCGGCCTGTTGACGCCAGAAAATCTGCCATATCTTCGGTGATCAGGGTTCCGTTGGTCAGGATACCGAATCGCATCCGGTTTTTAACAATGCTTCGGATAAGGGTTTTTATGTCCTTCCTGATAAAAGGCTCCCCTCCTTGCAGGGTCACTTTCAAGACTGCACAACGGTTCAATTCTTCAAAGAATTTCAGCCATTCATCCTGGGGAAGATCGTGGTCAACATCCCCCGGACCTGAGAAGTGAGAGCAATAGGAACACCGCAGGTTACACCTGTTTGTTATTGCCAGATCCATATCTTTCGGGGTTTTCATTATCTTCATTATGCTAGTCTTCCTTGAACTCTTGCCCTGCCAATCCGTTCTTGACAAGGTCTTCTATAAATTCTTTAACATACTTTTCCGCTTCATCAGGCGCGTCATTACATTCTTTACGCAGTTTTTCCGCAATTTCCCCGGCAGTATGCTGACCATCCAGATGCTTCCATACAAAAACACTTATCGGATTCATCCCGAAAGCATTGCCCGTATCCGGATCAAAAAGAACAGCCCAGTCATCAAACTCCTCCCGCAACACAATAAGCGGATTAGCTATAAGCTTATCATTATCCATTAAAAGTTTGCTCCTTGTTTTTTAGTTAAGCTTTTAAATATATCGAAGCTTGCGGATGTTTGCAAGAACTTTTTTCCAGATTCCCCGGATTTAGTGGTAAGGTATTTCCCCCAATTAATATACCCGGTATCTTGCTCTTGTGCTCTCGCTCCTGCTTGACTAAAGAGCAAGAGCAAGATTAAAATTAAGGTCAGACGGGCAGCGTGGGCAGATTATTTATTGGGAAATCCCTAAATCTTTCTAAATGAAAATCCGTTCGTTATAACTTGCTGATTTTTTATAAGCTGACAGCGGCGTTCTCAAAACTTATTATCAATAATATCAGATAGATATAGATTTACCACTAAATTAGGGGAGTGTGATACGGGAATGCTTCTTGACAACAGAATCCAAATATGTGTATTTTTTCAGGGCATACAGTCGTAGATTGAAAACTTTCGCAAAAATCGGAAAACATCCGTTTTCCGTTTTTTCCTGGAATAACAATATGTTAAAGCTGTCATTCCGGGAAAAATTAAAAAACGGATGTTTTTATTTTAACCCGGAATCCGCTGTTTGCAGGCTTAAACGAAAAGTTTTCGATCTACTACAGCACTTTTTAAGTTCGCCCCTCCTTTTTAAAGGGGGCCTGGGATTTTTCGTTGACAGAAAAGTGAGTTATGCCAGAAATCCCCCCGGCCCCCTTTAAAAAAGGGGGGGGAATTTACGAAGTGCTGTACTACTGACAGTGATGGGCGCATTTACAGCTTGGGAGTCCCGGAGGGACGACTGAAAATAGCCCGGCAATTTATTGCCGGGGCGGATATCCCCCCGTTTTTTTCAGTCCCGGAGGGACTGAATGATCCGGAATACTCACCCGGCAATGAATTGCCGGGCTGTTTTCAGAAGTCCCTCCGGGACTGAAAATCACTCCCCTAACTTGTAAATACGCCCGACAGTGATTCGTAAGTTTTTTCCTTCTTTGGTCCCGCTGCTCGGTTCGGATTGGCAAATCCGAGCCATATTCGGCGGATATTTTCCGATTTTAACCCTGACAGAAGTTTTTCGGTATTCGAAGAACTCCGAGGTTTCGTACTGAAAAATATATGTCCGGGTAATTATTAAAAGGTACAAAGATGAAACTCAGGAAAACCAAAACATTCAAAACCCTCGCAGAACCATTCTGGAAAAACAACCCTGTCTCCTTTCAGATATTGGGAATATGCTCCGCGCTGGCTGTGACCGTACAAATGAAAACCGCGCTTGTCATGGGGCTGTCACTGACCCTTGTGGTGGCCTTTTCCAGTCTTGCGATTTCCCTGATGAGAAACCTGATTCCCAGGAATATCCGCATCATTGTGGAACTGACCGTCATCGCGACCCTTGTGATCCTTGCTGACCAGATCCTGAAAGCGTTTCTTTACGATATCAGCAAACAGTTATCTGTTTTTGTCGGGCTGATCATCACGAACTGCATTGTGATGGGAAGGGCGGAAACTTATGCAATGGGCAATCCCCCGCTCCCCTCATTTTTAGACGGGATCGGCAACGGGCTGGGATACGGTGCTGTTCTGGTCTGCGTAGCATTTATCAGGGAACTGCTGGGCGCGGGAAAACTGTTCGGCTATAAGGTGATCCCCCAGTCATTCTATGCCGCGGGGTATGAAAATATGGGGTTCATGCTTCTGGCTCCCGGGGCATTTATCGTAATCGGGCTGCTGGTATGGCTTCAGAAAACTATCGCAGAGGGATAGTAAGGTGGGGTTCTGCCGCCGTATTGGCTGATAATTCCTTGATCCTCCGAGGAAATCATGTAGGGTGGGTGGAGCGAAGCGTAACCCACCACACCTGCAAAAACGGTGGGTTACACCACCCTACATGTTATACATGGAATTGTAACGGAGAAACCATGAAACATCTGATAATGGCACTACTCATGACAATTGCCGCTGCTCAGGTTTATGCAGACGGAACCCACCCGAACGGCATCCGCCTTGACGGAACCATAGGGAATGCAGGAAAACTTGATTTGCCCGGCCCGGATTATAAAATCAGCGATGAATACGGCAGGCAGGCAGGCACGAACCTGTTCCACAGCTTTCAGCAATTCAATATCCACTCCGGCGAAAGCGCGACCTTCACTGGCCCGGATTCCGTTCAGAACATCATCTCCCGGGTCACCGGCGGAGATCCTTCATGGATTGACGGGAAACTCCGTTCCGAAATTCCCGGTGCTGACATGTATCTGCTGAATCCCGCGGGTATGATGTTCGGCCCCGGGGCCTCCCTTGATCTGGGCGGTTCGTTCCATGTAAGCACAGCCGATTACCTGGGCCTGGAAAACGGTGAACGGTTTTACACAATGCCGCAGGAGAATGAGGTGATGTCCGTAGCCGCGCCGACCGCGTTCGGTTTTCTGGATAATGAAGTCGGGAGCATTTCCTTTGAAGGCCGGGGAGAGATTACGGAGCAAGAATGGAAGGATAATCCTTCGGGCCTTCATGTTTCAGAAGGAGAGACCATATCCCTGATCGGCGGAGATATTGAACTTACAAAAGGCTCTCGCTACGAAACTCAGGAAATTGATGAAAATGGGGAGCCTGTATTTGAAAAAGTGCTTGATGAAGAGGGACTTATCAGCGAAGACGAAAATGGCGACCCTATACTTGCAACCGATGAAAATGGCAATCCCATACCTGCAATGGAAACAGTATATCCTGCTGATATCAGTGCGCCCGGGGGACGAATCAATCTGGTGGGCGTTGCCTCTGCCGGCGAAGTAACACTCACACAAGAAGGCCCTGACATTTCTTCAGATCATTTTGGAGATATAACGATATCAGATAGAATTGTGTCAGACGTAAGCGGCGATGGAGACGGGAGCATCTTTGCCCGGGGGGAACATTTCGTCTCGGATGCCAGTGATATCCATGCCGGAACTACGGGAGATAAAGCAGGTAAAATTCTGATTGATGCCCGGAATATATCATTTATAAACGGCTCGAGTATTCACACCACCAATTATGGAAAAGGCCAGGGAGGAAATGTGACGCTCAGGGCATCTGAATCAGCCATCTTTATCGGAGGTGTAGATGATCAGGAAATCCGATTGTCGACCGATTATGATGGTGAATACGCCGCTTCTTCGGGAAGTCTTTTAATAGAAGCGGAACATATTTCTATATCAGAAGATTTCCAATGTATCTCAGAAGCCAACGGAACTGGGATAACCGGTGATATGACGTTCAGGGCTACTGAATCGGTCTTTTTGAACGATGCAACATTCAATTCGAGTATGGGGAAAAGCGCAACGGGGGAAGGCGGTATCTTTTCTATCGAAGCAGGAGATATTTTTTTTGAAGAAGAAGTCTCTGTCAGATCAAGCACTTTTGGAAAAGCCAACAGCGGAGATGTCATCATAAAAGCTTCCGGGTCTTTCGATATGTCAGAATCCACTATTCAACTTACAGTAGCAAGATATGCCGAAGGGTATGGCGGCAATCTTTCTATTGAGGCAGAAAATATTTCACTGAATTCAGCTACACATCGTATTCTTATAAATTCGGGTACATATGGAGTGGGAAACGGGGGGAACATAACACTCAGGGCATCTGAATCTGTTAATTTATCAGACAGTGCTGTGCTTGCAGGTACCGCTGGGAAGTATGACGAAATCGCTGATGGCGGAACAATTCTGATAGAAGCCCCGAATATATCCTTGAATAACGGTGCGGAAATCGGCGCCAAATCATCCCGTAAAGGCGAGGGGGGAGAGGTAACAATCCGATCCTCGTCAGTCACGCTTTCCGGCACGAGTTATGAAGGTGAAGCCAGTAAAATATACACATCTGCCCTTGGTAGAAAAGAAGGCGCAGGTAGTGCCGGAAATATTCTGATTGAGACCGATACCCTGTCACTCAGAGATGGCGGAATGATAAAGGCAAGTACTGAAGGATTCGGTAGCGGGGCATCCATGACCGTCAGAGCATCAGGACACACGGAAATCTCCGGAGTCAATCCTCACGGTGAAAATGAAGACGGATTCAGTAGCGGCATTTATGCGGATTCATCTGCGGAGGCTGAAGATTCGGGAAAGTCAGGAGATATCGCAATAACAGCAGGAACCTTGTCCGTCACAGACGGGGCAATGATCACCAACAGCACATCAGGAGGAGGGCAGGGCGGAAAAATCACGATAAATGCGGAAGGTGTCAGAATCTCAGGCGACAGCTCGGATATCGAATTGAAAGAACCGTCGGAGACACAGCTTGATTTCCAAGAGGAATATCCGGATCACCCGGAAAAAGAATATATCAGCGGAATATACTCCCGTTCTGAAAGCCAGGAATCCTTCGGAGGGGAAGCGGGGGTCATTAATATTACGGCTGAAGACCTGGGCCTTTCGGATAGGGGGACGATCTCCACATCAACTTCCGGGGGAGGAAAAGCCGGGAATATCACGCTGAAGATTGATGACCTCCGGTTGAATAATGACTCGCTGATCGCTTCGATGAGTACATCTTCGGACAGTGGAGGCCCTGCCGGCACAATCACTATCAATACCGGTAATTCCGTCTATCTGCGGAACAACAGCTTACTGACCACCGAGGCCATAAACTCCTCCGCAACAGATGAGACAGATGACGCGTTGAACGGCAAGGTGATGATCATAGCCGGAAACTCACTCCGCCTCTCGGACAGCGGGATCACCACCAGTGTCAGAAGCGGAACCGGCAACGGCGGGGATATTGAAATTGCCCCGGAGTTCGTCATCCTGGATAACAGCAAGCTCACAGCCAATGCTTACGAAGGGGACGGGGGGAATATCCGTATTGCCGCGGATCAGTTTATCCGATCTGCCGGCAGTGTCGCGGATGCCTCCTCTCATCTTGGTATTGACGGTTCGGTCATTATCGAGTCGCCGGAAACAGATATCAGCAGCGGGCTGGGTGTCCTGCCCGGGAACTTCATCGAAGCGGGAGAATGGGTGCTTACCCCGTGTGCGGAACGATTTCCGGAAAAACGGAGCCATTTCCTCATCACCGGCACATACGCGGCCCCGACATCTTCTGATGATTTATGGGCAAGTCCGCCGATCAGTCCTGATGCGTCGTCAGATAAACCTGTGAAAAAAACATTGTCACTGGAACCATATCTGGAATTGTCTGAAATATTCAGGGACTATTAACACATTTTTATGATTTTTTCCGAAGCCTTTATCAGCAGGCATTCATGGCAATTTCTATCCAGACTGTTTTGCAGAGTAATCGCCGTAAAAGCCGTTTATATCTGCTTTCGGAGCGTAAGTACCTATCCATAAGAGAGTCATCGCCATCATTTTGCTCTTAATCCGAAATTCGTTGGCTTTAAAGTTCTGAAAAGGCAGAGAATAACTCCTCGTTCCTCTGCGGTTAAATCATATGGGAACATTCACAATTTCTTGCAACACATTTCTGTCGTTCACCTGCCAGACCGTACCGGCTTTGTTACGATCTTTTTTCGTGTTCCGAATGCAAAAATTCTGTTTCTGATGATCGGATTTTCAAGCATTATATTCTTAAAAATTACAAAATGTTATAATGTGGATTCTTATTGCCGATTTACTGCAAGAATCCATAAATGCTCCCAATCATGTAGTACCACAACTTACAAGTTCGTCACCCCCTTTCTTAAGGGGGGAGGAATTTAAGTACCTGATCAATAATTTTGTAACATTTCCGAGCTTGTGAAAACCTGAAAATTCAGAATGAGATATCAGAAAAATGTTACAAAACTTTTGCACAGGTATTTACAAGTTGTAGTATAGTAGTAGGGTGCTGGAGCGAAGCGGAACCCACCCCACATGAAATTGTAACGCACAGGTCGGAATTTTTTAAAATCTATACGGAGAAATCATGAAACATCTGATAATGGCACTACTCATGACAATTGCCGCTGTTCAGGTTTATGCAGACGGAACCCACCCGAAGGGCGTCCGCCTTGACGGAACCATAGGGAATGCAGGAAAACTTGATTTGCCCGGCCCGGATTATAAAATCAGCGATGAATACGGCAGGCACGAACCTGTTCCACAGCTTTCAGCAATTCAATATCCACTCCGGCGAAAGCGCGACCTTCACGGGCCCGGATTCCGTTCAGAACATCATCTCCCGGGTCACCGGCGGAGATCCTTCATGGATTGACGGGAAACTCCGTTCCGAAATTCCCGGTGCTGACATGTATCTGCTGAATCCCGCGGGTATGATGTTCGGCCCCGGGGCCTCCCTTGATCTGGGCGGTTCGTTCCATGTAAGTACAGCCGATTACCTGGGCCTGGAAAACGGTGAACGGTTTTACACAATGCCGCAGGAGAATGAGGTGATGTCCGTAGCCGCGCCGACCGCGTTCGGTTTCCTGAATAATGAAATCGGGAGCATTTCCTTTGAAGGCCGGGGAGAGATTACGGAACAGGAATGGAAGGATAACCCGTCGGGTCTTCATGTTTCAGAAGGAAAAACCATATCCCTGATCGGGGGGATATCGAACTTACAAAAGGCTCTCGCTACGAAACCCAGGAAATTGATGAAAATGGCGATCCTGTGTTTGAAGAACTTCCTGATGGGGTTATGCCTGTAATGGCAGAAGCACAACCAGGAGATATCAGAGCTTCTGGCGGACGGATCAGCTTGGTAAGCGTCGCTTCTGCCGGTGAAGTGCTTTTGGAAGGATCTGAAACTTCTGCTGAGAAACTGGGAAATATAGAGGTATCCGACAAGTCTGTTATAGATGTGAGCGGAAACGGGTCCGGAAATATCATTATTCGTGGTGGAGAGTTTGCCCTTGATAAAAGCAGGCTTTTGTCTGATAACTTGGGAAATGGTGAAGGAGGGGAAATCTTCATTGAAGCAGAGGATATATCAATTATTAATCTTGCTAAGATTTATTCACGTACATATGGAAAAGGTCGGGGCGGAGATGTGACGATCAGGGCGTCTGAATCGTTCAATCTCTCAGGTACAGATGAGGGTGGTAGAATAATAGTTTCTCAGCATAGAGAGCCACAATGATTTCCCAAATCTCCGGGGCCGAAGGAACAACAGGTATTCCTCACACATGAATCACTGATGGCATAAGGTATTTTCATGGTAGTGTTTGGTATTTGGTGGTGGTTGGTCATCCGCTCCGACTTTCATGTTTCGTTGTGAGCGTCAGGTCATGCAAGATGGATTAAGTTGGCCGAAATGAAGATCATGGGCCTATCACCGGAATCATTCGGAGGTTACGCGCTCCAGAAAGGACTGACAACAAAATAAACTCCGAAAATAGCGATGGCGACGCCGGCAAGCTTGCGAAACCAAATACTTCCCTGTCGGAAACCCCTGTTTTCCAGAATTCGTTTCATCAAAGCTGCGGAACTCCCTGCCGCGGCAATGGGAATGCAGTGCCCGATGCCGAAAAGAATGATGTAAAGAATACCGACGGCAATCTTTTCCTGAATGGTTATAAAAGCGAGTATCGGCGCGATGAATCCGAAAGTACAGGAACCGGAAAGCAGCCCGTAAGCCAGTCCCAGTATAAAAGCTCCGGATACCCCCCTGACTTTAAGGCGGCTTAACGCACCGCCGGACACGGAACACGCACTGACTCCCATCATGTCCAAGGACAGCCAGATGAGGATGGCTCCCACCGGAATTGTCCACCAGGGGCCGATCTCTCCCAGCATCCTCCCCAGCACAGAGCAGACAATTCCTACAAGGGCAATCGTGATAAAAAGCCCTGCGGTAAATGCAACAGCATAGCGCGCAGCCTGTTTTGTTCCGAGAAGCTGATTTTGCCCCGCAACATAACTCACAATAAGAGGGACCGAGGCCATATGACAGGGGCTGAAAATAACGCTGATCATCCCCCACAGGAAACATCCCAGTGCAGCGAGCCATACACCTCCTCCGCTCATCCATGCGTTAACCGTCAGGAACAACGTCTCAAACATATTCGTTCTCCTTTTGCTGCACCGGATTAGGGATAATAAGGGAGTGTAAAAATAGAACGAAGCGATTTTTTGCACCGCCGTAAAATGCAAAAGACCGCTTCGCTCTATTTTTGCACTCCTTTAAGCCTGTCCGTGAGTAACAGGGCCGAAATCCTTATTATCGCTAATCCATGTAGCGAGGGTTTAAAAAGGCAGGGTTTATGAATCGTTTTTTTTAGCAGGCGGTTTGTTTCCGATAAACCTGCCATTTGAAAACAATCTTTCTTCTTTTTTGCCGTCAGGGTAGGTCATAACGCCTTTGCCCGCGATTTTATTCATCACGAATCCCCCTTCATATTTCTTTCCGTCAGGGAAAATCATCGTGCCGTTACCATTCAGATAGTTATTAAGGACATCCCCGGTATATTTCTTTCCATCAGGAAAATTTACGGTCCCTTGGCCGTTAGGCATACCTTTATCAAATTCTCCTTCGTAGGCAACCTTGCCGTCTGCATTGGTCATGACGCCTCTACCTTTCCTCCTGTCATCCTCAAACTGTCCTTCATATTTTGCTCCGCTCGTAAAGATAAAGGTACCCTGACCTTCTTTTATACCCCGTTTCACCTCACCTTCATAGCGTCCGCTGTCACGGAATGTGTAAGTTCCTTTTTTGGATGCTTCCATCTTGGGATAGATGAAAGTTCCCTTTCCGTTAGGCAGGCCGTCTTTAAATTCACCTTCATATTTCGTGCCATCAGCTCTGACCATAGTTCCCTTTCCGTTTTTACAATCCCCCTCCAGGCATTTTCCTTCCTTAGTGGTTCCTTCTATGTCACAGCTTACGCAGCCGCTGCCAAAAGCATTCAAAGGGAGAAAAAACATCGCCACTACCAGCGCTGCAATTGATACAGTTTTCATCTTGGTTCTCCTTAAATCATAAACAATTAATGTTTGCCAGAATCAGCAGATCGAAAACTTTCCGGTTAACCGTGCAAAAAGTGGATTCCTATCATCCGCTACTATTTCACACCCAGTTTTTCAAGCATTGAAACAATACTTTTTTTATCCATGAATCCGACATGACGGAAAACTTCTTTACCGACTTTATCAAAGAAAATCTGGGTCGGAATTCCACGAATGCCGAACTTTCGGGCATATGCAGCATTTTCCTTCTGCCAGACATCTATAAAAACAATAGCTGCCCTGCCTTCGTATTCTTTTTTCAGTTCCTCAAGAATCGGGGCCATCATTTTACATGGAATACATTTTTTCGCGCCAAGATCAATCATCGTAATCATTCCTTTGACCGGAACTGTATCCGCACTTGCCATCGCATAAAGTGTCTGAATACCTATAAGAAAAATACATATAAATATAACAATCAGGCATACTTGTTTTTTCATAAATCCCCCCTTCTAACAATTTGTTTTCATTCTGTTTTATTGAAGTTATACAAATATATGAAAACTGGCCTTGATCTTCGTTTTGGCAAAGTAGTCAAGCCCGCCATGCTCCCGCCGGATTGCCAAATCCGGCGGATGTGGCTCGGATTTGCCAATCCGAGCCACATGGCCCGAACGAAGATCATGGCCTAAAAACTATAGAATAGACATTATCGGAAATAAGGATTTGGAACGGTTTTGAACTTTTCTACTTGTGTAAAATCAGTCAGTTGCGATTTGGGAATCTTATTTCTGA